>BNUD01000053.1 GCA_025997095.1 Betaproteobacteria bacterium | reverse complement strand
CGCTTCTTCCCCAAGGGAACTGACTTCGCTTGTGTCCCCGAAACCGCTCTGCAAACCGCTACCACCCTCATCAACCTCTGGCCTCGGAAAAACTTGAATGGTTTGTGCCCCCTTGATATGATCCCCGCCCCCTCTTAACGCATGTCAACAGCATCGCCTTTATGCACTTATGCGTTGAGCGCGGCATTGATGCCTGGCTTGGCCCCGAAAGGTCACACCAGGATTTCATCTTTGGCAATACGGCTGTGGAGGTCAAATCTCTATCGGGAACTGAGCGCAATACTGTCCGTATCTCGTCCGAGGATCAGCTCGAATCCCTCAACGATGCGCTGTTTTTGCGTATTTATCGACTGAGCAATCTGCCGGACGCTGTAAACGCACGATCACTCAATGAACTTGTCGCTGCTGTCCTGAATCAACTGGAAGGGACAGATTTCGTTCAGATGTTCGACCGTAAACTGGTGGAGTATGGTTATGTACCTTTGTCCGATTATGATGAGCCAGCCTTTGTGATCAGCGGCGTGGCTACCTATTTTGTTCAGGATGAATTCCCGCGCCTGATTCGATCACTACTACCGGCTGGGATCATTAATGCATCATATGGCATAAAGTTGGAGGCTATTGCGCCATATGAATGTGATGGGGCAGCAGTCTTTGGAGACAACTGATGGAACAGAGCAGAGAAGAGTTTTTCCATGATTTTCGTCAGGAAGTGTTGGCTGGTGCAGAAGCGAACAATGACTTCCAGCTTTCAAAATTCATGGAAATCGTCGCAGATGAGCTTGTCGAAACCGGATTCACAGAAGGCTTTGAACTGTGCCATTTCAAGGCACAGCGGGGAATGCGCGTGGATGGTTACTGGTTCAACGACGAAGGCGTCCTGAACCTCTTTGCTGCTGACTTTGATTCCCGCAACGAACTGGAGTCGCTGACCAGAACAGACGTGGATGCGGCATTCAAGCGCATCACCAATTTCTTCGAGGCCAGCATCAATAGAGGATTGGCGGGTGAACTGGAAGTCACATCACCGGAGTATGGACTTGCTAAACAAATCGCTGACCGGAAAAGCACGATTCACCAGATCAATCTGTTCCTCTTTTCCGAGCGCACCCTGAGCGAAAGAATCCAGGACATTCCTGATTCTCAAGTGGCAGGAATTCCGACCAGTCACCATATCTGGGACATTTCCCGCCTTCATCGCCAGAAAAGTTCCCGTAGCCACAAGGAAGCACTCGATCTTGATTTCAAACAGATTTTCGGCAAAGGCATTCCTTGCCTCCCTGCACACTTGGGAACAGATGCTTATCAGTCTTATCTGGTAGTAATGCCAGCCGGAATCCTGGCGACTTTGTATGAAAAATTCGGGGCACGCCTGCTTGAACAGAACGTACGAACCTTTCTTCAAGCACGAGGAAACGTTAATCGCGGCATCAGGGCAACAATTTTGAATGAGCCGGGAATGTTCTTTGCCTACAACAATGGAATTACAGCGACAGCACAGTCCGTCGAGACAGAAACAACGGATACCGGTCTTTCTATCACAGAAATTGTCGATCTTCAGATCGTGAATGGCGGCCAGACCACGGCCTCACTTTTTCATACACAAAAGCAAGACAAGGCCGATCTGTCACATATATTTGTGCAGATGAAACTGTCTGTCATTACTGACAGTCTGCAAAGTGAAACGGTCGTTCCAAAAATCTCCGAGTATGCGAATACCCAGAATCGGGTCAATGCTGCGGACTTTTTCTCCAACCATCCATTCCACGTTCGGATGGAAGAGTTTTCGCGGCGCATCTGGGCTCCAGCACAGCAAGGCTCGCAACGCGAAACAAAATGGTTTTACGAGCGTGCGCGTGGTCAGTACGCCGATGCCCAGTCAAAGCTCACCCCAGGTGAACAGCGACGGTTCAAGGCCGAACATCCCAAACCACAGATGTTCACAAAGACCGATCTTGCGAAGTTCGAAAATGTATGGGATGACCATCCAAGATGGGTGAATCTTGGCTCTCAAAAGAATTTCGCACGATACGCAGCTCGTATCGGCAGCGAATGGGAAAAATCACCCGATAGATTCAACGAATTTTATTTCAAGTGTGCCGTTGCACGTGGGCTGATCTTTCGTGCCGCTGAACGTATTGTGTCCGCGCAACCTTGGTATAACGGGGGATACCGTGCAAATATCGTGGCCTATACGCTGGCGGTACTCAGCGAAATCACAAAGCGAAAAAAAGCTTGCATAGACTTCATTGGCATCTGGAATTCACAGCATATCGACACGATATTGGAAAAAACCATCATTGTTGTGTCCAGAGAGGTAAACGAAGACATCACCAGCCCTTCACTTGTCTCGAATATTTCCGAATGGTGCAAGAAGGAAGCCTGCTGGACACGGATACAGGAGTGTATCGAAAATATTGAAAAACATCTTCCTTCTGAGTTTTATGATCGACTTCTGTCTTTCGACGATCAGGCGGCAGAAACAAGAACCGCCAGACAAACACAGAAAATCGACAACGGTATCGAAGTACAACGACATGCACTGGCTATCCCTGCAGAAAAATGGTCTCTCGTACATAAGACGCTCCTCGAAAAGGGACTTCTCACGGAAAAAGAGCTTGGTGTGCTCAAGATCGCCATGCAGATCCCTGCAAAAATTCCAAACGGGAAACAATGTGTAGTTCTGCTCGCTCTTCTTAAAAGAAGTCGAGAGGAGGGCTTGGTTGTAGATGGATCAACCTGAACGCCAAATGAAAATGTGTTGCATTCCTACCACTTGTGGAACAAATTTTGTCGGCAAGAGCAAAATTGGATAGCTATGATCACTGACAAACCCACCACTCCTCGCCGCCATCCGCTAAGGCGCGGGCAATGACGAACCCGAACCCCCTGACGAGGAGGACACCAATGGCAACTCATAAAAAGACCGGCAGCGCCGCCGCGCTTCCGGCGCAAAGCGATCTCTTTGCTACTGTATCCGGCTTGATTGAGGAAGCCCGTCGTGCCTTGGCGCAGCAGGCGAACAGCGCCACAGTGTTTTTGTTCTGGCGCATCGGGTAGCGGGGCAACAGTGAAATTCTGAACCACCAGCGCACGGGAGTATGGGCAGAAGATTGTGTCGTCACTGGCGACACAATTGAGCGCCAGCTACGGGCGCAGCTTCGCGGCGCGCAACCTGCGCCGCATGATGCAGTTTGCCGAGCAGTTCCCGGATTTCGGGGTTGTGTCGCCGCTGACTACACAATTATTGGGAGTTTTATCGGCGGCAAGAGGCGGATGAAGGTGGTGCAATCGAAGAAACGGGTGGTGCAATCGAGGGTAAAGGTGGCTCAATCGAACCGGAAAGCTACTGATTGAACAGCAACATGCGGATTCAGTTACCGAGGATTTCTCGCCAACTGCTTTGGACGATGATTCGCACACATTGCGTAAACCGCCGCTTTCCAGTACCTTCGCAGGCTTCGTTAGGGGTGCGGCGGATGTTCCGGCGCTGAGAGATGACCCTTTGAACCTGTACGGGTCATGCCGATGTAGGGAAACGCGGAAAACACTTCCGGCACACTTCCTTGGCGATGGCTCGTCCTCCGTTTTACGCAAGGAAAACCATGTCTGCCGTATCTGTAAACATCCCCCCCGAATCTACCCTCACTACCTTCACCGCCGCCGCCGCTCAAGTTGACCGCGCCGCCGTGGAGCCGTTGCCTAATTCCCGCAAAATTTACGTGCAAGGTTCGCGCCCCGATATTCGCGTGCCGATGCGGGAAGTCTCCCAGGCCGATACCCCCATCAGCGCGTCCGCCCAGGTCGAGAAAAATCCTCCCGTCTTCATCTACGACTGTTCCGGCGTTTACACCGACCCCGCCGCCCGCATTGATATTCGTTCCGGTCTGCCCGCCCTGCGTGAAGCGTGGATTGCCGAACGCGGCGACACCGAAACGCTCGAAGGGCTGACTTCCGCCTATGGGCGCGAACGGGCGAGCCGGGCGGCGAGCGACCCGGAACTGGAAGGGCAGCGTTTCCCCGGTCTCATCAGAAAGCCGCGCCGCGCCAAGGTGGGGCAAAATGTTTCGCAGATGCACTACGCCCGCCAGGGCATCATCACGCCGGAAATGGAATTCGTGGCGATTCGGGAAAATCTGAATCGACAAGCCTATCTGGAAACCCTGCGCCAGAGTGGAGCGAATGGCGAAAAAATGGCGCGCCTGTTGAGTCGCCAGCATCCCGGCGGCAGTTTCGGCGCGTTGATGCCTGACGAAATCACGCCGGAATTCGTGCGCGCCGAAGTCGCCAGAGGGCGTGCCATCATCCCTTGCAACATCAACCACCCGGAAACCGAGCCGATGATTATCGGGCGCAATTTTCTCGTGAAAATCAACGCCAACATCGGCAACTCCGCGCTTGGCTCCTCGATTGCCGAAGAGGTCGACAAAATGACCTGGGCGATTCGCTGGGGCGGCGACACGGTGATGGATTTGTCCACCGGCCAAAACATCCACGAAACCCGCGAATGGATTATCCGCAACAGTCCCGTGCCTATCGGCACCGTGCCCATTTATCAGGCGCTGGAAAAGGTGAATGGCAAGGCGGAAGACCTGACGTGGGAGATTTTCCGCGATACCCTGATTGAACAGGCGGAGCAGGGCGTCGATTACTTCACCATCCACGCGGGCGTGCTGCTCTCCTACATCCCCTTGACCGCCCCGCGCATGACCGGCATCGTCAGCCGGGGCGGCTCCATCATGGCGAAATGGTGCCTCGCGCATCATCAGGAAAGTTTCCTCTATACCCACTTCGAGGATATTTGCGCCATCATGAAAGCCTACGATGTCGCCTTTTCGCTGGGCGACGGCTTGCGCCCCGGCTCGATTTACGACGCCAACGACGAAGCCCAGCTCTCCGAACTCAAAACCCTGGGCGAACTCACCGAAATCGCCTGGAAACACGACGTACAAACCATCATCGAAGGCCCCGGTCACATCCCCATGCACCTCATCAAGGCGAACATGGATTTGCAACTGGAATACTGCAAGGAAGCGCCCTTCTACACCCTGGGTCCCCTGACCACCGACATCGCCCCCGGCTACGACCACATCACCAGCGGCATCGGCGCGGCGATGATCGGCTGGTACGGCACCGCCATGCTCTGCTATGTGACGCCCAAAGAGCATCTGGGCTTGCCGGACAAAAACGATGTCAAGGAAGGCATCATCACCTACAAACTCGCCGCCCACGCCGCCGACCTCGCCAAGGGGCATCCCGGCGCGCAAATCCGCGACAACGCGCTCTCCAAAGCCCGATACGAATTCCGCTGGCAAGACCAGTTCAATCTGGGGTTAGACCCGGACAAGGCGCGCGAATTCCACGACGAAACCCTACCCCGCGACGCCGCCAAAGTCGCCCACTTCTGCTCCATGTGCGGCCCGCATTTCTGCGCCATGAAAATCACCCAGGAAGTCCGCGACCTCGCGGCAGCCCAGGGCGTACCGGAAAACGAGGCACGGCAAAAGGGGCTGGAGACGAAGGCGGTGGAGTTTGTGAAAGGGGGCGCGGAGATTTATCGGAGGGTTTGAGGGGCAAGCCTTTCCTTCCGGTAGAATCGCGGCACACTCATCTGGTCGCGCAAGTCGTATGAACGCCGTAGAAATCGAAGAAGCCGTATCCGCGCTGGCAGCCGAACCCTTTGACGCGGCAGAGTTTCCCTTTGCCTTTCTCGCCGCCTTTGGCAACAAGGAAACCACGTTAAAGCGCCTGCGTACCGGCAACAGCAATGCTTCTGAACTGCCCGGCGGCGTACTCCAGCGCAACAATATCCACATCGCCACCTGCGCTTCAGCTTGTGTGAGTGATACGCTCAAGTCCCTGCGCGCAAGTCCCAAGACCACTGCCGCCAAGGCAAAATTCATCCTCGCCACCGATGGCGAAACACTGGAAGCCGAAGACCTTTACAGCGGCGAATCCATCGCTTCGGATTACCCGGAATTTGCGGAACATTTCGGCTTTTTCCTGCCGCTGGCGGGCATCTCCACGGTCAAGGAAATCAAGAATAATCCGGTCGACATCAAGGCCACCGGGCGATTAAACCGCCTCTACGTCGAACTGCTCAAAAACAATCCGGAATGGGGCAGGGCAGAACGGCGCAGCGAAATGAATCACTTTATGGCGCGGCTGATTTTCTGTTTCTTTTCTGAAGACACCGGTATTTTTCATCTTGATGGATTGTTTACGAATACCATTGAGCAGATGAGCGAATCCGATGGCAGCAATACCGCTTTCGTCATCAGCGAAATCTTCCGCGCCATGAACACCGCTGTCGCTGACCGCGCCGGGGCGAAACTTCCCACCTGGGCGGACGGTTTCCCCTACGTGAACGGCGGCTTGTTTTCCGGTAGCGCAAAAGCGCCGCGATTCACCCGTACCGCCCGCGCCTACCTCACGCAAGCGGGCGCGTTGAACTGGCGCGAAATCAACCCCGATATTTTCGGCTCCATGATTCAGGCGGTTGCCGACGATGAAGAGCGCGGCGCCTTGGGGATGCACTACACCAGCGTGCCCAACATCCTGAAGGTCTTGAATCCGCTTTTTCTCGACGACCTGCGCGCCGAACTGGAAGCTGCGGGTAAAAGTGCTGCCAAGCTGAAAAACCTGCGTAACCGCATGGCGAAAATCCGCGTTTTCGACCCGGCTTGCGGTTCCGGCAATTTTCTGGTCATCGCTTACAAGCAGATGCGCGCCATTGAGGCGGACATCAACCAACGCCTGGGCGAGCCAAAGCGCCGCAGCGGGATTCCCAAGACCAATTTTCGCGGTATCGAATTGCGCGATTTTCCGGCAGAAATCGCCCGTCTGGCGCTCATCATCGCTGAATTTCAATGCGATGAGTTATACCGTGACCGTGAATTGGCATTAATGACGTTTCTGCCGCTGGACAAGCGCAACTGGATTACTTGCGATAATGCATTACGGCTCGACTGGCTTGCTATCTGTCCGCCTACTGGTACTGGCGTAAAACGGGTCGCTGATGATTTATTCGGTACGCCGTTGGAGCAGACGGAAATTGATTTTGAAAATGAGGGAGGGGAAACTTATATCTGTGGTAATCCGCCGTATCTGGGTTCAACGTGGCAGTCCGATGAACAAAAATCCGATTTGAAAGCCATTTTTAACGGTCGCACCAAAAGCTGGAAGTCACTCGATTATGTGGCGGGCTGGTTCATGAAAGCCGCCGATTATGGGACGCACACGAACGCGACCGCCGCCTTCGTTTCGACCAACTCCATTTGCCAGGGTCAGCAGGTGCCGATTCTCTGGCCGCTGATTTTTGCAACAAAACATGAAATCGCTTTCGCGCATACTTCGTTCAAATGGGCGAATCTCGCCAGTCACAACGCGGGTGTGACGGTTGCTATCGTGGGTATTTCCAGCCATGCAGGCGCAATGCGGCGCTTGTTTTCCATTGCAGATGATGGCCTGCCGCTGGTGAAAGGGGTAGAGCACATTAATGCTTATCTGGTGGCTGGGCAGAATGTCATTGTTGATAAGTCTTCTTCGGCATCTGGTGAACTGGGAGAAATGAGCTTTGGTAACAAGCCGGTTGATGGCGGACATTTGCTGCTGACAGGGCATGAAGTCGAAACATTGGGTTTAACGGCGGTTCAACGTAAGCGTTTTATTCGGCGTATTTATGGTTCCGCCGAATTTATTCGAGGCTTGAGCCGTTATTGCCTCTGGATTGAAGACAAACATCTTGATGAAGCCATGTCCATCGAGCCGATTCGCAGGCGCATTGAAGGTGTGCGGCAAATGCGATTGGCGAGTCCAGACAAGAGTGCGAACGAGATGGCGAAACGTGCTCATCAAATGCGTGAGATGTATATTGCCAAACGTTGGACGATTACAGTTCCTAGAACTTCGTCTGAAACTCGTCCTTTCCTGCCTAACGGTTTAATTGATGACAGAAGTACTGTAACAAGTGAAGCCTTTGCCCTCTACGACGCCCCGCTCTGGAACATGGCGCTGATTGCCTCACGCCTGCATTTAGTCTGGATCGCCACGGTTTGCGGCAAATTAAAAACCGATTTTCGCTACTCCAACACCCTCGGCTGGAACACCTTCCCCGTGCCGCTGCTCACCGAGCAAAACAAAGCCGACCTCACCCGCTCTGCCGAAGACATCCTGCTCGCCCGCGAGGCGCATTTTCCCGCCACCATCGCCGACCTCTACAACCCCGAAACCATGCCGGAAAACCTGCGCCGCGCCCATGAACGCAATGACGAAGCGCTGGAACGGATTTACATCGGTCGCCGTTTCAAAAACGATACGGAACGGCTGGAGAAGCTGTTTGAACTGTATACAAAGATGGCGGTGGCAACAGCCAAGGCATTGCCCAAAGCGAAAAGGGGGGAGCGAGTATGAGCAGCAAACCAGCGATTTCCGAGACCAACCGCATCGAGTTCAAACGCAAACTGACCGACAAGTTTGAACGTTCGGTTGTCGCGTTTCTGAACTATCCCGGTGGTGGAGAAATTCTTGTCGGTGTGGACGACGATGGTTCCGTTGCAGGCGTGGATGATGTCGACCAGGCGCAGTTGCAAATCGTTGACCGCATTAAAAACAATATTCGTCCTGCCACGCTGGGTTTGTTTGATGTCGCGCATGAGCAACGCGATGACAAGGAGATTGTCCGCGTTGTTGTGTCTGCCGGACAGCAACGTCCTTACTACCTGCGGGCACGAGGCATGACGGAGGATGGCTGCTTTATTCGTGTCGGCGCTTCTTCTCAACCGATGACAGAGCGCATGATTGAAGGCTTGTTGTCCAAGCGGCAGCTTCCATCACTTCAAACCATGCGCTCGCCACGCCAGAATCTGACCTTCCGGCAGTTGAAAATTCATTATGAGGAACGAAACCTTTCGCCCAACAATGAGTTTTTGTCGTCACTCGATTTGATGGATGACGACGGAGCTTACAACTACGCCGCCTATATGCTTGCGGATGATAATGGTGTTTCAATCAAGGTCGCCAAATATGCGGGCACCGATAAATACGACTTGATCGAAAACGAGGAGTACGGCAACCGTTGCCTGTTGTCCGCTACGCACCGGGTGCTTGAGCGTCTGGAATCCGAAAACCGTACCTTTGCGAAAATAGCCTACCCGACCCGTATCGAAAAAAGCATGGTGGATAAAACCGCTTTGCGCGAGGCGGTCATCAACGCCATTGTCCACAATGACTACAGTTTGACAACGCCGCTGGTCGAGATATTTTCTGACCGTATCGTGGTGACTTCGGCAGGAGGGTTGGTGAATGGTCTGTCGCAGGAGGATTTTTTCAACTGCCGTTCCATGCCTCGTAATCGCATTTTGATGCGGGTGTTTCGTGACGTGGAACTGGTCGAGAGCCTCGGCTCCGGCATGACACGCATCCTGCGGGCTTACAACCGCTCCATTTTTGAACTGACACCGAGTTTTCTGGTTGTTACATTCATGTTTTCAGAGGGGATTCATGAGGAAACTGCTTTGGGGGCAGAGTCAGGGGTAGAGTCAGGGCAAGAGTCAGGGCAAGAGTCAGGGCAAGAGTCAGGGCAAGAGTCAGGGGTAGAGTCAGGGGTAGAGTCAGGGGTAGAGTCAGGGGTAGAGTCGCTAGAGCGGCTATTTCTGCGTGCTCTGTTAGACAAGCCATTGTCCAAATCGCAAATTGCCAAGTCTATCGGAAAAGGGAAGGTTTCCGGACGCTTGCACCGGCTTACCCTTATTCTTCTTGCAGAAGAGATGATTGAATATACGATTCCCGAAAAACCGGGTAGCCGCCTTCAGAAATACCGCCTCACCGCGAAGGGGCGTGAAATTTTAGGGTAGGCGAAAAGTTTTGATCGGGTTTTGATTCTGTCACGGGAAACCACGGAGAGAGCATGAGGAGTACGGTGAAAAATTATTGTATAACAACAACTTACAAGAAGTTCTGGGGCGTCTCGTTTCTTGATGCAGTTTTGGCAGCGACCAAAATTCACCCCGTGCCCCCGCTTATCGAGCAAAATAAAGCTGGTTTTTTGCTTGCACAAAACAAACCTTGACACGGACATGCAACCGCCATGACTAACCTCGCCACCCCACCCACCATCCCGTCCGTCTCTCTCGTCACCGCCTGTACCGGCGCGTCCACCAAGTCGGACGAGCGCGGGATGCGCCCCATGCAGGCGCGCGCCTACGCCCGGCGGGGTGAGCAATATCTGCTCATCAAGTCGCCGCCCGCTTCCGGCAAGTCGCGTGCGTTGATGTTTATCGCGCTCGACAAGCTCCATAACCAGGGGTTGAAGCAAGCCATTATCGTGGTGCCGGAACGTTCCATCGGCGAAAGTTTCGCCAATGAATCCCTGAGCCAAAACGGTTTTGATTGGGATTGGGAGGTGTTGCCACAGTGGAATCTGTGCAACGCGCCCGGCATTGATGAGGTGAAAGTCGCCAAATCCAAGGTCAAGGCGGTGGGCGAATTTCTGGCTGGAGACGACAAGGTGTTGGTGTGTACGCACGCTACGCTCCGCTTTGCGATTGAGGAATTGGGTATTGAGGCTTTCGACGGCCGCTTGCTGGCGGTTGACGAGTTTCACCATGTCAGCAGCAACCCTGATAACCGCCTGGGCAGTCAGCTTGGGGCGCTGATTGCCCGCGATAAAACGCATATCGTCGCCATGACCGGCTCGTATTTTCGCGGTGACGCGGTGGCGGTGCTCGCCCCGCAGGATGAAGCGCGTTTTGTGACGGTCACTTACACCTATTACGAGCAACTGAACGGGTATGAATTTTTGAAGGCGCTCGATATTGGTTATTTTTTCTATACCGGGCGTTATCTCGATGCCATCATGAAAGTGCTCGACCCGGCGCTGAAAACCATTGTCCACATCCCCAGCGTTAATTCGCGCGAGAGCACCAAGGACAAGCACAAGGAAGTCGATGAAATCATGAATGCGCTGGGCGAGTGGAAGGGCGAAGACCCGGCGACTGGCTTTCATCGCATTCAATTACCTGCGGAAAAAGGCAATCGGCTTATCAAGGTGGCCGACCTCGTGGACGATGGCGACCCGACCCGCCGCGCCCGTGTGCTGGAAGCCCTCAAAGACCCGACACAGCGCAATAAGCGCGACCATGTGGACGTCATCATCGCTCTGGGTATGGCGAAAGAAGGTTTCGACTGGATTTGGTGCGAACATGCGCTGACCGTTGGCTACCGTTCCAGTCTCACCGAAATTATTCAAATTATTGGTCGCGCTACACGCGATGCACCCGGCAAGGAGCGGGCGCGTTTTACCAACCTGATTGCCGAGCCGGATGCTGCCGAGGCTTTGGTGACAGATGCCATCAACGACACCCTCAAAGCCATTGCCGCCAGTCTGCTGATGGAGCAGGTACTGACGCCGCGCTTTGAGTTTTCGCCCAAAAATGCCGGAAAGCAGGAAGGCTATGATTACGGTTCCGAGGGTTATGTGGAGGGCGGCACCAACATCGGCGTGAACGAAAAAACCGGGCAATTCATTTTTGAAATCAATGGGCTGGTTAAGCCGGAAACGCTTGAAGCCGAGCGAATTTGTCGTGAAGACTTAAACGAAGTGATCACCGCTTTTGTACAGGACAAACCTACGTTAGAACGTGGCTTGTTTGACCGGGAAAATACGATTCCCGAAGAGCTGACTCAAGTGCAGATGGGCAAAATCGTGCGCGAGCGTTACCCGGAATTAAGCGAGAAAGATCAGGAAGCGATCCGCCAATGCGCCATCGCTGCGCTTGCGCTCACGCAGAAAGCCAAGGAACTCACGGCGGGCGGCGGTGACGATGGCAATGGTGCTCACAAGGCTAATATTGCGCTAATTACCGGTGTGCGACGTTACATCATGGATGTGCGTGACTTGAGCATAGACCTCATTGATCGCATCAACCCGTTTGATGCCGCCTATGCGATTCTGGCGAAAGCGATGGATGAAAAAACGCTGAAGCAGGTGGAGACTACGATTGCCGCCAAACGTGTCAACATCCCCGAAGATGAGGCGCGAGACCTGGCGAAACGCGCTTTGCAATTCAAGCAGGAGCGCAGGCGTTTGCCGGAAATTACCGCGCAAGACCCGTGGGAAAAGAAAATGGCAGAAGGCGTAGCCGCATTCGCCCGTTATCGCGCACAGGCAAAAGGTCGGGAAGCTCAAAATGGTTAGACCCAACGAAAATCTCAGCGATGACGAATTGCTGGACGCGCTCGGCGTTGAAATCCCCGCGCAACAAACCGGCGGACGTACACCGCGTGAAGAGCGCATCATCGCCGGATTCGAGGACATTCTGCGTTTTTATGAAACGCATGGTCATGCGCCCCGGCACGGCGAAACGCTCGATATTTTTGAACGTTTATATGCCACACGTCTGGACTGCCTGCGGGCATTGCCGGAAGCGCATGACTTGTTGAGAAGTATGGATACGTATGGCTTGCTCGACAATGGGACGGATGTCGCGCAAACAAAGCTGGAGGCATTGGATGATGATGCGCTGCTTGCCGAATTGGGCGCAGAGGCTGATGCCGAAAAAGAGGGGAATGATGTGACCGTGCTGCGGCATGTCCGCTCACCGGAAGCGCGTCGTCTGGCAGAGGAGATTGCCAGTCGTACCCCCTGCAAGGCTTTCGCGCAGTTCAAACCGCTGTTCGAGCAAGTGGAAAGTGAACTCAAGGCGGGGCTACGCCAGGCGCGTACCTTCGCTCAGAACGCCAGTATTGATGAAGGTGATTTCTTCGTTCTCGGTGGTCAGTTCGTCTATGTTGCTGAAGTTGGAGAGGGCATGAAAGCCAGCAATGGCGAAAATGATGCGCGCTTGCGGGTTATTTACTCAAATGAAACTGAAAGCAACCTGCTGCGCAGGTCGCTGCAACGGGCGCTCTACAAGGACGATGCCGGGCGCAGAATTACCGGCATCTCTGCCACAAAATCATTATTCGGTGAGCAGTGGGAAGCGGGCGACATTGAAAGCGGAACCATTTATGTACTACGTAGCCAATCGGAGCATCCCTATGTTGTCGAACATCGTGAGTTGATTCACAAAATTGGCGTGACGGGTGGAAAGGTGGAAACACGTATTGCCAACGCCGCGCACGAATCCACTTACTTGCTGGCGGATGTGGAGGTCGTTGCAACTTATAAGCTCTCGCACATCAACAGGGTGAAACTCGAAGGGCTGTTACACCGTATTTTCGCGGCGGCGCAGATTGACATCACGATTCCAGACCGTTTCGGGCATTCGGTTTCCCCAAAGGAATGGTATCTCGTACCCCTGTCCGCAATCGACGAGGCGGTTCAACGCATTCGTGACGGCTCCATTACGGATGCCATTTATGATCCAAAGACTGCGCGGCTGCTTGGATAGGGGCGACTGTGCATTGACGCTTGCGCTCGCCAGCAAGCAGGGGGCTGATTTCCGTTACCCGCTATATGCTCATGCTGAAAAATTCGTTCCTTCGCGTGATTGTTCTGGGCATACTTCGCGCTGTTTTGTATCCGTTCATTGTCCGCCATGCCACTCACCGATTTCGTTCGTCATCTGAATACCCAGCACATCTCCCAGGAGTTTGCCAAAAATCCGGCACACGCTCGCAGTGGGGCGGCTGCGCCGTTTGCCGTGGCGCAGGGCAAGGTGGTGGCGCATTTTGGCAATCTGCAACTGGCTTCGCGGTTTTTGCCCATTGTCGAAACGGTGAGCGGGCAAACGCATGGGCACGCCGCCAGTCTTCTGGCATTTGACCTGACGCGCCAGACTTCGCTGAAACCCGATTCCGTTTTTGACCTGCCTGCCGATGACGAAGAATTCATCACGCTTGACCGTCGGGTGCGTACCCTGCACGCGCTCAATTATTTAACCCACCTGGCGCGGGGCAATTTGTTGCTGAAAGTGCGTCCGCGCCATGTGTTGAGCGTGCCGTCCGATCACGGGCTGGCGTTTGAGGAAATTCTGCGTTCCTGCGGTTTGATGCCGAAACAGATTACGCTGGAACTGGAAATCGACGACATCACCGCGACGGGGCACCTGCAACGGGCGCTCGCCAATTACAAGGCGCGTGGCTACCATGTCGCCATCCATCGCTTCGGGCGCGTCAGCCTGAATTTTGACTTGCTGGAAATCCTGCGCCCGGAAATCGTGCGCCTGGACACCAACCTGCTGGAAAACCCGGACACCCTGACCGTCGCAACCCGACGCATCCACGCCATCGGCGCAAAGACACTGATTGAGGGCGTCGACACCAAAGGGCTGCGTCAGGGGGCGCACGATTCCGGCATCGACCTGCTGCAAGCCCACGCGCCGTTATCACGGCTGATTCACGCAGGGCAGGAATACGTCGCCGCAGTTGCGTAATTCCGTTCGCATTAGAAGCGAGACGCGAAGACGAGCCGAAGACAGTGCTATTTTGCTTGATGCGACAGAAGAATCGCTCAATCAGGTTACGGTGCCGCGCTCAACGCATAAGTGCATAAAGGCGATGCTGTTGACATGCGTTATTAATCCGGCAATCGAATACGCCGTTTGGCGCACGACGAGGGCATTTGGTAGAGCGGGGTCGAAGAGTGCCCCAGACTGATGACAACCCCCCCCCCGCGTCAAAAGCGAGGAGCGCAGCGACGCGGCAATCTTGGCGACCAAGGAGATTGCCGCGTCGCTCTGCTCCTCGCTTTTGACGGCGAGCGTAGTTGAACCCGACACTGATCCGTCAATCTGGACGCGCGATGAATCGCCAATGTCGGGTTGCGCCTGCGGCTTACCCAGGGCAATCGCATGAATGCTGAAATCACCCTTCTCCCCTTGTGGGGTGAGACGGGAATTCTCGAAGCGAATGCTTCGAGCCGTCGAACGCCCAATTCCATGCAGGGAATTGAGCGGGGCGCGGAGGCGAGGTGCCCCGCGAATTTACGTAAAAGCGCGGAAGAGGGGTATGGTTCAGCATGTGCAGGCGTAATTCCGTGCTGAATCGCTACTACCCCTCTCCCACAAGGGGAGAGGGAGTGAAAAAGGGAGTACGGGCACGGCGCGCCGTGCCCGTACAGCCGTGCCTCACGAAAAGCGGTATTGGTGATTTCATTAGCATTCATGCAATTGCCCTGGCGGCTTACCTAACCTACAGCCTGTGGCAGCATATGGCGTATTTGATTGCCGGATTAATATATGCGCGCCCCTACACGATGGCAATGGATGGAGCCAGGTTAAGTTAATCTGCTCTAAACAAGGATAATTTCCGGTGTGACTGCGGGGATTACCAACGGCACGTGTGGAGGCTTGTGCAGGAGCGGCTGATCGCCGTCCCTGCACACCTCTTGCGCCCTGCGCGATATGGTTTTGCCGATGGCTTAAAGTTTGAAAATCGCAATTGCCGCGCCCACCGTGTGGGCGAGTTGATCCAGATGCTGCGCGGAAGAAGATGTCTCTTCTGCGGCGGCGTTGTTTTCGTCGGTCATCTGGGCAACGCCTTCAACGTGCCGGGCAATGTCCTGACTGGCCTGGTTTTGTTCTTTCAGGGCGTTGGAGATTTCAGTCACCGCCCGCGAAACCCGGCTTGCGCCATCCTGAATGGAGGTGATGCAGTCCCCGGCGCTTTGCGCCAGCGTTTTCCCCTCTTCAACCTGATCCACCACATGCGTCATATTGGCGACCGCCTCATTGGCGGAAGCCTGAATTTTGCCAATCATGGCGCTGATGTCACCGGTCGATTGCGCGGTGCGCTCGGCGAGTTTTCTGACTTCATCGGCGACGACGGCAAATCCGCGCCCTTGTTCCCCGGCGCGAGCCGCTTCAATTATTGAGGCGCAAGCGTTCGAGTACGACGTGATCCTGTGCCCCGGCGCGAGCCGCTTCAATGGCGGCGTTCAGCGCCAGCAGATGGGTCTGGTCGGTAACTTCCTTGATGACTTGCACGACGGAAGAAATTTGTTCGGATTCTTTGCCCAGCGCATGAATCCCCTCGCTGGCTTTGCTCACGGTGGCGGCAAGGGAAGTCGCTGTGGTTTGCACCTCCTCAACATTGCCGCGAATGTTGAAGAGCGTGTCATGCAGACGAGCCATCAGGATATTGAAACTTCCGACGAGTTGCCCGATTTCGTCCGTGCTCTGAACATCAACACGACGGGTCAGGTCGTTGTCGGCGGCAATGGTTTCGATGGTATGCTGGGTGAGTTTCAGCGGCGTCATGATGGCGCGGAACACGCTCCAGAAGAGAAAAACGATGGTGAGCGTCGCCGCGCTGAAAACGACAATCTGGATCGTCATCATTGTGCTCGAGTGGGCAATATCCTTCTTTTTTATGCGGTCTGCAAGGTCGGCTTCATAGGTCAGCAACTCGTCAAAAGGCACATCCTGCGCGGCATAGCTGATTTGTTGTTTGTTGAATGCGGCAAGCGCCTCCGCCATGAGCGTCTTTTGTCCTTCGACATCGCCTGCGGGCAGGGCAATGATTTTTTGCACGGGCGATTCAATGGCGCTGATGTCCTGTTCCCAGGTGTCCCAGGCGGCGCCAAAGCGTTGGCGAATGGGGGTGATTTCAGTCAGAATATCCTGGGAGCGAGGCACCGCGCCATAGTTTTTGCGGGCTTCTTTGGCGTTTGTCCATGCCACATGGAAACGTTTGAGAATATCGGTGAGCGCGGCTCTTGAGGCGGCGGAATAATTCGTTTCCCAGATGCCGATTTCAGCGATGGCGCCCCGCATCTCGATTTTGTTTTCTTTGATCAGCAGCGCATGGCGGATGGAGGGAAGCAGGGTATCCGTCAGTTGTTCGATATTGTCGGTGTTGGTTTTATCACTGATGATGCCCAGTATGCCCACAGAGAAAAGAGCGATCAGGCTGCTGGCAATCAATAATAAAAGTTTAGTTTTGATACTCATTTTGAACTCCTTTGAAAAGGGATGCAGACGTAAAAAAACCTG
>BNUD01000052.1 GCA_025997095.1 Betaproteobacteria bacterium | reverse complement strand
TGGCGAAATTCGCCTCATGCAGAAAAGTGGCTTTTTGCGGCTTGGCGCCCGACAGGGTAGAGAGTTCCGTTACAAACCCCTCCACTTTCGCCACGCAGGGGTCTTTGCTTAAGCTGCGGATGGCGAACTCCAACAATTGAAGAAAACGATGCTGATTACATTTTGTTATGCGGGCGGTTTACACATCCGGGATACTCGCGCTATGCCATAACAAAACTCGTATCACGAACGCATTATGCGTAACAAAAATCGAATCACAATCGACAATTCGACAAGCGGTGTGTTTCGTGCGACAAGCGGCATCATCGACAATCCCAAAAACCTTGTGCCAATCATGGATTAAAGCGAATGTTTGAATACGCCAGACACCATGCCCTTGTCAATTGCTCACCCATATAATCGCCAAAACGCCCATACCCCACGCATCAGACAGGAGGGGTTTGTTTGGTACAAAAGTTTGCCCAAAAAATGTGACTGTGAATCACCAGATTTTCGGGTTTACGCGATGACCCCGTAGGTCGGGCATGGAACATGCCCGACATTGGACGCCAAACCACGAAACCCACCCATTTGCCGCCCCCCGCCAACGCGCCTCAATCCCGACAAACCCGCGCATTTCTTTCTGCGCCGCCCAATGTCGGGCATAAAAAACATGCCCGACCTACGGCAAATTTTCGGGTTTACGGCGACGGCATACAGGTCACGGCACGCCGTGCCCCTACACGCGCCCCCATTTCCCGACATTGTGTGCCCCCATTCCCCGTAGGGTCACGGCGTGCCGTGACCCTGTATGCCGTACCCGACATCAGGAATCAGTACCCTCGGCGGCTTTGCCGCCCCTGATGACTGTCACCTGACCTCTGTCCCCTGATCCCTGACCCCGGCACGGCTATTGCTTTTACCCTTGCGTGTTTTTACCGTTTTCAAGGATACATCGTCATGAACAGGTTGCTTTCCGGGAGCGTCATTTTGGCTGCCGCGCTGCTTTCCGCTTGCGCTTCGGTGCCGCCGACCAGTGTGCATCAGCCGATGACGGCGAGACCGGAGTATCGGCAAATGCCGCAGGCGGCAAACGGCAGTATTTTCCAGGACGCTTCGGTGCGCCCGCTCTTTGAAGATCGGCGCGCGCGCTACGTGGGCGACATCCTGACGGTGAGCATCACGGAAAACAACGCGGCTTCCGCCGAATCGGCAAGCAACGCCAATCGCAGCGGCAAGGTCGGGGCGGGCATCAATGCGCTGAATGTTTATCCTTTGAACAACATCAAGCAGTTCAACAAGCTGACCGATTTGAACATCGACGCGAGCAGTTCCAATACCTTCACAGGCAGCGGCGATGTGGAGAACACCAACGCTTTCAAGGGAACGATTACCGTGACGGTGATTGATGTGTATCCCAACGGCAATTTGCTGGTGTCGGGCGAAAAACAGGTTTCCATCGGGCATCAGCAGGAATTCATCCGGCTCTCCGGCGTGGTCAATCCGCGTGACGTGAAGAGCGAAACCAACAGCGTGGATTCTTCCCGCATCGCCGATGCGCGCATCGAATACAAGGCGTCCGGCTACATCAGCGAGGCGCAGATTATGGGCTGGATGGCGCGGTTTTTCCTCTCTGTCCTGCCGTTCTGAAAAAGGAATTTCATCATGTCTGAAAGCGGCAAAAATTACCTGAAAGCTCTTTTGAAACATGCGGCGATTCTGCTGGCCTTCGCGCTCGCGCTCGTTCTGATCTGGATGCCGTGGCCAGCGCAGGCGGAACGGCTGAAAGACCTTGCGAACATTCAGGGGGTGCGAAATAACCAACTGGTCGGCTACGGGCTGGTGGTGGGGCTGGATAACAGCGGCGACCAGACCACGCAAACGCCTTTCACCTCGCAATCGGTACTGAACATGCTCGCGCAGATGGGCGTGAACATGCCGATGGATCAGATTCGCAGCATCCAGTTGAAAAACGTCGCCGCCGTGATGGTGACGGCAAATCATCCGCCCTACGCGCGCCCCGGTCAGCCCATTGACGTGACGGTTTCTTCCATCGGCAACGCCAAGAGTTTGCGCGGCGGCACCTTGTTGATGACGCCGTTAAAAGGCGCGGACGGGCAAACTTACGCGGTCGCCCAGGGCAATGTACTGGTGGGCGGCGCGGGCGCGGCGGCGCCGGGCGCCAGGGTGCAGGTGAATCATCTTTCCGCCGGACGCATTCCCGGCGGGGCGACGGTGGAGCGTGTCGTGCCGACGGCGGTGGGGCAGGGGGCGTTTGTGACCTATGAACTGTCGGCGATGGATTTCGACCTTGCCAGCCGCGCGGTGATGGCCATCAATCAGGCAATGGGCGCGGGCACGGCAGAGGCGATTGACGGGCGGCAGTTTCGCGTTTTCGCGCCGGAAAGCCCCGACGCGCGTGTGGCGTTCATGGGGCGGCTGGAAAACATCGACATCACGCCTTCGCCCGCGCAAGCCAAAGTGGTCATGAATCCGCGCACAGGCTCGGTGGTGATGAATCAGAAGGTTGCCATCGAAGCTTGCGCCATTTCGCATGGCAATCTTTCTGTCATCGTCGAGAGCGAACAGACGATTGTCAGTAGCCAGAGCAGCGCCCGTTTGACGGTCGATGGCACCAATCTCTTGTCGCTCAAAGCCGGTACGAATCTCGCGGACGTGGTGAGGGCGCTGAATTCTCTGGGCGCGAATCCGCAGGATTTGCTGGCGATTTTGCAAGCCATGAAAGCGGCGGGGGCGTTGCGGGCTGAACTGGAGATTATCTGATGGCGATCAACAAAGTCACCGATGCCGCCTCGCTCGCGGGGGATGTACAGGGCGCGCGCGATCTGCGCGCGAAATTCAGGACGGACAAGGAAGCGGGCGTCAAGGCGGCGGCGCAGGAATTTGAAGCCCTTTTTTTGCAGATGATGTTGAAATCCATGCGTCAGACAACGGATCAGGATTCATTCATGGAGAGCGACGCCAGCCGCTTCTACACCAGCATGTTGGATGAACAGATCGCCAAGGATATTTCCAGAACCGGCAGCATCGGTTTGGCAAAGGTATTGGAGGAACAATTGAGCCGACGCATGAACAATACGGGCACCCTGGATGCGGATGGCGCACCGCGTGCGGTGAACCACGACCTGAATGCCGCGTTGAAGGCGGCAACTATTTCCGCCGCGAATGGCGGCGATTTGCCGTTTGCCGCTTTCAGGAATTTGCAGGCGACGCTGGAACGCGCGACGGTCAACCGCGCCGCCGCCCACCACGCGCCCGCCGCCAATGACGCGGGCGAGTCTTCCGTTGCCGCCACGCCGAAAGAATTTGTCCGCCAGATGTGGCCGCACGCGGTCGAAGCCAGCCGCGATACCGGCATTCCGCCGCAATTCCTGATTGCCCACGCGGCGCTGGAAAGCGGTTGGGGACAGCGCGACCTCAAGAATGCCGACGGCTCTCCGGCATACAACCTGTTCGGCATCAAGGCAGGCGCAAGCTGGCAGGGCAAGAGTACGGAAGTGACCACCACCGAATACGAAAACGGCGTACCCGTCAGAGAGCAGGCGCGCTTCCGCTCTTACGGCTCTTACGCCGAGGCGTTTGCCGATTACGCCCATTTGCTCGCCAGTTCGCCGCGCTACGGCGGGGTGATCGGTTCTCAGGATGGCACAGAGTTTGCTCGTAGGTTGCAGCAGGCGGGTTATGCCACCGACCCGAAATATGCCGAAAAACTCTCCGCCATCATCAACGGCGCGACATTGCGACAAGCGTTTATCGGTTAGTTCGGGTTATTCCGGGGTTCTGAAAGTATCGCTTTCAGCGACCCGGAATAACAAGGCTCAAGAAACCCCCGCCCATGCCGTAATAATACGGTAGAGAATCGGAGAAGGATCATGAGTCTTTTAGGAACGGGCGTTACCGCCTTGAATACTGCCCAACTCGGTTTGGCGACGACGATGCACAACATCTCGAACGTCAACACGCCGGGCTACAGTCGGCAATCCACCATGCAGGCGACCAACATCGCCATGATGACGGGCGCAGGCTCCATCGGCATGGGCGTGCATGTGCAGACCATCCTGCGCAACTACGACGACATCCTGAACAAGCAGGTGAACGACGCGCAAACCAAATCCAGCGAGTTGGGCGCCTATTTCTCGATGATTTCCCGCATCGACAATCTGCTGGCAGACCCCAATTCCGGCATTTCGCCGATGCTGGCGGGCTTCTTTCAAGCCACGCAGGACGTTGCCGCCAATCCCACGCTGATTTCCGCGCGGCAGGCGATGACGAGTTCCGCGCAGGCGCTCGTGACCCGTTTTCAGACGCTGGAAAATCGCCTGGCGCAACTCTACGACGAAACCAACACCCAGATTTCGACCACGGTCAATGAAATCAACGCTTACAGCGGGCAGATTGCCGATCTCAACGAAAAAATCATCGCGCTCTCCGCTGCCCACGGACATCCGCCCAACGATTTGCTCGATGCGCGCGAACAACTGGTTTTTGAACTGAACCAGCTCGTGCGCGTCAGTTCCTACGTGGATTCCGATAATTCCCTGAACGTGTTTATCGGCAACGGGCAACCGCTGGTGGTCAACATCATGACCATGCCGCTGGTCGCCCGCCCTTCTGACACCGACCCGGAACGCATCGTGGTCGGACAAAAAGGCACGGTCTCCGAATTCCCCGAATCCTATCTGGATGGCGGCGCTCTGGGCGGTCTGCTCACCTTCCGCAAAGAAGCCCTCGACCAGGCCGCCAATGCTTTGGGGCAGGTCGCCGCCAGCGTCGCGCTCACGGTGAACGCGCAACAGGCGTTGGGGCAGGATTTGCTGGGAACGGTGCATGGCGAGCCGGGCTTCGTCGACGATTTCTTCAGGCTGGGCGCGCCCAAGTCGATTCCCAATGCGCTGAATGTCGGAACCGGCAGCATTAACGGTTTTACCTTCGACCCGCCCAAAATGTCGGAGAGCGGCAATTTTTTTACCGACCTGAAAAACAGCGATTACGAAGTCCGTTTTACGAGCGCGGGGGGCGGCGCTTTTACCGTCACCCGTTTGAGCGATAAAGCGGTGGTGGCTTCCGGTAACGCCACGGCGACCAACAACGTCGTGAGCTTTGACGGGCTGACGCTGGATCTTTCCAACAATCACGCGGTTGGCGACACCTATCTGCTGGAACCCACCCGCGAAGCCGCCCGCAACATCAAGGTGAATCAGGAAGTCGTCGCCGACGTGCGCCGCATCGCCGCCGCCATGCCGATTCGCACCAAGGCGGAACCGACCAATACGGGGCACGCGGTCATCAGCGCGGGGGAAGTGGGGCCAGGCTACACGATTCCCTCGCCCGCGCTGACCTTCAATTTCAACGAAGCCACTAACGAACTGCAAGGCTTTACCGCTGGTGCGATCGTCAATGTTAATGGCATTGATGTTGTCGTCAGTGGCACAGGCGCGATTCCCTACACCAGAGGCGAAGCCACCGCCATCATCATCAATGGCTTCTCTTTCAACCTGACGGGATTCCCCAATGATGGCGACGCTTTCACCCTCGAAGCCAACGAAGGCGGCACGGCGGATTCCCGCAACATCGTCAAAATCGGCGCGCTGCAAACCGCGCTGACAACGAACGGCGACGGCACCAAAGGCGTTGCGACCTTTCAGGTTGCTTACGCCCAACTGGTCAGCGACATCGGCACCAAGACCAAAACCGTGCTCTCCAACGGCACGGCGCAGGATACCGTGCTGCAACAGGCGCTGGAATCCAAGAGCACGATTGCCGGAGTGAATCTGGATGAAGAAGCGGCGAATCTTTTGAAGTATCAACAGGCTTATCAGGCTGCCGCCCGGGTGATGAATACCGTCTCCACCCTGTTCGACACCCTGCTTTCCATCGGCGCGTAAAATAAGGCGCGCCGGGGAACAAGGAGAACGATCATGCGTATCAGCACACCGCAAATTTACAACAACGGCACGAATGGCATATTGCATAACCAGTATGACCTCTACCGTCTGCAAAACCAGCTCTCCACGGGGCGCAAGGTGGTGACGCCCGCCGACAATCCGGTGGCTGCCGCGCAAGCCCTGCTTACCGAGCAAAAGAAAAACGTCAATCAGCAATTCCTCGACAATCAGGGTAATGCCGCCGGACAGTTGGCGGAACTGGAAAGCCTGATGGGTTTTGTGGGGGAAGTGCTGACCAAAGCCAAGGTACGCTGGGTCGAATCGGGCAATGGCGGCTATTCCGATAACGAGCTGAAATCCCTCGCTCAAGATATACGCGGCAAATTCGCGGAACTCTTAGGCGTTGCCAACAATGCCGACGCCAACGGGCTGTATCGTTTCGCGGGCTATCAGGGCGGCACCATCCCCTTCGTCAATAACGGCGGCGGCGTGGATTATCAGGGCGACAGCGGCGAACGGCTGTTGCAGGTCGAAACCGGGCGTTTCATGCCGGTGAATTTTTCCGGGCGGGCGTTTTTTGAAGCGGTGCCCAATGGCAATGGCACTTTTTCGGTCACGGCGACCGCCGGGAGTAAAGGCGTCATCATGCGCGACACCGTGGTGGGGAACTATACGCCCGGCAATTACACCGTTACTTTTACTGGCGCGGATAGCTTTGACGTAACCGATGGTGCAGGGATGCCTGTTTCCAGTGTCACTGGCTACGTTTCGGGCAACCCCATCAATCTTCCGGGCGGCGCGCAGATTTCCATCGCCCACCCTGACGCTGGCGACATATTTACGGTCGAACCGAGCACAGAAGAAAGCATGTTCATCACCCTGCAAAAGTTCATCGACACATTGGAAGCCGGCAATAACCAGTCGCCGGATTTTCAGAACGCCATGCACGCCATCGGCGGGAGTCTTGATCAGGGGCTGCAACACGCGCTCGACAGCCGCGCCATTGTCGGCGCGCGCATGTTGGAACTCGATGACCTGAAAAATCTGGGGCAGGATCTGGATGTGCAGTACAAGACCCAGATTTCCGAACTGGTCGATCTCGATTACGCCTCGACCATCAGCGAACTGGCGAAAAAAGAATTGCAACTCAACGCCGCGCAACAATCCTTCGTCAAGGTGACGGGCTTGAGCCTGTTCAACTACATATGATTCCGGTTCGCATTGAAACCGATACTTTGTCGACTTCGCCTTGCCGTGCAAGAGCGCTGTCTGCGACTCGTCTTCGCGTCTCGCTTTCAATGCGAACCGGAATGAGCACACTGTGCTTTCTTGCTGCTGTTATAACGCCTGGCTTGTTGGTGGGCTGCGCCAGCATCAGGGAAGGGGCAAATACTGTCGTCGACACCGTAGGCGACATGGACACGCAAACGCGGCAGGATATCGCGGGGGCGGCGCTGGCATATAAACTCATCAAGCCTTCCGGGGGCGACCTGATCATTTTGGGGCTGGCGTATCTGGTCTATGACCCGCTGGCATCCAACTGGGAAATTCAGGAAGTTCGCTTGAGTGAAGATGTGTTCCAGATGCGTTTCACCATGAAACGCCATTTCAGCGGCGGCGAAGGCGAAGCGATGCAAATCCTCAAACGCCGCGCCGCCCAACTGCAACGCGAACTGGGCTACAGCAGCTATCGCATCCTCGACTACAGCGAAGGCATAGAATCCGCCACCCTCGCCGCCTACCGCACAGGCGAAGGGCGCGTACAACTGGTCAGACGTTAACAGCAGGGGGAGCAGGATGCTCCCGCTATTAATCCGGCAATCGAATATATCGTCTGGAGCACGACGATGGCATTTGGTAGGGCGGTATCGTAGATCGACCTACCTAAAGCCTGTGGCAGCATATGGCGTATTTGATGGGGGCAACGAAAAAACCGCACGCCTGGGAGCGCCGGCGTCCCCGCCGGCGGGGTTGGTTCCGCGCGAAAAATCTTAAAACCGCCGGCGGGGACGCCGGCGCTCCCAGCGGCGTATTCGATTGCCGGGTTAATACTTCGTCATTGTGAGGAGCGTAACGACGCGGCAATCCATGCGGGCATGATGCGCGAACGCATTGCGGTTTGTTGATTTCATGCAAAAAGTTTCCTGCCGCGATAGGGCATGGCACGGATACCCGTTTCGTAGGTCGGGCATGTTTCACATGCCCGACATCAACCGACGCAAAAAGGATCACACACATTTGTCGAGGTATAACGCCGATAGACCCGCGAACGCCAAATGGACAGCCGCATGTGACCAACCGCCAAGCGTCGGGCATGTGAAACCATGCCCGACCTACATCGCTGGGAGCGCCGGCGTCCTCAGGGTGGCGCGGATGCATTGCGGTCTGTTGCTTTCATGCAAAAAGTTTCTTGCCGCTCCAGGGCACGGCAAGATGTTTGCGTACCCGACCTACGAGAAACGACACTTGCCGTCAAAAGCGAGGAGCGTAGCGACGCGGCAATCTTGGCGACCAGGGAGATTGCCACGTCGCTACGCTCCTCGCAATGACGCGGGTGGGCATCAGCGGGGCGGGTTGTCAGCAGTCAAGGGCGGCAAAGCCGCCGAAGGTACTGACACCTGACATCTGCTACCTGATCCCTGCTCCCTGATTCAGCGGCGTAGGTCGGGCATGGTTTCACATGCCCGACGGTTGTGAACAATCGGCTTGAGCGCCAGTACGACCGTCGGGATGCGCCGCTCATCGGTGCTCCCAACCTACAGAAATTCATATGGAATTATGGGTAAACTTCAGCACAAGTGGCGAGAGGTTCGGATTCACACCCCGAACCTTGCAATCAAATCAAACGAAGTTTCCTTGCCCACCTGGTCGCCGTGGGCTGCCAGCCATTGCTTCGCTTCGGCGTAGCCGATGTCGTGCAGTTTTTTCAGGAAAGGCCAGTCGGCGGCGACTTTTGTGGCGCTGCCGTATTTCAGGAGCAAATCGGCGGATTCGAGCAGGTGAAAACGGGTTGCCAGCGTGTAGCGTTCCAGGTTGTCGGGTTCGCGCAGGGCGCGTCCTAAAATGCGTTGCAGGCTGGTCGGCCAGTGGTTGCGTGAGCCTTCTTTGGCGTCCCTCGCCTGACTGTAGGCAATCACGTTGGCAAAGAGCAGCATTTCGCGCAGCAGACTGGTGTTAAACGCCAGTTCCATTGCGCGGGCGCGGATTTCTTCGGCGGTTTTGGGCGTATCGCCGTAGGCGGGCGGCGCCAGCAGCACGAGCAGGATGTCGCGTGAATCGCATTCATAGAACAGGGGGAAGACTGGCGGGTTGGCGGCGTAGCCGCCGTCCCAATAGGGTTCGCCGTCAATCACAATCGCCTGGTGCAGCATGGGCAGACAGGCGGAGGCGAGCACGGCGTCGGCGTCGATTTCTTCGGTGCGAAACAGGCGCAGTTTGCCAGTGTTGGCGTTGGTGGCGGCGAGGAACAGGCGCACGGGGCTATCCAGGCGCAAACCGGTGAAGTCGATTTTTTTCAGGATTTTTCTGAGGGGATTGAAATTCAAGGGGTTCAACTGGTAGGGCGAAACGTAGTGCATCCAGCTCATCATGGCCTTGGTCGTGGGCAGTAACGCCTGTTTTTCACCGCTCAAGCTCGGCACGGAGATGGAAAAATCCAGCGGCACGCTATCGGCGATACTGCGCCAGAATTCCGCCAATGCCTGCCGCGCGCCCTCCTTGCCGCCTTTCATCAACCCGTCCGCCAGCACCACGGCGTTCATGGCTCCGGCGCTGGTGCCGCTCACGCCATCGAAATCGAAACGTCCGTCTTCCAGCAGACAATCCAGCACCCCCCAGCTATACGCGCCATGAGCGCCACCGCCCTGCAAGCCCAGATTCAGGGTACGCCTGCCTGTTTTTTTGTTGTCATTTCCCGTGTTCATTGATGGTTCTCCTCGATTGACGGCTGATGCAGCGCCTAGGATACTTCGTCCCGGCGCAAAATTATGAGAGGTTTTGCGTTATTTGCATTTTCTTTGCAGGGAATTATTCATGTCAGGTCTTGCCCGCTCATCCAAACACGCCGCTTCCAATGCGCCCGTCGTCGTCATCGTCATGGACGGTTACGGCATTTCCGCCACTGAAATGGGCAACGCCATCGCCGCTGCCCAAAAGCCCACGCTGGACGCGCTGTTTGCGCGCTGCCCGCATATGCTCTTGCAAGCGCACGGCAAGGCGGTCGGAATGCCCTCCGACGACGACATGGGCAATTCCGAAGTCGGGCACAACGCCATCGGCGCGGGGCAGGTCTACGCGCAGGGCGCGTCGCTGGTCGCGGAGGCGATTCGGGATGGCAGCCTGTGGCGAGGCGCGGCATGGCGTGACATCATCGCCGCCAGCAAAGCCACGCCGCAGAGCGCGCTGCATTTTATCGGGCTTTTTTCCGACGGCAATGTGCATAGCCACATCGAGCATTTGAAGGCGCTGCTCGTGCAGGCGAAGGCGGAAGGCGTCAAAAAAGCGCGCATCCACGCCCTGCTTGACGGGCGCGACGTGCCGGAAACCAGCGCCCTCGATTACATCGTCCCTTTTGAGCAATTTCTGGCGGAAATTTCTGACTCCGGTTTCGACGCCCGCATCGCCTCCGGCGGCGGCAGGCAGGTCATCACGATGGACAGATACGAAGCCAACTGGCCGATGGTGGAAAAGGGCTGGCGCACGCATGTGCTGGGAGAAGGCGAAAGCTTCCCCGACATCAGCGCCGCCGTGCAAACCCTGCGCGCGCGCCATCCCGCCACCATCGACCAGGATTTGCCGCCCTTCGTGATTGCGGAAAACGGCAAACCCGTGGGCGCGATTCACGATGGCGACGCCGTGGTGTTGTTCAATTTTCGCGGCGACCGCGCCATTGAAATCAGCCGCGCCTTTGAAGAAGCCGACTTCGACAAATTCGACCGCCAGCGCGTACCGCAAGTCGCCTATGCCGGCATGTTGCAATACGACGGCGACCTGCAACTGCCCAGGCGTTTTCTCGTACCGCCGCCCGCGATTAAAAACACCTTGAGCGAATGGCTTTCCCGTTTTGGCGTGCGTCAGTTCGCCTGTTCGGAAACGCAGAAATTCGGGCATGTCACCTATTTCTGGAACGGCAACCGCTCCGGCAAATTCGCGGGCGAAGTCTGGCAGGAAGTGCCAGGCGACGTGATTCCCTTTGAACAACGCCCGTGGATGAAATCCGCCGAAATTGCCGACGCCATGATTGCCGCCCTCAAAAGCGGCGAATACGCGCTGCTGCGCTGCAATTTCGCCAATGGCGACATGGTGGGGCACACCGGCAACTTCCGCGCCGCAACGCTGGCGATTGAAGCCGTCGATTTGGCGCTCTCCCGCTTGCTCCCCGCGATTGACGCGGCAGGCGGCGTCGCATTGATTACCGCCGACCACGGCAACGCCGACGAAATGTTTGAACTCGACAAAAAGACCCGCGCTCCAAAATTTAACGCGGATGGCGGCGCCAAGGCGAAAACCTCCCACACCCTGAATCCCGTGCCGCTGATTCTCTACGGCGGCGACAAGCTGAGGCTCAAAACCCCGCCCGAATTTGCCCACCCCCCCAGCCTCGCCAATCTCGCCGCCACAATTGCGGAATTGCTCGGTCTGGAAAAACACGAAAGTTGGCGGGAAAGTCTGCTGTCTGAAATCGCGCAGGTCGGGTAAGCGAAGCGTAACCCGACGGTTGTGAACACCGACGCGAAGCGTCGCTCACCAATTTGCAACGGTTGCTATTCTTGCGGCGCGTAGCAGTACGACCGTCGGGATGCGCCGCCGCACGATGGCGAGGACGCCATCGCTCCCAAAACAAAGGGCGAATCCAACGGATTCGCCCTTTCTGATTCCTGCCACCTGCCACCTGCCACCTGCCACCTGCCACCTGCCACCTGCCACCTGATTCCTGACCCCTGCCCCCTGATTCCTGAATTACGATCCAATCGGTTCGGGATTTCCCAATGCCGTGGAGTGCATCCCGCCATCCACATAGAGAATTTCGCCGTTGACGCCGGAAGCCAGATCGGAGAGCAGGAATGCGGCGGCGTTGCCGACTTCTTCGATGGTCACGTTGCGGCGCGAGGGGGCATTGTGGGCGTTGTAAGCAAGGAGCTTGCTGAAACTGCCGATGCCGGAAGCCGCCAAGGTCTTGATGGGACCGGCGGAAATGGCGTTGGCGCGGATGCCTTCTGGTCCCAGGCAAAAGGCGAGGTAGCGGGTTGCCGCTTCCAGACTCGCCTTGGCAAGCCCCATGGTGTTGTAGTTGGGCATGGTGCGTTCCGCGCCCAGATAGGTCAGCGCCACCAGAGATGCCTTGCGACCCTGCATCAGGGGGCGTGCGCCCTTGGCGAGCGCGGGATAGCTGTAGGCGGAAATTTCGTGCGCGATGCGAAAGGATTCGCGCGAGATGCCGTCCAGAAAGTCGCCTTCGATGGCTTCGGCGGGGGCGTAGGCGATGGAGTGCAACAGACCATCCAGCGCGCCGTCCCATGCGCTGCCCAGTTTGTCGAACAGGCTGGTAATGTCGGCGTCGCTGGACACATCGCAGGGCAACACCAGATCGCTGCCGCACTCGCCCGCGAACTTGCGTACCCGTTCTTCAAAACGTTCGTTCTGGTAGGTAAACGCCAGCGTTGCCCCTTCGCGGCTACACGCTCTGGCGACTCCATAGGCAATGGAGTGCTTGGAGATCACTCCGGTAATCAGTAATTTTTTATTGGCAAGAAAGCCCATTGACTCCACTCCAACGCAGATTTGAAGGGCAGAATTATAGCGGGGTTTCGGCAGGGAATCGACAAATCATGCGCGTTTATCAGGGCAATCGCCTGAATTTTTCTGTCATCCTTTGACGCAAGGTTGAAGCGTAAGGTAGGGCGGCATCGAAGAACACGCCGTTGGTTGAACTGCGGCGGTATCGTAGATGCCGCCCTGCCTGATCCCCTCAAAACCGATACCGTGCCCTTAACAGGATGTTGAAAAACCCCGCCTCATCTTATGCGCATGTTATAATCAACCCGATTCGAGAATCAGGAGCAATCAATGCGAGAGGAAGATATAAGTCAGGGGACGATGTTCAGTAATCGGACACAGGAAGAGCGGATACCGCAGGATCATCCGCTGCGGAAGCTTCGAGTAGTGGTGAACAGACTGGTGGTCGATGTAGAAACGACCCGATCAGGCGGCACGGCAGAACGTGAAGCGGCGAAGGTGATGGTAGGGCACAGCGTCAAAAAGGGTTCGACCTTGGGCGCGGACAAGGGATATGAGGCGCTTGAGTTCGTAGAAGCCTTGCGTGAAGCGAGCGTCACCCCGCATATTGCCCAAAAGCGGAACTCAGCGCTTTCCAAGCGAACGACGCGGCATCCGGGCGATGCGATCAGTTTACAGAAGCGTAAGCGCGTGGGATTGATTGTGAATTTTTTCAAGAGCATTGGGGAGGTTATCAGTCCCAACAGTGCTACCAGAAAAATGGTCAATGCGATTCCATCCGAAAATAATCCTTTCTCTCTGGAATTCAGAATTCCGAAAAACGGAGAGAATGTTTTTGTGAACGATATTGGCGGTATCAGGATTTCCGGTATGACTGAAGTGCGTGTAGGTGGGAAACTTGCTTTTGTCACACCCAGCGAACAGTTAATGACGTTTGCACGGGCAGAGAAATGGTATCGCGAACAGGCAGCGAGTATTGAAAATGTGCTAAAGGATACCGATCTACCCCTTAATTTCAAGCTTCAACAAGCCTGCCAATTGCGGCAAGCACAGCAACAAGGCGCGATGAATGCCTTGGGTGATCCGGATTTGGCGGCTGAGTTTGCAGCTACTTATCGTCTGGATTCACTGGAAAGAATTAAAAGTGATCTGATGCACGACAAGAAGGTTTCAGGTGACGAATTGTTTGATTCAGCATATCGGGAGTTGACTGAAGTGAAAATGCGGACACCAGATATGCCTGGGGGATGTTTTACGAAAGGAACGCTTGTCCATACCCAGGAAGGACAGAGACCGAGTGAGGAAATCAAGGTCGGTGACTATGTGCTTTCCAGTCCGGAAGACGGATCAGTGCAGCCTGAGTACAAGCAGGTGGTGAATACCTTTGTATTCAGGGACAAAGTAGTCAAAGAAGTGGCGTTTACGAAACGTGTAAATGAAGATCATGCAGAGATTGTTGCGGCGACAGGCGACCATCCTTTTTGGGCAGAAGGGAAGGGATGGACACGTGCTGATGAGCTTAACAGGTTGTTGAAAAACTCTAAAAACGCTTCCAAAACCCCTGATTTTTCGTCATTTAAGAACGAAAAACGACGGTTTTTTGGAGAAAATCAACAACCTGTTAAAGGATATGATAAATTACGCAAAACGGATGGAAGCTTTAGTATTGCAGCGAATACTAGTCACATATTCCGTATTCCGGAGTGGCATCCTGGCACCAAAAAATATATTGGGCTTGGCTGGGTATTTGATGGACAACCTTTTGTAGATCGACCTGATGGGAGTCTCTACGATTACGAAAACAATCGGTATGAGCAAAACAAGTCGTCCACCTTCTATTATCCAGATGATCTGATAGAAGAAAATTATCTGAAAGCAACCGCCTATAACTTAGAGGTAGAGGATTTCCACACTTACTATGTTGGTGAAACTGGAATTTGGGTTCACAACAATAATTGCATGACAGGGGGGCAACTATCTTGACTTGCTCCGGAGAACATCCCCGTGCGCTGGCAAAGCAGGCAATCAAGCACTTGCGGCAATTGATCGCCGCCTCCGGCGTAACGCTGCACCTGATCGACAGCGCACGCGACGGCAAACTCGACGCCGAGAATCTGTGCCAAAAGGCACCGGTTTGGTCATAATAGCCTGCGCCAAGGACTGGCAGTATGCGGGTTTGAGGGGAAGTACTTTCATCAGGAGTTGTTTGATATGCGGTGAGGGGGCCGGTTATGGTTGAGGGTAACTGCGGGTGGTTGAGCACAGGCATATTTTATGCGCATCCAGCGTTGGGGACACTCATGCAGAGGACACCCCGCCGTAAGCTCGCTTTCTATCCTTCACAAAAAAAACGAACAAGATAAAAAATCTGTGACAAAATACCGAAAACATCCTGTTAGACATAATACCAATGATGGCTATTGCGCACCCAGACCAATCCCTTGCAGAACATCTGCTAGCGGTAGCTTGCTTGGCAAAAGGCTTCGGACACAAGTTCGGTCTTGGGAGAGCCGCAGAGCTTGTCGGACTGCTCCATGACTTGGGCAAGTACAGCGAAGCGTTTCAGCGCTACATTGCTTCCGCGCTTGGTCTCATCAATCCCGATGCTGACAACTATGTGGATGCGGGTGTGCTCAAGGGAAAGATCGACCATTCCACGGCTGGCGCGCAGTTTGTTTGGCAGGCGTTGAGCAAGCAGGACGCGAAGCAGGTTGTATTGGGACAGTGGTTGGCGCTGTGCTTGGCATCCCACCATTCAGGAGTGATCGATTGCCTTGCGCCGGATGGCAGCGATATTTTTGGCAAGCGTATGGCAAAGCCCGAACAAAAGGGGCACCTGGAGGAAGTACAAGGTTGTTCAGATGAGAAAATTCTGAAACTCGTGACTGAATTGTTGGCTGCGCCGGAGTTGCTCAATGAATTTCATGATTTAATTCAGCGGCTTTCGCGCTTTGAAAAACACGCACGACCGCTCAATCAACAATTCGGACTGGCACTGCGCTTCCTGTTCAGTTGTCTGGTGGATGCGGACAGAATTGATACGGCGCGCGCCGAAGAAAAGCGAAAAAACAAAACAGATGTCCGTTCTCTGGGCAAGTATGAGTCTTGGGATGTTCTGGCTGAACGGCTGGAACGAAAACTTGCAACTTTTCCTGACGAACATCCAATTGACCATTTACGGCATCAGATTTCTGATGAGTGTCTGGCGGCAGCCGATCGTCCGTGCGGAGTCTATACACTGACTGTACCAACGGGAGGTGGCAAAACTCTGGCGAGTTTACGTTTTGCCTTGAAACATGCCAAAGCACGCAAGCTGGATCGCATCATTTATGTAATCCCTTTCACTTCCATCATTGACCAAAATGCAGGGGAAGTGCGCAAAATATTGGAGCCGGAAGCACAAAAAGGGGAAATTGTACTGGAACATCATTCCAATTTGACGCCCGAGCAGCAAGATTGGCACGAAAAAATTCTGTGCGAGAACTGGGATGCGCCCGTGGTCTATACCACGATGGTTCAATTTCTGGAAAGTCTATTTGGCAGCGGTGTACGAGGTGCCCGGAGAATGCATCAATTAGCGAATTCCGTGCTGATTTTCGATGAAATCCAAACGCTCCCCGTTCGCTGCGTACATCTGTTCAATAACGCAATTAATTTTTTGAGTGAGCAATGCAATAGCACTATCGTATTGTGCACTGCAACACAACCCTTATTGCATAATGTTGATGCAAAACAAGGTGCAATTCGTCTGGCAGGAAAACATGAAATAGTCAGTGATGTCCGGCAACTGTTTTCCAGCCTAAAACGTGTTGAAATCATTGATTTACGCCGTTCGAATGGCTGGTCTTATCGTGAAATTGCGAACCTGGCGCATGAGGAAGTTGAAAAGGTTCGGTGTTGTTTGGTTATTGTCAACACCAAGGACGCTGCTGAACAGATATTCATGGCAGCGTGGAAGTCTTGCATTAATGAAGATCGTTTGTTTCATTTAAGTACTGATATGTGTCCAGCGCATCGTAAGGAAGTGCTGAATAAAATTAAAATCCGCCTCAAAGAAGATTTGCCAACGCTTTGCGTGTCTACTCAATTAATTGAAGCGGGTGTGGATGTGGATTTTGGTTGTGTAATTCGCTCGATGGCCGGATTGGATTCCATAGCGCAAGCGGCGGGGCGTTGTAATCGCAATGGTCGCTCAACACAGGGGCAAGTTTATTTGGTTAACCCTACAGAAGAAAAAGTCACACTAGAAACCTTGCCAGACATTGCTATCGGAAAGAATAAAGCGGAAGCAGTTCTTGGGCTTTATCAGGTTGTTGAAAAACTCTAAAAACGCCTCCAAACCCACTGATTTTTCGTCATTTGAGAACGGAAAATGACGGTTTTTTGGAGAAAATCAACAACCTGTTATCAAGAACATCCATCGGATTACGATCATAATCCGATCGGGAAGCCGCTTATGGATGGGCGGATTCCAGAATGAAGTGCAACACCCCGCTTTCTGGTAGGGTGTCGGATGAAAAAAGATTACGAACACATAGCGGCGGACGAAAGAAATGAGATTCAGCGCGGGTTGAATCTTGGGTTGAGTTGCCGCGCGATCGCGCGGCAACTCAAGCGAGCGCCGTCAAGCATCACCCGCGAAA
>BNUD01000051.1 GCA_025997095.1 Betaproteobacteria bacterium | reverse complement strand
CAGTACCGTTAGATGCTTTGAGCCAGACTCTCTCTTCAGCCACAAGATCGAGTTTGAAAGGTTTCGACCCATCGCTGATAATACCAGTTCCCGGTGCTGCCGTCTCGACAACACTCTTATCCAGTACACTCAGATTGGCGTTAGTATTTGGTGAATAATTGGCACGAAGCTCCAGCAAATAATTGCCATCTTTCCCAGCCGTAAAGGACCGAAATCCTGAATATCCATTAACCCAAGCAACGCTTGTCCTTTCCGGATCTATGATTCGCCATTCGGTATCCTGGGAAGCCTTAAACCAGACCGTTTCTCCAGCCGTTAGATTCAGGTTGAACAGGTGTGCACCATCGCTGGTGACTACGCCCCCTGGCTGCACCGTTTCGGCATGAGCAGCATCTTCAACACGCAATACGACAGAGGCTGCTGCTGCATAACTATTCTCAAGCGTTAATGAATAATCACCCGCCTCCAGCCATAATCCCGTTGAGTAATCCTCGCCTGAATAAAGATATCCTGATATCAGGTTGGTACCCGCTTGTTTCAGCCGCCAGTAAACATAATTGTCACTTGTACCGGAAATGACGATATAGCCTGCCGAAGCCAGGCTGAAACGCAAACTGGTTGCGTCCGAAGCGGGAACCTGAACGGTCTGCGTCTCACCCAGCACCAGTGGACTACCTTCCGGGAGTGTATTGTCCTTCTGTTCCAGATTGACTGCGAACTGATAGCTCACCGTTTGTGTGTTGTTCAGCGCGCCATCGATCACCAACAGATAGCGTCCAGCACGATCCAGTGTAAGTGTAGACTTCGAACTGCTTGTTCCCGTACCGGCTATTGATACATATCCATCCACCCCCGGGGGTACCACCCGCCAAGTCAAACTACCACCGGTTATGCCAACAGGGTTAAATGAGAAAATATCACCGACCAAAGCATCGAATTGCCAGACCACCACTGTAGAACCGGGATTCAGCACACCTTGCACGATCGATTCGCCATATGCCAATTCGCCTGCCTTGATCTGCGCCAAACTCGCCAGACGAAATGCCAAAGGCACTTCTATGGAATTTGCGATTGTAGACGAACGCTGCAAAACCAGGCTGTAAGTACCTGCAGCCAAGTCAATAACGCGGCTGCTCCAATAATAAGTTTCGCTACTGAAAGAGCCACTGGACACCCAGCTACCCGTCACATCAAGTAAGCGATACTGAAAATCCCCCCCCCCTTGTAAAGCATCGAAAAATACACGCTCTGGATTGTCAAGCGTGAAACGATATTCCAGTACATCCCCTGTCGTTGGAAAGACTGTATTGACAATTTCTCCAAAATTCAACACATTCGGGATCTTGGGCTGTACGTTCAGGGAATACTCAACTGCTTCTCCTGTTGTGCTGTTCCCCCGAAGTACCAGTACGTAACGTCCCGGATCGAGAAAAATGTCGCGTGAAGTATTCCCTCTCAATTGTCGGTATAGAGTGTAATAGCCATCGTTATAGTCATGGCGCTGGTAAACATCCCAGACCAAGGGTACAGAATTCGGTGTATCAATTTCCACGCTGAAACAGCCGCTTTTTTCCACATCAAACGCATAGACCACCGCACCCCGTCCGGACGCCAATATTCCCTGATCACCCGAGGCATCAATATGTGGCGCATCCATGTCCAGTAATTGAATCTGGTACGCGCCGCCTTCGAGATAATAACCAGATACCGTGAGAACATAGTCCCCTGCATCTAACCACATATACGTGTTGTCCCAAGACTGCCAGCTTCCTTGGGTCAGACCTGTACCAGCCGGTGTAATACGCCACTGCAAATAACCATTTCTCGCCTCAGGAACAATCAATACCCCTGCGGCTGTCGTCAAACTGATGTGATAGCTGTGATACTCATAAGGTGCTGCGATTTCACCATCCACATAGTCACCAATGGCAATGTCCTCAACTTGTTCCACAGCACGAGCTGCCGTAACTGTATAGGTTTGATCATCCCTCAAGTTTGAGCCGGAGCTGACAACCACCAGGTAGTTTCCGGCAAGCGTGCCAGAATTAAAAAACACCCGCCTTTGTTGGGCAACGCCCACTACAATCTCACCCCGTGGATCGAAAACTGTAATGTAGCTACCTTGATCTTGTACGCCTACGTACCAATCTTCATTCGCCTGAGCATTAAATCGATAAACACCGATTCCCGCCGGAGCAGATAGTGCCCCCGAGACCAACGGTACCTCCGTCGTCATTACCTCGGCTGTCGTTGCATCCACCAACTGCAAACCATACCGTCCCGGTATGGAAGATTCATTCGTATTGGCATGAACAACAATTCGATAATTTCCCGCTTTCAGATCCAGAAGTTCAGGAGCACCATTCCAAGACAAACTGCGGCTAAATATCCGCCCTTCGTCATCCATCAGCTCCCACACAATCCCACCACTAGATGACGGTCCGTTAAACACCAGGCGCTGATCTGTCACGAGACTGAACGTCCAAGTGTCCTCAAGCAACCCAGAAGCAAGATAGCCTTGTGCATTTTCACCAACCGTCAGCGCATATGACTGGTCTTGGCGCAGTGATGCCTCGAAATTCATGGTGACATCAGGTGTAGCGCCCACACTTGTCTGAAACACTATGTAATACCGACCTGCCTTCACGCCTAAATCTTTACTGTAGTCGTAGCGAGCATTAGCCGATTGCAACGTCTTGCCTTCAGCATTCAACAGGTAAAAATAGGTATACGGTGCATTTTCTGAAAGACTGCCGAACTGATAGCTAAAAACATCCCAGGCAGCGCTGTCAAAAGCAAATACTTGTGTCCGCTGCCCTGCGTCCAGAACAATGCTTTGCGCCCCCGCCAAGGATACCGTCGGCAACGCGCTCAAATTCAGTAGCCGAAATTGAAAATCTGTACTGACATGACTCTCTGAAGACACTCGCAGCACATAAGTTCCTGCCCCTGCCAGACGTATTGATGCACCATCCACATTAAAGTAACTGTTACTACGCACGATGCCGTTCTGCCCGCTCAACTCCCAGCGCAGATCGTTACCCGGAGTCAAGCCCTCAAAGAACAGGGTCGTCGCTTCATCTACAGTAAAGGTGTAACGGTTTTCTTGTCCAGGTTGATCCAGACGGTCGTTTACCAGAGTGGAAAGCTCAAGCGGAGCATCCTTGTAGGTGATTTCACGCAACGCGACATGCCACGAGCTCATCGTATTGTTCAAAACCAGATAGTAGCTTCCCGCCGACAGACTGGGCAGCAGGGTGTCCGTATTGGTGTTGCCAGTCGCGCGACTCTTTCCCGATGCATCGTAGAGTTCCCAGTTTACCGAGGACAGATCGCCCAGACTGTCCAGCAATAATTGCCCAGGCTCTGTCAATTCGATACGACGGTAGGCGTTGAAATAGTCATCCGCCGCACGATTCATTTGTGTCTCGGAACCCGTCTCAAACGCCAACACGGCAGCCATGTCGATAACGCGCAGACGATAATCGACAGGATTCAGGCTATTGGATGTCAGCGTCAGTTCGTAATTTCCTGCGGGCAGGTTGAAGAAACGTTTACTACCGCTTAATCCTGTATTTACTTCATTACCACGCGGACCGTCGAGACTCCAGATAAGCCCCGATCCCGCCAACCCTTCCAACAAAATTTGCGATGGCACCAACAAAGTAAAGTTGTATTTCTTCGTCCCGGGTTGTTCGATTTTCCCGCTGGTTTCCTTGTTGAGGTCAAGCGCCGCCGTTGAGTCCACACGCGAAATCAGGTTGAAGCGTGCTGACAGCGCCACATTCTGTGAGCTATTGTTATAGGTTAACAGTAGATACTCACCCGCCGTCGTCAAAACAATATCCGAAGTGTCTGAAGACAAGTATCCGCTGGCGACTGAGCGACCATAAGGGTCAAATAGCTGCCAGTAGTTGTAACTACTCGTCGCCTGCCCATCAAAATAAACCCGTTCACCCGCTGTCGCATTGAATCGATAAAGATGCGCCTCACCCGCCGCAAAACTGTCATTGACTGCCGTGCCAGGCACAAAATTGGTCGCGGTTTCGCGGTTCAATACCTGGAATTTGTAGGTCGCTGCCGCATCCTGTGAACTACGCACGAATAAAGAATACTGTCCTGGCGGCAGCGTATGAACGCTCGGGGTTGCGGATGCTGTCAGATTGCTCCAATCACGAATTGTTTTCGAGCCTTTTGTTTCTCTGAGCATCCATTGCACATTCCCTATGAGCATCAGGTCATCAAAAACAAGGGGCGTGTTGTCCTCAACAGTGAATCGGTATTCCAACAAATCTTCCGCACCCTTGAACGCCCCCTCAACCTGTTCGTTGAACACCAGCGGCGCAATTCTGTGCTCTTGCCGACTCAGCTTGAAGGTGACGTTGTTGCTTGCGATATATTCAGGGTAGTAGTTTTCATTCAATAGGACATAAGTCCCAGAAACAGGAAGCACCCAGTTCGTACCAACATTGTTGCCGATAATCGATGAAACTTCGCGCCCATAGGGGTCTACCAGCGTCCACCTCGAAGATTGCGTACTATCGCTCCAGTTCAGTACCAATGTTTCGCCTGCCGTTCCCGCAAACTGGAAACCCAGGGTGGAATCACCCGGCGAGCGCACCACTGTGTCTTGTTGCCCGAGCGTAATCGCTGGAAACTCTGCCAAATCCAGCAAACGGAAGGCATATGCACCACCTTCAATCGTCAGAGCATATTCTCCCGCAGGAAGATTCCGAACCGGATAGCCGTAGTACGAATCGCTATACAACAGATAATTTCGATTAACCTCAACCCCGCGTGGCCCTGACAGCGACCATAGAATTGCATAATTGTAGTTGTCCAGAAACTGATCCATTGCCAACAAGGTGTCTTCTGTCAACGTGAAGCGCCAGACTTTTTTCTCTGTCCCCGTCACGACTTCGCCCAGAATCAGAGGATCGCCTTCAGGTAGTGGCGCTTGTTCTTCGTGACCCGCCGTATTCAGTCGTACATTGAAATGAATGTCCGCTACCGCATCGGGACGACCTTCAATCAGCAAGGTATAGATGCCACCCGTCGTCAGGGTCACAGCCGCCCGATTGCCGACCAGATCGTTTGCACCCAGTACGTCGCGCCCAAAACGATCAATCAGACGCCAGGTCGCACTGCCCCCCGTTACACCTGAAGACTGGAAAGCCACTTTATCGCCCGCCGCGACTTCGAAGCGCCAAGCCTGCGTCGAATTACCCGACGCCAGAGTGCCAGACAACTCGGTATTCAGCGCAAGCGTCGGCGCTGTCGCCAAATCAAGAAGCTGGAAGGCATAAGCTCCAATCGCAATGCCCACACCTTGCACGGTGAGTCGATACTGACCCGGCGGTAAATCCAGAATGCTTAAAACGCTCGCGTCGCTTTGATCAAAACGGCGTTTCGTAATTTCGGTTCCACGCGGCCCCACCAGCGTCCAGATCAGATCGGAACGATTGGTTTGCGCATCAAATACCAATTGCGTTGCTGTTGCCAGATCAAAACTGTAGATCGCAGCCTGACCGGACATGGCAATATTTCCCTCGACCAGATCGCCAAGCGCCAATGTCGCGGCAACATCAGTGATTTTGTTGGCGACAAACGAATAGTTGAGCGTTGCGTTAAGTGAATTACCCGCCGCCCCCTCCAGCACCAACCAGTAGTCACCACTGACGTCAATCGACAAAGGCTCACGCTTTGTCAGCAAGGCGCTACTGGCAATCTGAACACCAAAGCGATCCACTAGACGCCAGGTGAGCGAACCGCCTGTCAGGGTATGCCCGTCAATCTGGAGCTTGTCGCCTTCCGTCAAATCCAGCCGGTACAGCGCGGTTCCTCTCGGCGTGTCCAGTGTCGCCGTAGTGAGTACGCCCGTTTCCAGCGTTTGTGCAGACGCCTTGGTCAACAACCGAAACGGCCAAGCGCCCGTTGCGGCAACATCAACCGGATCTATCGACAGTTCATAATCCCCCGCCACCAACAACAACCATCCCGAACCACTACCCCCATAACTTGATGCCCCGTCCGCAGCATACATTCTGGAAACTCTGACACCTTCAGGTCCCTTGAGCGACCAATAAAAATATGTTTCGCCCAATCGCTCGAACAGAACCGGCGTGGTTTCCGACAAATGAAAATTGAATTTCGCAATTTGACCAACTTCTGCAATCGTCGCTGTCGTCACATCGTCCAGCGCCAAAGGATTCGTGCTGTCAACCACTCGACTAAGCTCAAAGCGATAATTGAGCGGCGATGTGTTGTAGTAATAACCATCTACAACCAGCAGATATTCTCCGGAGCGTTGCACGGAGAAAGTATCCCGAGTCGAGTACAAATAAGTGTAATCACCCTCCACCCGCCCATAGGGATCAATCAAACGCCAACGTGCATCATAGTAACCCCCTTGGACACTCACCGGTTTGAAATAGAACTGCTCGCCCGCCGTTGCCGTAAAACGATAAACCGCCGCTGAATTGCCCGCCGCCAGCGTGCCTTGCACTTCCTCTCCTGGAATCAGATCCACCGCCGCATTGGCATCAATCACGCGCAGGGAATACGCGCCCACAGCATCATTTTGCCCATCCACCGTGATGCGATAGGTCCCTTCCGTCAGTTCAAAAACAGAGGAAAGCGTTGCATTGCTATAAAAGCTGCTTGTCGCAACCCGCCCCGAAGGCCCTTCCAGCGTCCAGCTCAAGTCACTACGATTCGTAATACTGTCAAACACAACCCGGTGCGTTTCTTCCACCACAAATTCAAACCGATCCTGCTCCCCCGGCGCGGAAATCTCGCCTTCAACCGCCAACGCCGTCGGGTTGACTTCACCAGACAGCAACACCCGTGGTTCGAGCGCCTCAAAATGAATCCCCGACCGCACCTTTGCGTTCCGCCGCTTTGTGGTTTCCGAAGATTTACGCATCAGCATTCTTGCTCACACAATGTTATTTGCCTGAAGCAACGGAAGGTCTTGTTGCTGTTGCTGACGGCCTGGGCACGGGTGTTTTCGTCGTCGCCCCCTCCGGAAACTGCGCCTTGCACATCACTCCCGCCGGAATTCGCAGTTCCGGATTGGGCAGTTCCAGCATCACAATGTAGGTCCCGCTTGCCGCATCCACCAATTGATCCACTGACCGCACTTTCGCGACATAGCGCCCATTCGCCGGAATCTCCGGGAAGATGTCCACTTGCATCTGCGGGGTAATCTTGCCAAACGAACTCTTGGGCAACACAACTTGTATACGCAAGGGATCCATCTGCGCAAGCCGTAAAACCACCCCCCTGCCCGCCCCCGGCTCTATCACTTCTCCAGGATAGGCAACTTGCTCTACCACCACGCCATCAAACGGACTGCGGATCGTCCGCAAATTGAGCAGACCGCTCTGCTGTTGGTGCTCCAGTCCAGCGATCTGGCGATTCTCGGTCGCCACTTGCAGCTCGGCCTGCGCCAAACGCAACTCCGCTTCAGCATCATCACTTTCCTGCGCCGACATCACCTTTTCTTGCGCCATCGCCTGCCGACGATTAAATTTCTTCCGGGAAAACTGGATCTTGCTCTCTGCCGCACCAATCGGCCCCGTCTGCACCGACTTGAACCGCGCCAACTCCGCCTGCGCCGTTTCCGCACGTGATTCCAGCCGCGCCAGAACCTGCCCCTTCTTCACCCGATCCGCACGCTTGACCAGCACCTGTTCCAGCAACCCCGTGACGGGACTACCCAAATCCACTTTCTGGTTCGGCTCTATCAGGCAATCTGACACAACCCCCGCCGCAAACAGCGGTAGCGCCAAACACATCCCCATCAACACGCCAACCACATTCTTCAACGCCCACATTCTTTGCGCTCTCCTGAATCACCCGCATGAACCTCAATACAACAAAGTAGCTCATCAGATAGATTGACTCAAAAACATGTGCATCGTACAGAACTACAGAAACCTGTGCAATAACGATCAGGAGCACAGCTGGACTTTATTCTTAAACAGGCTAAAATCGCATGAAATGTCAACGAGGATTCATGCTTTGCTTCAAGCTCTCCCCTTATCTGGAACACCTTTGAACGGTGCGGCAAGACAACTTGCAGGCAAGTTGCAGTCTGGGCGCGTGTATCGGCGTGAGGATCTGGCCCAACTATCGACCGCCGTTGACCGCCACCTGCATCAACTGCTGTCCTGCGGACGCCTGAAAAAACTCGCGCAAGGTCTGTACTACGCACCCCGCCAGTCCAGCCTGGGGCCGCTGCCACCGGACGACGCCAAAGCCGTGGGCGGTTTTCTGCGTGACAGGAATTTCCTCATCTTTTCTCCCTCCGCCTACAACACACTCGGGCTGGGTACAACGCAGTTGTATAACCGCACACTGGTCTACAACCACAAACGCCACGGCGTGTTCAAACTCGGCAATCGCCAGTTCGATTTTCGGGTTAAACGCTGTTTCCCGAAGAAATTGACGCCCGAATTTTTGTACATCGACCTGCTCAATAACCTCGACGAACTTGCAGAAGACCACAACGAAGTGCTGGCGCAGGCGCAGCGGAAGTTGCATTCATTCGACCGGCTTCGCTTGCAGCGTGCCGTGACGCTGTACGCTTCAATGGCAACCCGCAGGCGGCTTGAAACATGGGGGCACAGTGACCAAATTTCTGCATGAACGGCGTGATTTTCCGCAACTGCTGGCGCTGGTTGCGGATGAGCGCGGCATTGATCCCATGCTGGTCGAGAAGGACTACTGGATCATGCACTGCCTTTGGGGGTTGCAGCAGCAAGGATTCCAGTTTGAACTCAAGGGCGGCACTTCTCTGTCCAAAGGCTTTGGCATCATCCATCGCTTTTCCGAAGACATTGACATCCGCATCGAACCGCCCGCAGGTCTTGCGCTAAAGGTCGGGCGCAACCACGATAAACCCGCGCATATCGAATCAAGGCGCAGCTACTACGCTGACCTGGCGTCCCGCATCCGCATTGCGGGCATAGCCGGGGTTGAACGGGACGCGGCCTTCGATGACGACAAGATGCGTAGCGCCGGTATCCGCCTGAATTACCTTTCGCACGTATCGTCCGTAGCAGGCATCAAGGATGGCGTTTTGCTCGAACTCGGATTTGATGACACTGCGCCCAATCGCCCCTGCGACCTGTCTTCTTGGGCATGGGAAGCGGCGCATGTTCGCAGTCTTGCCATCACCGATAATCGGGCAACAGGCGTACCCTGCTACGCGCCGACGCATACTTTTGTCGAGAAACTGCAAACCATCTCCACCAAGCATCGCCGCTTCACCGAAACACAGGTATTTCCGGTCAATTTCCTGCGCCACTATTACGACGTTTATTGTCTGTTGGGCTTGGCAGAAATACAGGCTTTCATGATGTTGCCAGACTACGATCAGCGCAAGGCACTGCGCTTTCGCACAGGCGATGAGCGGGTCATCGCAAAAAATCCGGCTTTCCTGCTGGAAGATTCCGCCCAGCGCCGCTTGCTCGCTTCGGAGTATCGCAAAACAGCCGCCCTTTACCATCAGGGGCAACCTGATTTCAACACAGTGCTGGCACGGATTCATCAATATATTGCGATGATGTAATTCCTTCCGGTTCGCATTATAAGCGAGACGCGAAGACAAGCCGAAGACAGCGCTGTTGCACGGCAAGGCGAAGTCGACAAAGGTTCGCTTCTAATGCAAATCGGAATAAGCAACTTTTGTCCGCGCAATGCCCTTCTTTCCCTTCGGCACTCAACTTCACCATCATTTCACCACGAAATTAACAGGCAACACATTTTGATGGCATGACATCGCCCCCCTGTTTTCAGCGTCAACCTTCACATATTCTTTGGACAGGCATTCGCCACCGTGATTCTGATATGGCCGCTCAATCCTGTGTTATTTCCGGTGTTTTTCCACAAACCCCAAAGCCTGCAACCACTTCCGGTCACGCTTGATCGTGTCCAGTCTGATCTTGCGGTCGCGCGCCTCGGCGCGACATTGCACGAAAGCAATCAGCGCGCGAAACAGATAGCCCTTTTTTGCCGCCGAACGTCGCCATGTATCGGCACCCCATTTCGCCAATCCAGGCGCGACGCGCTGGAACAAATCATCCTCCAGACTGACAATCGCTTCCACTGAGCCAAGGTTACCCTGTCGGGCGGAACGACCAAATAGCTGCCGATCGATCCGGGCGCTTTCATGAAACTCCGTCAGAATGACGTGCAAACCGCCGCTTGCTTCAACCTCGGGCGCAAGCTTGATGTCCGTGCCCCGCCCCGCCATGTTGGTGGCGACCGTAATCTGTCCGGCTTGTCCCGCCGTTGCCACCGCCTCCGCTTCGGCCTTATCCTGACGGGCGTTCAGTACCGTGTGCGCTACACCCTGTTCATCCAGCAGGCGGCTTAAAATTTCCGAAGCTTCGACCGAGCGCGTTCCAACCAGAACGGAACGCCCCTCCCCTGCCACTTCCCGCGCCCGCGCCGCAACCGCCTGCCAGCGTTCCGCTGAGGTGCGATACAGCCGATCCGGCAAACGCCGCCGCCGGGAAGCCTTGTGCGTTGGAATGCGCGTCACGGAAAGATCATACACACGCTTCAATTCCACCCCCACCTCCGCCGCCGTGCCGGTCATCCCGGCCAGTAGCAGATAACGCCGAAAAAATCGCTGATAAGTAATCTGCGACAAGGTGCGCCGTTGCCCCGTGATGTCGCACTGTTCCTTGGCTTCGATCATCTGGTGCAATCCCCGCTCCCAGCTACGGTCTGGCATCACCCGTCCCGTGGATTCATCCACGATTTGCACCTTGTTTTCCGCCAGAATGTAATGCTGGTCGCGGTGGAACAGTTGTACGGCCGCCAACGCCTGGGAAATCAACTCTTTACGCCAGAGCGCAGATTTCCAGACCCCTTCCTCGCCCGCCATCTGTGCCAATGCTGCTTCACCGGCGGGCGTCAGCCAGATGTCCCGGTCACGCTGAAGATAATGCCCCCCCGCTTCCAGTTGCCTGGCCATGTCAATCGCCTGATGATAGATCTCCGCCCCAAGCTCATCCGGCAGGGTCTCGGAAATGATCAACGGCGTACGCGCCTCGTCAATCAACACGCTGTCCGCCTCATCCACAATCGCCATGTGCAGCCCCTTCAGGAGTGAAACGGGCGCGGCATACGCGCCCCGCAAACGGCGCAATTTCAATTGCGCGTCAGAAATCCCGCCCAGCGCGATACGATCTTTCAGGTAGTCGAACGTCAGTTCCTTGTTCGACACATACACCACGTCACACGCATATTGCTGGCGACGATCTTCAATCGGCATGTCTTGCTGAATGATCCCGACACTCAGCCCAAAAAACGCATAAAGCGGCGTGTTGTCTTTGGCATCGCGTTCAGCCAGATAATCATTGACCGTCACCACATGCACCGCCACGCCTCCCACTGCTGCCGTGCACACACTAAGGGTCGCTGCCAGCGTCTTGCCCTCACCGGTCGCCATTTCTGCAATTCGCCCGCGCAGTAGCGCCTGACCCGCGAGCAATTGCACATCGTAATGTCGCATGCCCAGGCTACGCTGCGCCGCCTCGCGCACAATCGCAAAAGCGCGGGCGACCAGTTCATCACGAAATCCCCGTAACTGCATCCGCGCAGCGACGCCACGCAAGGAGCGACGCAGATCATCGTCGCTTTGCGCGCTGATTTCCGTTTCCAGCGCATTAACCTGTTGCACGAAATTCCCCGAAGCGCTCACCCTTCTCTCAGGCAGGCGTGCAACCCAGCCACGCAGCCATTCCTCGACCGCCTGTGCAGGCGGGTCGGCTTGTTCCAGATAAGCGCCATCCGCCACTTCAATGTCGCGTCCCGCGAGAAGCGCGCGTGCGTCAAACACCAAAGCGCCCCAGGAACAATTGCCGCAAACGGCGCAATCCCTGCCAGGCCAGCGGCTCCCAGCCATGATCGAAGCGCACGAACACTCGCTCGCCAAACGCTGCCGGCGGAGCATCCGCTGGTAATGCCAGATCGATCATGAACACACCACCCGTCGTCTTGATACCATTCGGGTCATCGGGGCGCGTGGGAATCGTACCGCCGCCCGCAAGCCCCAGCGCTGGCGTCGGCAATTCATCGACTGCGCCACCGTCCGGCGCGCGTGCCAAACCGGTTTTGTGACTATCCATCAGATTGTCGGCAAGCCGCAATTGAGCACCCAGAAAATAGGCGCGTACCAGATAAATATCATCCTGCGGCACCACAATACGCGCCACCAGCGCCTCACGGGTCAGCACATAGCCGATCAATTCTCCCTTGCGAAAGTACCGCCCCGGCATATCCTGTGACTGGGCTGCCACCAGCACGCCGTCCGTCTCAGCCACCCCCGTCAGCTTTTCAGCGCGCGCTTCAAGTTGCGTCAGAATTGCCCGCGCCTGTTGCAGTTGTCGACCGGATACCTGCGCCTTGACCGGATCAGTGAATTGTTCCGAAAAGAACCTTGCCTCAGCCTCCTCCACCTTGGCGCGCGCGACCTCAACCTCCGTCGCCAGCAAAGGATCTTCCAGCGTGAACAAGGTATCGCCCGGCACAACCTCTGCCCCCGGTTCCACCTGCCAACTCACGAAAGCGCCGTTGCTCCCGGCACGCAAGATGGCCTGTTCGGGCAGCCACACGACACCTTCCGCCTGGGTACGCAAAGGGACGGGCAAGGCAAAAGCAAACAGCAACACAATCAAGGCGAACACCGCCGAAAGGCGTACCGCCTGAACGCGCCGACGTTGCAATACCGGACTCTGAATCACGTGTCGCCAGCCTTTCCAGAGCGGCGTACCGATCAGGGTGATCGTGCACCAAAGCGCGACCAGCACCCCGAAAATAAAAAACTGCCCCGCCACAAACAGGATGATGGAGACCATGACCAACATGCGATAACACCATGCCAGGGGAACGTAGGCAAGCAACCACCGTTTTTCGGCAACCGATTCCTGTGGCGCTTCCGCGTCATGCGCGCCGAACACATAGCGATCCCACAAATAAGTCAGATATTTTTGCCCGCGCTGCGCCAGATTGGGCATTTCGAGCAGGTCACAGAGAATGTAATACCCATCGTAACGCAGAAGCGGATTACCGTTTACGATCAAGGTGGAAACCCCGGCAATGAACATCACGTTATAAGCCACCGCCCGGGTAACGCCCGGCTCGACCAGAAGCCAGACGTACATGGCCAGCGCGGCTAAAAACAGTTCCGTCAGCATCCCGGCGGCCGCCACCACCATACGCTGCCCGCGTGCCGGAAAAGACGAAGCCGCCGACGCATTGACATATGGGACTGGCGCGAACACAAGAAACATCAACCCCATCTCGTGCACCGCCCCGCCCCAAACCCGAACGGCAAAGCCATGTCCCAGTTCGTGCATCAATTTAACGAGCGGAAAAACAAACGCCATCACCAGCAAATTACCAGACGAGAGCACCTGATCCGACAGGTTATGCGTCAATTCGCCCCAATGTCGAATCGCCAGCACGACGGCAGGCACCACCACCGCCAGCCAAAGCAACCAACCCGTGCGTCTGAAACACCAGGCGACGCGGGAAGTCCAGCGCGACAGCAAGCGATCAGGGTCGAAGAGCGGCAGCTTGAGGCTCATCGGATTTTGCAGATATTGCTTCCAGGTACTGCGCCGCTTTTGCTGATACCGCTCGAATAACGCCGCCGAATCCGGGGTCGTATCAACCTGCAATAAATCTGCCGCATGCAATTGCACCAGCAAATCCACCACCTCATCCTGTGTGCAGGCATCGCCCAGACCATCGACATTGACCTGTTCCCACAGGGATTGCACTGTCTGCTCGCCGTCCATCCTGCCCACCAGCGCATAAGTCGCGGGCGACAGCCGATAATGGCGACCACCACTCTGGTCTTGCGCCACGTGCCAGACCTGCCCCCGATAAACATGACGCAGGATGCGCGCCTGTGGCACAAGCCTTGGCTTCAGATCGGCAACGCTATGCCATGAGGGGCTGAAGAGGCGGGTTTTACGCGACATCAGGGCATCCACGCCCACAGTTTCAAGGTTAGCCATTCGGTGAAACTGTGCGTCAAAATCCACCACAAGGAACGGCGACCCACCGTGATTTTGCCAATCCCCTCCATGCCGGGCGCAAGACGGGGCGGCGCCCCGGACAAGGCCGCCTCAACCCGAAAGAAATTCTGCCCCTCCTCAGCCGTTGCCACCGGCGTGACCTTTGCCACCTCGAAATCCATCGGGTCAGCCGCGATACCCGTAATCACCAGCCGCCCCGCCTGCCCCATCCGCACATGGCGAATCTCGCGCTCGTCCACTTCAAGAATCACGCGATAGCTGGACAAGGGCGCAATCTCGAACAGCTTTTTGCCCACCTCGACCGGCGCACCGATTTGCTGGCTCAAATCACCCGATACCACCACCCCATTAAACGGCGCGCGTAATTGCGCGCGCTCAATTTTTTCTGTCACCAGCGCCAGTTGCGCCGACGCCTGCCGCAATTGCGCCCCCACCACCTGCATGGCCACCAGATCATGATTCGCCATCGCCTCGCGCAAACGATTCTCGTACTGGTCACGCTCACTCGACCAGCGCGCTTCCTCAATGCGTAATTCCCGATCATCCAGTTGCGCCAGCAATTGCCCCACCTTCACCGTATCGCCCGCCCGCACAGTGGCCGCGCCAATAAACCCCTCAAAAGGCGCGGCGATCACCCGCTGTATCTCTCCTTCCACCACCGTCCTGGCAGAAACACGATAATCCATGGACACCAGCGTCAACACCGCCATCAAGCTTATGAAGGCGGCAGTCACGACTTTCCAGGTTAAATGTCGTGGACCAAAAAATTTGGCGAGCAGAATACGCAGATCATGCCGCAGACGCAGCAAAACCATCTGTTCCGCCCGTTGCCGTTGCTCGATCACCGGTGCCGCCAGAGCACTGAACGCCTCCAGCCAGGCGAGGTCGCGCGCCTCGAAACGCCTGCTTTCCCGCTCCAATGTCAGAATGCCCAGACAACGCGCCCCGATCGTCAACGGAAACGATAACACTGCCCCAGCGCCAGAGATTTCGCGTAACGCCTCATGTTTTGTTGCGACCAGCGTGGTTTCTCCTGCTTCCACTACACCCACTTCTTCCACCGCATCCGCTGCATTTATCTCCGGCAATGGCGAACGCACAGCTACATGGGCGTCAAAAGCTTCTTCCATCGCCTGCTCGTAAGCCCGCACCAGCGGCGAACGTCGTTCGAATGTTGCCGCATCGGACAACGCCACCAAGCGGACATTCGCCACCTCTGCCAGACCGATTGCAACCCGTGTGCCCTCAAACTGCTGGCGTAACACATGCGCCACCTCGAACAGCGCCTGCTGCAAGCGGCGATGCCGCAACAGCGCCGTCGTCGCCTCCAGCACCGACCCGAGCCGCGCGCTTGCATCGGCATCGTGCAGATGTTCACGCTCTGCCAGAAGATTAAGCAGCCATGCGCTGCCCCAATGAATCACCCGCAGCGCCGCATCCACCTGTTTTTCAGGCAACGCCGCCTCAAGCGCCACCACACCCGCTACCCGCTCGGCAATCAACAAAGGCCATGCCAGACAGGTTAAGGGAGAAGATTCCGGTGCCGTCTTAACAACGACCTGCCGCTCCTGTAAAGCCGATTCAATCACAGGCCCCAGGCGTTCCCCCAGGCTGCGGCCTTCTGCCCCGACTTCAGGCCATGCCGCGATGGGCACAAAAGCATGGTCGGCAGGATGCTCAATCAGAACAATCCCTGTTCGAACCCCTGCCACCTGACCGCACACCAGCGCCAGCCACGCCCGGCAACGCCCATCCGCCGTATCGGAAGCAACAAAGGCATCCCAGTCTGTCGGCTTCTCCCCCGCAGGATTTGTACTTTTTTCCGGCGCGGAAGAATCGCCAGATTCAGTCACCATTATGGGCTTCTGCCCAGTTCGGTATCGCTGGAAGCCGCCACCATCAAGGCATCCAGCGCGGCAACATCGCTTGCCGTCAGAATACCTGTTGCGGCCTTCAGCTTGATGTGCGCCACCACCTGATCGTAACGCGCCTTCCGAAAATCCCGTTCCCCGGCGCGCAACTGTTGCTCGGCCTGCAAAATCTCGTTTTGCGTGAACAATCCCTCATTGGCACCTTTAGTCGCCTGATCCAGATAAGACCGGGCAGCACGGATCGCCTGCTGCCCTGCCGCCGCCCGCACTGTCGCCCCTTGCCAGATAAACCACGCCTGTTTCACCGCCAAGGTCGCGGTACGACGGGCAGCATCCATTTCAAGGCGGGCTTTTTCCTGTTGCGCCACCGCTTCCGCCGTCTTCGCCGATACCGCACCGCCCGAATAAATCGGAATGTTCAGTTGCAGCCCCACCGTACCCTGTTTGATGTCATACCCGTATTGACCGGGAAAACCCCCGACTTCCTGACTGTTTTTGCCATAGCTCGCCACCAGATCCAAGGTCGGATAGTGCTGCGCCCGTTGTTTCCGAACCTCGTCCGCCGCTGCCTCAAAGGCGCTCTGCGCCGCCCGTAAAGCAGGATTGCCCGTTTCTGCGGAACTCAACCAGGTTTCCAGCTTTTCACGGGTGGGGTCACTCAATTCCACCGTTCCTCGCAAATACGGCACGGAGAATTCCTCCAGCGGTCCGACCAGTTGTTCCAGAGCAACGCGCTTGAATTGCAATTCAATTTGCGCGGTCGTCAAATCCGACTTTGCCTGTTCCAGTTTGGAACGCGCCTCCTCAAGCTGGGGCAGGCTGTTCTCGCCCAGTTCCTCGCCACGAACTATTGCTTTCCACTGAAAATTTAATGCTTCTGCCTGCCGTTCCGCAAACGCCACCGCATCGCGTGCCGCCAGCACATCGAACCAGGCAGTCACCAGTTTCTCGAACAAAACCTGACCCGCGCCCGTCATCTGGTATTTAGTTTGCTCCACGACAATCCTGGATTGTTGATACCCGACTATATTGGCATAACGCCAGATCGGTTGCGTCAGACTCAATTGCGTCGCGTGGCTTTTATAGCTGTCGTTTTCTGTAGGAACGCCGGGAGAACGGGTACGATAGTTACGGTCATTGGCATTGGCACTCCCCGTCATGCCAATTTGCGGCAACAACGCGCCAAAGGCCTGATCTCTCCGCGCTTTTGCCATCGCAACATCGGTGCGCGCCGCCAGATAAGTCGGCTCCCCCGTTTGGGCACGCTCCAGCAATCCGGCGAGCGTCACGCGCTCACCTTGGGCATTGGCGCAAAACGCGATGCACATCGTTCCGCCCAACAGCACAAACCAACCTTGGCGGCGCATGGGTTTGCCCCATGCCTGCAATGCCCTCAACATTCACATATCCCTTCGCCGAAAAACGTATCCATATTTCTTCGTTACCAAAATGGGATGAATTCTGACGGAAAATGCCCAATCATGATAGCGCGGCAGCCGCGTTACCCAAGGGTTGTATTGCCAATGTACTGGATGTTGCAGAATAAAACCGTCCAGCGCTCACCGCTCCTCCATCTTGAAGCGCAGCCCGGTTCTTTCCGCAAGGCTGCGAACCTTGTCTTTTGTGTTGGCAAATAAATGGCTTACCCAGCTCATGCTGCCGGTTTCAAAGTCGGGCGCTTT
>BNUD01000050.1 GCA_025997095.1 Betaproteobacteria bacterium | reverse complement strand
GAAACACTTCAGAAGCACCCACACCTTATCGGTTATCCTGTTTTTAAAGAGCTTTCTTCGCCAACTTCGCTATCCATCGCGTTTCGCGCTGAGTACCGCCTCCGTCGAAGAGCCGCGCATTCTACAGCGCAAAAAAAACTTGTCAACCACATTTGCACAAATAGTTTGGTGGTGCCCCCGGTCGGAATCGAACCAACGCCTGATGATTACAAGTCAACTGCACGACCTTCATGCTACGGGGGCGACTTCGGAAGAGGCGCGATTATAGCCTTGAGATTCCCACAAACGCCAGCATTTGCCTACAATGTATGCCTTGCTTATCCTTTTGCCCCATGACCAGCTCTCACAACCCTACCGAAATTGCCCGCGAGGCGTTTCGACAACTGGCGGCGCGGCGTGTGCCGCCGACGCCGGACAATTACAGCGCGCTGTATGCCGAAATATCGGGACAGGCACTGGCGGGCGAGGCTTTTCCTGAAAAAGAGTTGAAACTCCTGACACAGGAACTGCGTCAAGCCGCGCCGTCGCAGCCACGTCTGGAACGGGAATTGAACGATGCTGTCCGTCACCAGAACTGGTCGCTGGTACGCAAGGCGCTGGCGGATAGCTTGTCTGGCCTGTCGGAAATCCAGCATCTCGCCTGGAATCGGCTGATTGGCGAGTTATTCCGGCAGTGGGAAAACAAATCGGACATCACGCCGGGCAAGAAGCGGGAAGCCTTGGAGCATGTGCTTGCGGGTTCTGTCGGCAATCCGCGCACCCTGTTTACGCGGCTGGAAGGTCTGCAACGCACCTGGGCGCGCGGCGACGCGGCAAGCGACATTGATATGACCTACACCGGCTTGAACGTCGACCTGGAAAACGATGCGTCATCGGTCGAAACGATGCCCAAGCCGATCGCTTCTACTGCCGCCCCCGCCAGCAAAGCCGCCGAGTTGCTGCCGGAACTGCGCGAATTGCTCGCCTATACGCTGGAAAGCTGCATCGCCCCGTTGCTGGTCGAGCAGCCCAAACTGGCGAAGGAAGCCGAAACGCTGGCGCTGGAATTACGCAAAGCCACGGCATTGAAGCAACTGGAAGGCGCGCAGGCGACCTTGAAACGTTTTGCTTTCAAGCTCGCGCTCGCCATCGAAGACCAGACCGAACTGCGTTCCAGCCTGTTGAAACTCCTGCGGCTGGTGGTTGAGAATATCGAGGAATTGTTGCAGGATGATCAATGGTTACATGGGCAAATCAGCCTCATCCGCGACATCGTGGACAAGCCGCTCTCCCAACAGGCGTTAGATGATGCCGAGCAACGCCTGAAAGAAGTGATTTTCAAGCAGAGCCAGTTAAAACTCGGCTTGCGCGATGCACGGGACGCCCTGAAAAGCATGTTGAGCGGTTTCGTCGACCATCTCGCCAATTTCACCGGCGCGACTTCCGACTATCACGACGCGATGGAGCAGTGCGCCCAGCGGGTCAGCGCGGCGAACAACATCGGGGAACTGGAATCGGTACTGGCGGAAGTGATGCAAAAAACCCGCGCCATCCAGACGAACGCCCAACGTTCCCGCGATGACCTGCTGCACACCCGTGAACGTGTCGCCGAAGCGGAAAACCGTATTCTGACGCTGGAAAAGGAACTGGCGGAAACCAGCCACCTGATTCGCCACGACCAACTGACCGGAGCGCTCAACCGGCGTGGGCTGGATGAGGTGCTGAACAAGGAAATCGCCCGCGCCGAACGGCATGAAGCGCCGATTTGTCTGGCGATGCTGGACATCGACAATTTCAAGAAATTGAATGATAGCCAGGGACACGTCGCGGGCGACGAAGCCCTGATTCACCTCGCTTCCGTCATCCGCGAAACCCTGCGCCCGCAAGATACCGTGGCGCGTTTCGGCGGCGAGGAATTTGTCATCCTCTTCCCGGAAACCGAACTGGAAGCCGCCGCCGCCGCCATGACCCGTGTGCAACGCGAACTGACCCGCCGCATTTTCCTGTTCCAGAACCAGAAGATCCTCATCACCTTCAGCGCCGGGGTCGCCCAGTTGCGCGTGGGCGAGGATCAGGCCGCCATCATCGCCCGCGCCGACGCGGTGATGTATGAAGCCAAAAAATCCGGTAAAAATCGCGTCATGTCCGCGCCAGCGTGAATGCGTCCGAACTCGTATAATCCCCGCCTTTCCTGTTGTTGCCTTTTATTGATTCCCGCGAGATTTTTTCATGAGCGCCCTTTTTGAAACCTCCATTCGCAGCCTGCCCCTGATTTCCCGTGGCAAGGTGCGCGACATTTACGCCGTCGATACCGACAAGCTCCTGATTGTCACCACCGACCGACTTTCCGCCTTCGATGTCATCCTGCCCGACCCGATCCCGCAAAAAGGCGCGGTGCTGACCGCCATCGCGGATTTCTGGTTCAGGAAACTCGCCCACATCATCCCCAATCAACTCACCGGCATAGACCCGAAAACCGTGGTGGCGGCGGACGAAGCCGCGCAGGTGGCGGGGCGTGCCGTCGTGGTCAAACGCCTGACGCCGCTGCCCATTGAGGCGGTCGTGCGCGGCTACCTGATTGGTTCCGGCTGGAAGGATTACCAACAAACCGGCGCGGTGTGCGGCGTGTCGCTGCCCGCCGGTCTCAAAATCGCCTCGCGCCTGCCCGAACCCGTTTTTACGCCCGCGACCAAGGCGGAAGTCGGCGCGCATGACGAAAACATTGCCTTTGCCGAAGCGCAAAAGCATTGCGCCCTGCATCTGGAAAAAGTCTTGCGGGGGACGGGCAAGCGCGGCGAAGACCTGTGTACAGAAGCGCGCGACGCGGCGCTGGCGCTGTACAGCGAAGCCGCCGCCTATGCCTTGGGGCGCGGCATCATCATCGCCGACACCAAGTTTGAATTTGGCGTTGACGCGGCAGGGACGCTGCATTTGATCGACGAGGCGCTGACGCCCGATTCATCCCGTTTCTGGGCTGCCGACAGTTATCAGGAAGGCAGCAGCCCACTGAGTTATGACAAACAATTCGTGCGCGATTACCTCGAAACGCTGGACTGGAACAAAAAAGCGCCCGCCCCCCGCCTGCCCGCCGACATCGCCGCCAAAACCGGCGCGAAATACGTGGAAGCCTATGAACGCCTGACAGGTGAGCGCCTTTGACTTCCACCACGAATCCCCTGCTGCAAAGCGGCGGGTTGCCCGCCTTTGACCGCATCGCGCCGGAACACGCCTCCCCCGCCATCACGCGGTTGCTCTCCGAGAGTCGCCGCCTGATTGCCCGCCTGACCGCCCCGCAAACCCCCGCAACCTGGGCGGATTTCGCCGCGCCCTTGAGCGAAGGGCTGGAACGCCTCTCATGGGCGTGGGGCGTGGTCGGGCATCTGCATTCGGTCAATGACATCCCCGTCTGGCGCGACGCCTACAACGCGCTGTTGCCGGAGATTTCCCGTTTTTATAGCGAGTTGGGGCAAAACCTCGCACTGTTTGAAAAATACAAAATCCTGCGCGCGAGCGCCGAATTCGCCACTCTGAATCTGGCCAGACAGCGCATTGTCGACCACGAAATCCGCGATTTCCGCCTCTCCGGAGCGGAACTGCCGGAAGCCGACAAGCCACGCTTTCAGGCGATTATGGAAGAACTCTCCAGCCTCGCCGCGAAATTCGCGGAAAACCTGCTGGATGCGACCAACGCCTTCGCCGAAATCGTCCACGACGAAAAAGACCTCGCCGGACTGCCGCCGGAAGCCAGAGACGCCGCGCGCGAAGCGGCGGAAAGCGCTGGTGTACAAGGCTGGAAATTCACGCTGCACGCGCCTTCCTACCTGCCCGTGCTGCAATACGCCGAGCATCGGGAACTGCGCCGCCGCCTGTATCGCGCCCATGCAATACGCGCCTCGGAATTTGCCGATTCAGGCAGCAAACCTGAGTGGGACAACACGCCCCTGATGGCGAGAATCCTGGCGTTGCGCGCGGAAGAAGCGGCGTTGCTGGGTTTTGGCAATTACGCGGAAGTGTCGCTCGCGCCCAAAATGGCGCAATCACCAAAAGAAGCGCTCGCCTTTCTGCGCGACATGGCAAAGCAAGCCAAACCGTTTGCCGAACGTGACATGCGGGAATTACGCGCCTTTGCCGCCCAAAAACTGGGGTTGACCGAGTTGCAACCCTGGGACGTGCCCTACGCCTCGGAAAAACTGTTGCAGGAACGCTACGCTTTTTCCGAGCAGGAAGTGCGCCCCTATTTCACCGAGCCTGCGGTGATAGCGGGGTTATTTCATGTGGTCGAGCGTCTGTATGGCATCCGCGTCAAGCCGGATCGCGCCCCGGTCTGGCATGACAGCGTGCGTTTTTATCGCATCGAAAACGCGGCAGGCGAACTCGTCGGGGAGTTTTACATGGACTTGTACGCCCGCGAAACCAAGCGCGGCGGGGCGTGGATGGATTCCGCCGTCAGTCGCTACCGCAAATCCGATGGTCTGCAAACGCCCGTTGCCTACCTCGTCTGCAATCTCTCGAAGCCCTTGGGCACGAAGCCCGCCACGTTCACGCATGACGAAGTGCAAACCCTGTTCCACGAGGCGGGACACGGTTTTCACCATCTCCTGACACGCATGGAAGAACTCGGTGTTTCCGGCATCAGCGGCGTGGAATGGGACGCCGTGGAATTGCCCTCGCAGTTCATGGAAAACTTCTGCTGGGAATGGGATGTACTGCAAGCCATGACCGCCCACGTCGACACCGGCGAGCCGCTGCCGCGCGCCCTGTTCGACAAGATGCGCGCGGCGAAAAATTTTCAGAGCGGCATGATCACCGTGCGCCAGATTGAATTCGCGCTGTTCGACATGCTGTTGCACAGCGAGTTCGACCCGCAAAAAGACGCCATCCCCGACCTGATCGCGCGCGTGCGCGCAGAAGTCGCGGTGCTCTTTCCACCTGAATGGCACCGTTTCCCCAACAGCTTTTCGCACATTTTTGGCGGCGGCTACGCGGCGGGCTACTACAGCTACAAGTGGGCGGAAGTGCTCTCCGCCGACGCCTACGCCGCCTTCGAAGAGTCCGGCGACCCGCTGGACGCCGCGACCGGGCAGCGTTTTCTGGATGAGATTCTTTCGCAGGGCGGTGTGCGTCCGGCGCTGGAATCCTTCAAAGCCTTTCGCGGACGCGCGCCAAAGCCGGATGCATTATTGCGTCACAGTGGTATGATTAGCGGATAACCTTTCTGGAGAATGAAGCATGAACCCTTTTCGTCTGCCTCACATCATCCTCGCCGTCTTCTGCATGGCGCTTGGTTTCGCTGCCAGCGCCCAGACCTATCGCTGGACTGACCCGGTCACCGATCAAACCATGTACTCCGACAGCGCGCCTCCGGGCAATGCCAAGAACGTAGTGCGGATCAGCGTGGCGGGCACCGCCATCGGCGACACTTCCGACCTGCCCTTTGCCACCCGCAATGCCGTGGAAAAATATCCGGTCGTGCTCTACACCTCGGCAAGCTGCGAGAGTTGTGCGCTCGCCCGCAACTTGTTGAACCAGCGCAAAGTGCCGTTTACCGAAAAGAGTCTGCAAAACGAAGCAGACAAAGCCGAACTCGCCAAACTGGTGGGCGACGCCTTTGTGCCCAGCGTTACCGTCGGACGGCAAAAAGTACGCGGTTTTGATGCCGCCGCCTACGACAGCACGCTGGATCTGGCGGGCTACCCCAAAGCAGGAACCCCCACCGCGCAATGAAGATTGCCACATGGAACGTAAACAGCCTTAAAGTCCGCCTTCCCCACCTGCTGGATTGGTCAGCCAGCCAGCAGGCGGATGTGATCTGTCTGCAAGAAACCAAACTCGAAGACCACAATTTTCCCCGCGCCGAACTGGAAGCCGCTGGATTTCATGTCGCGTTCAGCGGTCAGAAAACCTACAACGGCGTTGCCATCGTCGCCCGTCATGCGTTGGGCGACATTCAGATCGACAACCCGCATTATCCCGACCCGCAAAAACGCCTGATTGCCGCCACGATTGGCGATGTGCGCGTCATTTCCGCCTATTTTCCCAACGGGCAGGCCGTGGGCAGCGACAAATACGCCTACAAGCTGGAATGGCTCGCCCTGCTCACAGCCTGGCTTGCGGAAGAACTGGCGGCGCACAAACACCTGGCGCTTTGCGGCGATTTCAACATCGCCCCGACAGACGCGGATGTACACAACCCGGCGGCGTGGGCGGGACAAATCCTCTGTTCCGACGCCGAACGCGCCGCCTTTCGCGCCTTGCTGGATTTGGGGCTGTCCGACAGCTTTCGGCTGTTCCCGCAAGCGGAAAAAAGTTTTTCCTGGTGGGATTACCGCATGTTGGGTTTCCAAAAAAACCAGGGGCTGCGCATCGACCACATCCTGCTCTCCGCGCCCCTCGCGGCACAGTGCGTCGCAGCGGGCATCGACCGCGCCCCGCGCAAACTGGAACGCCCCTCCGACCACGCGCCGGTGTGGGCGGAAATCAATTCCCCGTGAGCCAGGCGCCCGCCCGTTTTTTCCGAAAATAGCGCCAACAAGAACTTCCCTGCCGTCTCAAGTCTCAACGAGGACAATGCGTACATCCACACGGTGAATCGCATTGATGCTCTGGCGCGCAACTGGTTGACGCATCAAGCGTTTATCGCGTAAAAACCATTAATCTGACGATCAATCAACCATCGCATGGCAAAATTCTCCTTCGACGAAACCGTCAACAAGATCAAGACGACCCCGACGGGGAAAGAAGCCTCCATGTATGGGCCAATCCGGGACTTGTTCATTCAGGTTCTCGGCTATCCCGCCAGTGACGTGGACATTGACACCAGCGGCGAAGGCGGACGCCCTGATGTGACCGTCCGCGCGCCCACAGGGTATCGGGAGGCGAACGGGAAAGACTCAAAGACTGACTGGATCGTTGTCGAAGCCAAGGACGAACACAACTGCTTTTTCGACGCGGCGCGCAGAGAAATCATTTTCGCCAAAAAGTCCAAGTACGTCGGGACGCATACCGCGTGGTTCGTCATGATCGAACCGGTCTGCATGGTCTTGCGGTCGGTAGGCGGCGGAGACTTGTCGGCGGCAGCGGATATTGTCATTGCTCTGGACGGACTGAATGAGGCGGATTTTCTGGCAAAAGCGGTTGCCCTGAAAGCCAGATTCGCGGGCGTGTCGCAGCAGTTGGAAAAATTCAGAAGCGGTGATACGACCATGATTGCCGTAGAAAAACTCCAGCCGCAGGACGCATCAAGGCGCGAAGTGGAACGGGTCAGGTTGAGCCGCAAAAGGTTCTTCCGCCAGATTCAGGAATCAACCCTCCATCTGCAAGCCGCGGTGTCCGGCGCGCTTTTGCGCTTGCAAGGCGAGCTGCGAGAGTACGCGGACATGGCCGATGCCTTTTGGCTCGAATTCGGCAAAGCCGAAGACGGGTTCGACGAACATTCCCTGAGTCTGCGGGGGCGTCCGAGAGGACCTGACAGTGCGCGTAAACATGATCGGGAAGCCGCCCGCCTGAAAAGGATTTTCGCCAAATCCCCGCATGTCGCCCGCCTCGCGTTGACCGGGTTGCCGCAATTTCAGTCCAGAACGGGCGTTGATGATGACAAGCTGCATGAACTGTTTTCCATTGAAACCGCCAACCTGATTCTCGCTCGCGTGCTGTTGCTGCGGTTCTTCGAGGATCACGGTTTCTTTGGTGACATGAGGTATGTCTGCAATGGCGGTGTCGCCGCGTTCCAGGAAATGAAGCGATATTTCAGGGAAAGCTACGCCAGACTGCTGGAATACGCTTATCGGCGCGGCAGTCAGCTTTACGCGTCGGCTTTCGAGGCGACCGAACTGGACTGGATTTTCGGCTCCGTTGACGAAGCCTTGTCCAGCGCCATCGAACTGACGATGTTCCGGTTTTCCCGCTACAACTTCAAAACCATCAAAGGCGACATTCTCACGGGCATCTACGACCGCTTCATGAACCGCGAGCAGCGCAAGAAAATGGGCGAGTTTTACACTCCGCCGTCCATTGCGCGTTATATGCTCAAGCGAATGGGCGTTTCGAGAAACAGCCGGGTGCTCGATCCCGCCTGCGGTTCGGGGACGTTCCTGATCGAGAGCTATCGGGTGATGGTCGGCAACGATCTGGAAAGAGGCGTCGCCGAGTATGCGGACATTCTTGCCGCGTTTGGTCGTATCGCGGGCAATGACCTCAATACCTTCTCGGCGGTCTTGAGCCAGATTCAGCTTTTATGGCAAATCCTGGGTCAGAAGGACGATATTGAGCAACACGGATTCCCGGACGTGCTGGTCACGGGAAAGGTCAATTCTCTGGTCGAACGGGATCAATGGACGGCGCTGGATCGCTTTGCCGAAATCGACATTCAGGAATATGACGCGGTGATCGGCAATCCGCCGTATGTCCGGGCGGAACGAAGCGCCCAGGCGCTCGACGAGCGTTCGCAAAAGGAGTTTGAGCGTTCGCGTAACGGATTTCCCGGCATTTCCAGCAAGCTGAACGCCTATGCCCTGTTCCTTTTCCGCGCGCTGGATCGTTGGGCAAAACCCGCGAGGGACGGCGAACCGGCAGGAAAGGTCGGGTTTGTCCTGCCGGTCTCCCTGTTTGACGGCAATGAGACGGCTTCCCTGCGCAAGCTGTTTGCCATTGGCGGACGATGGACAATCAAGGAGATCGTTGACCTGGAAGTCATATGGCGCTCCGTATTCGACGCGAAGGCGATCACCGCCATTCTGATTGCCGAGAATCGCCCCGCCACAGAAGAAGACACGGTTTCAATCCGTTTTGCGGATGCCTCTTGCGTCAAGCCGCAAGAGGGGGATTCGCTGCCTGAATTTGACCTCGAATCGATGCCGGAAGCCCTCGTTCCCTATCATGACATTTTTTCGCCGGATGGACGGATACTCACCCGCGTCACACCATCCCGCCTTGCGATTCTTCGCAAACTATGGGAGGGGCAGACCTTCGAGGACATTGCAAAACCGTATTGGGTACGCAAGGTCGGGAGCAGGATCGTCGACTGGAAGGACGAGCCGCAGCCTGGCTGGGAGGCTCGCCGCATGATTGCCGGTGGCGTTGCGTTCCGTGGCAACAAAGCCCGAAAGAAAAAAGGCACCCATGTCTACAAAGGCGAAAACATCATTGCCGCCGAGTTACAAGGTGATCCCGCACTGGCCTCGGCGGACCTCGACAACATCGACGATGCCAGCCTTTGGCGCTACGACAGCATTCTTCCGCCCAGGGGATTGGCTATCGCGGGAGTTGCCCATTGTCCGAATGGCGTAGTTTTCGATCCGGGTAAAGCGGCGTTTACCAATACCGCGTCCCTGTTTTTCCCGAAAAACACCCTGTCTGACGTACCGTTCGATTTGCTGCTGATGTCGAACGTCTATGTCTGGTTCTACGCGATTGCCGCTCGCATGGGTGTCCTCGATACGCTGCGCAGCCATATCTACCCGACCAACCTTGCCTTTCTCCCGTGGAACGACACGCTGGCCGCCAAAGCGCCGGAGATCGAAGCGATGCGGACTTCGCTGATTTCCGCGTGTACCAACCGGTTGCGGGCAGCGGAGGCAACGAAACAAGCCTTGTCCGATCTTGGATTCCAAACCGTGAAGCATAGAATCCGCGCTGACAAAGACGCAAGAATCAGTTTTGGCGAGCATTTCAGCGAATCGAAATATGAGGCGGTTCTGACCATCTCTTCATTGCAGCCCTTCGATGATGATTGGCGAGTGCGCTTATCCGCCGATATGTTCGACTGGGTGGAATGCAATCGCCTGGACATAGCCGAAGGACTCAAGCTCGCGCTTGCCCAAAAAGAAGGCGAGGCAGTCGGCAAAAGCGCCATCCTCAACATGCCAATTCCCGGAAACGATGTCGAACGGTCGAAATGGAAAGAGGTGGTTGCAAAACACGGGGAAGAGGCGCTGAAGCAGGCAATGACCGATGCGCTGACCCGTCTCGATGCGCTTGTAGGCGTGTGTCTTGGACTTGCGCCTGACGACATCAGGAAAATTCAGCAAGACCTGGCGGAAGACCCGTTCTTGCGCGGCATCCGCCCGCGCTACCCCGGCACGGTGACGCGCAAACAAGGTTTCAGAACCGGACTGGATGATTCTGACCGCTATCAGTGATAAAGCCCACGAACCTGATGGATTTTACTGCCCGGATTTCAGGGGGTTGTTTTCCTTCTTTTCAAGTGCAAACAGGGCGTCGACATCCTTGCAGAAGGCGTGGAAACTGAACACGAAGCCCAACTCCTCGCCGGTTTTGACATTGACTACGCGCAAGGCTATCTGTACGGAAAACCGTTTTCGGCAGTGAAATTACGCCAAACCGCGCCACGCCTGACGCTCCCGCGTCGCTGTTGTTGCACTGCAACAATAAAATTGTCATACCCGCATCACGCGCTTGATTTATTGGGAATTAAGCGGAGAATCACGCTTTGTGCACTGCAACAAAAGCAGGGCTGCCCACTTTTTTACAGGAGTACGCAACGATGAGTATGAGAACACAACACGCGCACGATCTCGTCCAACGCCGGATTATGGTTATCAAAAAGGCGCAAGAAAACGTGCGCCGCTCGCATCAACGGATGCGCGCCCGCATCCAGCAATCGCGCGGCTAATCAAACAGACATGATTTGAACGAGCCGGGTCGAAAGACCCGGCTCGTTTTATTTTGTCAGGCAAACGCTTTTCGTGACGGTGCATCACCTCAAAGTCACTGGCGACTTTCATTATGACAATCCTTTCATCCCTGCGGCGGCGTGTTCTTCCTCAATGGCAGTCTTCATTTCTTCATCCGTCATGTGCACTCTGGCTTTGCCAAGTAGTCCAAACAAGGATTCAACGGGGTGCAATTTTTTTTGGGCTTCGATGTTGACTGTGCCATCCGGCATTTTCCTGAAAAGTATTTTATCGCCAGTCTGGACGTCAAGATGCCGCATGGTGTCCTTGTTCAGGGTGATTTGTCCTTTTGCGCTGACGGTTCCGGTTTGCATGGTGCGGCTCCTTGTAAATGGGTAGCAAGGGTCATCATATATCCCGCTTATCAGAGGTCAAAGCCATCACTTCCCGCAAAAGCCTCGACACCGGCGCGGGAACGCCCGCTTGCAAGGCGTCTTCCAGCGTCAGGCATTCCAGCCCCGGTTCGCTCACGAACAGCAGCATTTGTTCGACCCGACACAGGTACGGATGGATTTCCAGCCGGAAGTGGGTGAAGACATGGGTACGCGGGGGCAGGGTTTGCAGGTTGCGTGCGCTCAACCCAAAATCAAGCAGGCGTTCCAGACCTTCCGGCGGGGTCAGTAATCCGCCCCAGATGCCGGTGGGGGGACGACGTTGCAAGAGGATGTTTTTGCCATCCGTAATCAGCAAAAATTCGCTGCGGCGTTGCGGTTTTCGGGTTTTAATTTTGGGCGTGGGCAGGTCTTGTACCCTGCCCTGTTGCCACGCCAGACAGCTTGTTGCCAGCGGGCATTCCGGGCAGCGGGGCTTGCGGGCGATGCAGAGGGTAGCGCCCAGATCCATCAGTCCTTGCGTGTAGACCGACATATCGACGGAAGCGGGCAGCAGGGAACTTGCCAGCGCCCAAAGTTCCTTTTCCACCGTGCCGACGGGCACGCCTTCGATGGCAAAGCAGCGGCAGAGTACCCGTTTGACATTGCCATCGAGAATCGCCGCGCGTTCGCTGTAGGCAAAGGCAGCGATGGCGGCGGCGGTGGAACGCCCGATGCCCGGCAATTCCGCAAGGGCTGCGGCCGTCTCCGGAAATTTGCCGCCATGCGCTGCCACCACCTTGACGGCGCAGGCGTGCAGATTGCGGGCGCGGGCGTAGTAACCCAAACCCGCCCAGAGGGAAAATACCGCGTCCAGCGGCGCTGCCGCGAGTGCGCGCACATCGGGAAAGTGCGCCATGAAGCGCGGAAAATAGCCCGATACCGTCGTCACCTGGGTTTGCTGCAACATGATTTCGGAGAGCCAAACCGGATAGGGGTCACGGCACCCCTGCCAAGGCAGGTCGTGACGCCCGAAATGGCGCTGCCAGTGGGTGATACAGTGGGCAAAGGAGGTCAATGCAGGCTCGCTTGAAAACTATATGTAGTGGTTGTACGGGAAGATTTTACTACATCTAGTGTTTTTCGCCTTGACAGTCCACAACTCGCCATTTTAGACTTCGCCGCTTGTACGGATCAGGGAATCCGGTTCGGCGGACATCAGCCGTATCATGCCGGAGCTGCCCCCGCAACTGTAACCGACGAGTTTTGCGCCCCATCATGCCACTGGATTTTTCCGGGAAGGCGGGCGCAAGGCGATGAGCCGGAAGCCAGGAAACCTGCCGCACATTTTCTTTGTCTACCGAGGCGGGGCGTCTTCGGAATGATGACGGCGACCCGCATTCGTTTTTTTCCGCGCTGCGCCCTTGTCTTCCCACCTCCCCCGCCGCAAGCATCCACGGGGAGTATTGGAACATGCCGCAGCATTCATCACTTCTGGGCGAGCCGCCCATATCGGCGACCCGCACCGTCGCCAGTCTGGAAATCATCCGGCGCAATGGCGACATCGCCGCCTTTCAACCCGAAAAAATCGCCCTCGCCCTGTCCAAGGCTTTCCTCGCCGTTGAGGGCGCGCAAGGCGCAATTTCCGCCCGCATCCGCGAGGGGGTGGCGACGCTGACCCAAAACGTGGTGGAAGCCCTGTTGCGCCGCCGTCCGGCGGGCGGTACGGTGCATATCGAGAGCATACAAGACCAGGTGGAACTGGCATTGATGCGGGCGGGCGAGCATGACGTGGCACGCGCCTATGTGCTGTACCGCGAACGGCGTGCGGAAGAACGCGCCGCTAAAGCCGCCCGGCAAGGCAAGGCGACAGATGCCGGTCTGCATGTCGTGGTGGACGGTCAGCGTCAAGCGTTGGATGTACACGCCCTGCTCTCACGGGTGGAATCCGCCTGTGCCGATTTGGGCGCGGAAGCCTCAGCGCAAACCGTGCTCGACCACGCATTGAAAAATCTCTACGACAACATGCCGCTTGCGGAAGTCCACACGGCGCTCATCCTCGCGGCGCGCACCCTGATTGAGCAAGACCCGGCGTACAACAAGGTCACGGCGCGACTGCAACTTTTTGCGCTGCAACAGGAAGTGTTGGGCAAAGACATTCCGCTGGATGCCGTGGCGGAGGAAACCCGTGCCTACTTCCCCCGCTTCATCCGCCTCGGTATCGAAGCAGACCTGCTGGAACCCCGCCTCGCTGAATATGATCTGCCGCAACTGGCGGCGGCGCTGCAAACCGAACGCGATTTGCAATTCGGCTATCTGGGCTTACAAACCCTCTACGACCGCTATTTTCTGCACATTGAAGAGCGTCGCATCGAACTGCCACAGGTGTTTTTTATGCGCGTGGCGATGGGGCTGGCGTTAAACGAAATTGACCGCGAAGCGCGCGCCATCGAGTTTTATCACCTGCTCTCCGGTTTTGATTTCATGTGCTCCACGCCGACGCTGTTCAATTCCGGCACCCGCCATTCGCAATTGTCATCCTGTTACCTGACCACCGTTGCCGATGATTTGGACAGCATCTATCAAGCGGTCAAGGAAAACGCCCTGCTGCAAAAATATGCTGGCGGATTAGGCAACGACTGGACGCCGGTACGCGCTCTGGGCAGCCACATCAAAGGCACCAACGGCAAAAGCCAGGGCGTGATTCCCTTCCTGAAAGTGGTGAATGACACGGCGGTGGCGGTCAATCAGGGCGGCAAACGCAAAGGCGCGGTGTGCGCCTATCTGGAAACCTGGCATCTGGACATTGAGGAATTTCTCGAACTCCGCAAAAACACGGGCGACGAACGCCGCCGCTGCCACGACATGAACACCGCGCACTGGATTCCCGATTTGTTCATGGAACGGGTGATGGCGGGCGACGACTGGACGCTGTTTTCCCCCAACGACGTGCCCGACCTGCACGACAAAACCGGGCGTGCTTTCGCCGACGCCTACGCCGCCTGCGAAGCAAAAGCCGAACGCGGCGAAATCAGGCTCTTCCGCAAAATCCCCGCCGTACAGTTATGGCGCAAGATGCTCACCATGCTCTTTGAAACCGGGCATCCGTGGATCACCTTCAAAGACCCCTGCAACCTGCGCTCGCCGCAGCAACATGTCGGCGTCGTGCATAGTTCCAACCTGTGCACCGAAATCACCCTGAACACCTCGGAAGATGAAACCTCCGTCTGCAACCTGGGTTCGGTCAATCTGCCCGCGCACCTGCAAGACGGCGCGCTGAACATGGAAAAGCTGCAACGCACCATCAACACCGCCATGCGGATGTTGGATAACGTGGTGGAAATGAATTTTTATGCCACGCCCAAAGCCAGAACCGCCAATCTGCGCCATCGCCCCGTCGGTTTGGGCGTCATGGGCTTTGCCGATTGTCTGCATCTGCTTGGTTACGCCTACGCCTCAAAAGAAGCCGTCGAATTCGCCGACCGCTCCACCGAAGCCGTGTGCTACCTCGCCTATCAAGCCTCAACCCGCCTCGCGGAAGAACGCGGCCGCTATTCCAGCTTCACAGGCAGCCTCTGGGATCAAGGCATTCTGCCGCTTGATTCCATCAGCATACTGGAGAATGAGCGCGGCAGACCCGTCGAACAAGACCGCAGCAGCACCCTCGATTGGGACGCCCTTCGCGAGCGCATCCGGCAAGTCGGCATGAGAAATTCCAACTGCATCGCCATTGCCCCTACCGCCACCATCTCCAACATCGTCGGCGTCTCGCAAGGCATAGACCCGGAATATCAAAACCTGTACGTCAAATCCAACCTTTCCGGCGAATTCACCGTGGTCAATGAATTCTTGGCGCGCGACCTCAAAGCCAGAAAACTCTGGGACGCCGTAATGGTTGCCGACTTAAAATACTTCGACGGCTCGCTGACAAAAATCGACCGCATCCCCGAAGACTTGAAACAACGCTACGCCACCGCTTTTGAAATCGACCCCAAATGGCTGGTAGAAGCCGCCTCACGCCGACAAAAATGGATCGATCAGTCGCAATCCCTGAACCTCTACCTCGCCACGCCATCGGGGAAAAAACTGGATGAACTTTATAAACTGGCATGGGTGAAGGGGCTGAAAACGACCTACTACCTGCGGACATTAGGCGCTTCGCAGGCGGAGAAACTGGCGGGGGATGCGTCTGATGATGTAACGGCGGATGCCCCCAGGTTTTGCTCGATTGATCATCCGGAGTGTGAGGCTTGTCAGTGAGGGAAAGGGATGGTGCGTCGGGTTTCGCTTCTCGACGTTCTGTCGCGGATTTTTAGAATTGACCGATTTTGTAGTTTTGGGATTGTCCGCTTTTTGCCGTGGGGAGGGAAATCGTTGAGGGCGTAACCCGAAAACGATTTCCCTCCCCACAACGGCACCCGGCGAACGCTCAGGCTGCCTTTGCCAATACCTTATGGAGAATATGACAACCGGACATTTCATTTGCTACAAGACCAGACAAATTAAAAACTCGTGACATGCACCGCCTCTGAACTAAGCCCCATGTAGCACCCTGCCCTGCGCCGCTGGCGTGGGGCGGGCTTCCAGGCGTTGCGCGACCAGGTCACATATCCGTAGTAGTGCAATGTAGTACAATGTGGCTTTACGGGGGAAAACCATGACCACCACCGCCCACATTGTTCCCATGTCGGTACGTCTCTCTCAGGACACACGCGAACGTCTGCGGACTGTTGCCGCATGGCAAAAGCGCAGCCCGCATTCGCTGGCCGCAGAAGCCATCCAGAATCTGGTTGAGCAGAAAGAGCGTGAACACGCCTGGGATCAAAGCTGCATCGACGCCCTGCACCACCATGACGAAACCGGGCTGCATGTTACCCATGACGAAATGCTGGCGTGGATGGATTCAATTGTCAACGGCAACGAACAGTCAGCGCCCGTATGCCACAAATAAGATACTCCGCACAATCGCTGGAAGACATTAAACGGCTCTATGCTTTTCTGGCAAAAAGAGACAGGGAAACGGCAAAGAAAGCCATTCAAACCATCCGTGATGAGCTACAAAAAATCGCCTTGTTTCCAGAGCGATTCCGACCCGTCGAAGGCATGATTTACCACCGCGAGGCGATTATTGATTTTGGCAGTAGCGGTTATATCGCCCGCTTTCGACATGTGCCCAACGGGGACATTACCATTGCCCGTATCCGACACCAGCTAGAAAATAGCTTTAAGTAGCAGATGCAGTTATCCTTTGATGTACTCTCTACACTTTCGGAATCACCACAAAAATCAGATACAGGATATAAAAAATTGAAACAGGATAACCTATTTTTCTCACTTTTTGCATCACCATTTGTTTCTCCAATTCATCTTTTGTTCTTATTCCGTAATACATCAACAGAAACAGATAAATCGAAATTGACAAAAAAATGATACTGGCAATGAAGTACAGAATTTCCATTTTTTAACTTTCAAAAGTTGGTTGCTCATTCATCACGCTGCAATCCGAAAATCCTTTTGATCACTTCTGTCACACATCTGATCAAAAATAATATCAACGCTGTTACGCACCTTTTCTGATAGTTTCAGATAAGCGTGTAACGCTTCAATACATTCAGCACTTAGCAGGCTGTTGAAAAACTCTAAAAATGCCTCCAAACCCACTGATTTTTCGTCATTTGAGAACGGAAAATGACGGTTTTTTGGAGAAAATCAACAACCTGTTAGAGGATAGCGCAATTTGCGAGACTCGACATATCGTAAGAACGCTTCCTCATTTGCGAGAAAAGGCTGTTTTCGATGTTGCTTAAAGTCGTCAATGTTGAGTTGCCTCCACTCATCGGGCGTGTCAGCTACATACATCAGCAATCCGGTAAAAAGCCGATACGCTTGTGCAACGAAAAAATCATCTGATTGACAAAGACGATTTTTCTGCAAATAACTTAAAAAGTCACGCATTTGTTGTTCTAAATTTTTCATTTGTCAGTCCTGTACCTTTCGGTTTAGGCGCGTTTTATGGTGTTGCGGGTACGCATCTTCGCCATGCCAGCACGATAAGCATAAGTCGCGCCAGACTTTATAGCTCTACCCGCTTGTTGAGACTTCCGACCATTGATAGAGGCATTATCTCTCTTCGCTTTGAGACTGGCACGAGTCTCACCTTTGTCAAGACGATTCATGGCACCCCCTGCCCGTTTAGCCATGCCGCCCGCTGCTGCTGCGACACCAGCCACACCAGCAGCAGCAGCAGCCATGCCACCTATTGAAATCGCACTATTTGCCACCCCACCGGCTAATGCGGCAGCAAGTTGTGAGGAACGCATTAAGACCCAAATCATTATCATACCTACGATTATCATTTTTCCAGCATGATTACATAATGAAGAAAGTGGTATATCAGAAGCAGCAAGATAACCGGCTCCAGCACCTAACTGAACAATACGCTCAACAGCAACACTCGAAATCATCGCCAATATGCCGATTGTAAAAATTTGAGTTAATACTTGACCAAGCCAATTATCAAACCAACTTTTCGTAAGCGGAAACATGAGGGCAGCTATAAATAGCGGCCCTACACCAATTAAAACAATCAACATGCCCTTTGCACATAAAATCATAGCAAAAGCTGGCAGCGTTACCAAAGTTGCAGCAACAATAACAATCCATCCTATTACTGACAACATTAATTTAATGGCGATTTCATACCATTCATATTCGCCGCCTAATGTCCATATTTTATTAGCTGATTCAAAAGCCTTAACAGGATGTTGATTTTCCCATCCTCACCTTCGCTTATCGCCTTCGTGGGGCGAAGAAAAAAGTCTGTCGGAAGGCTTGTCTGGTCTGGAAGGTGAATTCCAGGCTGTTTTTAAGCGTTTTTC
>BNUD01000049.1 GCA_025997095.1 Betaproteobacteria bacterium | reverse complement strand
GCTTCGGTTGCGGTTTCGGCAGCCGCCGCAGCCGCCGCTTTTGCGGCAGCGGCGGCTTCGCGTTCCGCCTTGCGGCGGGCGGCGACTTCGGCTTTTTCGCGCGCTTCCGCCGCCAGACGCGCATTGCGTGCCGTCACCAGTTTTTTGGCGGCGTCGGCACGTAGTCTGGCGCGGTCTTCCGCTGCCAGCGTGCCTTTGGCGTGGGCGAAATACTGCACCAGCGGGATATGCGATTGGCAAACATAGGCGCAGCAACCGCAGGCGATGCAATCCTTCAGCCCAAGTTTGACCGCGCCTTTCAGGTCGTCGCCCTGAATATGGCGTGCCATTTCCAGCGGCAGCAAACCCATCGGGCAGGCGCGCGCGCAGTGGCCGCAGCGGATACAGGATTCTTCCCGATGGTCGGCAACTTCCGCGCCGGACAGCGCCAGAATGCCGCTCGTGCCCTTGACCACGGGAACGCCCGCGTGCGGCAGCGACATGCCCATCATCGGCCCGCCCATAATCAGGCGGGCGGGGGCAGCGGCGAGTCCGCCCGCGAATGCCAGCACCTCTTCAACCAACGCGCCGAGCGGCGCCACGACATTGCCGGGCGTTTTCACCAATCCGCCATTGACCGTCAGCATCCTTGACACCAGCGGGCGTCCGAGCCGCACGACCTCATGCACCGCTTTTGCCGTGCCGACGTTATGCACCACCACGCCCACTTCGGCGGGCAGCGCGCCAGCGGGGATTTCCTTGCCGGTGAGCGTCTGCACCAACTGCTTTTCCGAACCCACCGGGTAACGCGCCGGAACGGGGCGCACGCGCACTTCTCCGAAGGGCGCAGCGGCGGTTTGCATGGCGTGGATGGCTTCCGGCTTGTTGTTTTCGATGCCGACGATGGCCAACTTCGCGCCGGTCGCGTGCAGCATCAGACGGATGCCGTCCACAATCGCTGCGGCTTCATCGCGCATCAGGCGGTCGTCGCAGGAAAGATACGGCTCGCACTCGCCGCCGTTCATGATCAACGTCGTCACGCCGGCTTTGCGCGAGGAAGACAGTTTCAGCGCGGAAGGAAAAGTCGCCCCGCCCATGCCGACCACGCCCGCAGCGGCGACGCGGCGACTGATTTCATCCGGTTCCAGCGCAAAAGGATCATCGCAGGCTTGTAGCGTTTCGCTCCAGGCGTCCTCGCCATCGGCTGCCAGCGTCACCGCCAGCACCGGTAAGCCCGATGGATGCGGCGCGGGAATTTCGCCGATTGCCGCAATCACGCCGGAAGTGGGCGCGTGAATGGCGGCGGAAACCACGCCCTGCGGCTTGGCGAGCAGCTCGCCTTTTTTCACCTTTTGCCCGACCAGCGCCGTGGGCAGGGCGGGCGCGCCCAAATGCTGCGCCAGCGATATGTACAAGCGTTCCGGCATCGGCATGACGCGCGTGGCGGCATCGGCGGCGGGACGCTTGTGGTCTTCCGGGTGGATGCCCCAGGAGATGCCGAAGAATTTTTCCATCAAACCCATGCTGTTCTTTCCGCGAATGAAGTCACGCAGTTGCCAACGCTTACCGCTGACGATGGTTTGGGCATCACCCAATGCGGCAGGGTGACGGGAACCGGATGGAGCAGAATCGCCTCGGTCGGGCAATGCGCGACGCAGGCGGCGCAGCCGGTGCAGGCTTCTTTCAGGACGTTGTGGATCTGTTTGGGCGCACCCAGAATGGCATCGGTCGGGCAGGTTTTAATGCAGCGACAGCAGCCGATGCATAAATCCTCGGCCACCAGCGCGAGTTTCGGCGCTTCGTCTGCCACGCCGGAGAGGTCGAGGCGGACGCCCAGTTTTTCCGCAATGGCGACAGCCAGCGCCTTGCCGCCAACCGGACAACAGGTGGCGGGCGCGGCGCCACCGACCAGCGCCGCCGCCGCCCCCGAACAGCCGGGAAAGCCGCATTGTCCGCAGTTGGTGCCGGGCAGCAAGGCTTCCAGTTCCGCGACATTGGCATTGGCTTCGACCGCCAGAAAACGCCCGGCGATGCCCAGCGCCAGTCCCAGTGTGGCGCCCAGAATGGTCAGGCTGAAAATGGCGGTAAACATTTTTCCCCCTCAAACATTCAATCCGGAAAAACCCATAAAGGCGAGCGCCAGCAAGCTGATGGCAATAAAGGCGATGGGCGCGCCGGAGAAGGCGGCGGGCACCCGCGCCAGCGCAATTCGTTCGCGCATCCCGGCGAAAATCATCATCACCAGGGTAAACCCCAGGGCGGAACCGAAGGCGTAAAAAATGCTCCAGAAAAAGCCGTAGCTTTGTTGCACATTCAGGAGCGAAATACCGAGCACGGCGCAATTCGTGGTAATCAGCGGCAGATAAATGCCAAGCGATTGATACAGACCTGGGCTTGCCTTTTTGATGAACATTTCGGTGAATTGCACGACCGAGGCAATCACCACAATAAAGGCGAGAATCCGCAGGTAATCCAGTCCCAGCGGCATCAGCAGCCAATGTTCCAGCATCCAGGTCGCGGCGGCGGTGAGGGTGAGCACAAAGGTCGTCGCCATGCCCATGCCGATGGCGCTGTCCAGACTTTTGGAGACGCCCATGACCGGGCACAAGCCCAAAAACTTGATGAGCACCACGTTATTGACCAGCGCGGTAGAAATCAGGAGAAGGATGAGTGCGCTCATGACAAGGCGGCGTGCCGAAACAGGAATGAGCAACACATTGCAACTGCCATGCCAGCCCACTGCGACGCCTGTAAACCCCTGATTTGGCGCGGCAGGGCGCGCAGTTGCGCCAAATTGATGCGCCATGCCCCCGGCGCGATGTCGCAAAGGCGACAGAATTTCTTGTGGGATAGCCGCCAAAATTTTCCACTGTGATTGCCACTGGCAGTGACTTCGGGTTGCCTCCGGCTTCAGAATCGCGCTACCATGTGATGCAAGATGATGAATAGTGATGAAAAATGAAGACTGTCCGCACAACGGTATCGCTGCCTCCTGAACAACTGAAGCGCTTGCAGCGAATGGCTGATGAACATGGGCTGTCTCTGGCCTGGCTCGTGCGTCAGGCGGTGAGCGAGTTTCTTGAGCGCGCCGAAAAACAGGGAGAGTTTCATCCTCTTGCCCCGACCGAGAAGGATGCGCTCTGATGTATACCCGCTATCAAAGCGGCTATATTGCACACGCCTTGTCGCTGGAAGGCATCAAGGCGCGCACGCTGACCCGAACCATCGCCAGCGCCAGGGTGGACATGAACCCGCATCAGGTGATCGAACAGGCTGAACTCAAATTAACCATTTACGCTGCGAGCCGGGAGAAAAACGGCTTGGTGGCGCGTTTCGATGATGAACCATAAAAGCCCCACGTTACCCCTCTCTGCTGCTGAACGCCTGCTTGATGACGTCCGCGCTATCTTGCGGCAGTCTCGTAGCAAAGCTTACTTTGCCGCCAATGTCGCCATGGTGAACGCCTACTGGCAAATTGGGCAACGCATCGTCGAAGAAGAACAAGGCGGCGTTGCACGTGCCAATTATGGTAGTCAGCTTATCCGCAATCTCGCCCGTCAGTTGGGTGATGAGTTTGGCAGTGGTCTCTCTGTTGCCAACTTGAAAAATTTCCGACAGTTCTATCTCACTTTTTCTGATGCCGGAAAAAGCTACGCACTGCGTAGCGAATTGACCTGGACACATTGGCGTCTGGTCATGCGGGTCGAAAATTCTGTTGCCCGCGACTATTACATCCGCGAATGCGCCGAACAGGGCTGGTCATCCCGCCGTTTGGAGCGGGAAATTTCCACCCGGTCGTTTGACCGCTTGCTGACTCCGTCCGGGTTTTTGCAGACAGACAATAGCACTGAGGCAGGCAAGCCCGCGCCCGCCACGTTACTCAAAGACCCTTACATACTCGAATTCCTCGGTTTGTCCAGTCAGAACAAACCTGCCGAGCTTGCTATTGAGCGCGCCCTGGTCACCCGTTTGCGTGATTTCCTTATGGAGCTTGGTAAAGGGTTTTCTTTTGTCGGACGCCAGTTCCGCGTCAGCACGGAAACATCACATTTTTATGTTGACCTGGTTTTTTACAACTACCTGCTTAAATGTTTCGTCCTGTTCGACCTGAAAACAAAGAAACTCACTCATGCCGATATTGGACAGATGGATATGTATGTCCGTATGTTTGACGACCTGAAACGGGGTTCCGATGATAACCCGACTCTCGGTGTCATTCTGTGTGCAGATAAGGATGAAACCCTGGTTCGCTATTCTGTCCTCAACGAAAACCGCCAACTCTTTGCATCCAAATATCTCCTCGTCCTCCCCAGCGAAGAGGAATTTCAGTCCGAACTCGAAAGACGCCACATCCTCGAACTGCCGGAACAAGGCCGTTTCGATGTGGAAGATGAGGTGTAAGGCGCCATGAACCAGCAAAATATAGAGACAACGACCGCCGTAGCATCAGAGACGAATACGGCTTTTTATCACGGCATCCGCGACACGCTTGCAGAAGCGCGGACCAAAGCCTGCGCCGCGATCAATTTTGCGATGGTGGAAGCGTATTGGGAGGTTGGTCGGAGGATAGACGAAGCCGTCGGCGAACGCGCCGAGTATGGCAAAGGCTTGTTGCGGTACGTCGCAGGACGTTTGACGGCGGAGTTTGGCAAAGGATTTGATGAAAGCAGTTTGCGCCGGATGCGGCAGTTTTTTAACGTGTTTCCAATTCGTGCCACACTGTGGCACGAATTGAGTTGGTCCCATTATCGGCAGTTGATTCGCGTCGAAGATACCGCCCGACGTGAGTTCTACGGACGAGAATGTGTTGAGAGCAACTGGAGTGTCCGCCAGCTTGAACGCCAGATCAACTCCTTTTACTACGAACGCCTGCTGGCAACGCAAAAGAGCGGGCGTGACAGGGTAAGGGACGAGATTCAAACGCTGGAGCCGAAAACCGTGCCGGATTTTATCCTCAAAGACCCGTACATTCTGGAATTTCTGGATTTGAAGGAAAACCGGGATTATCTCGAACGCGATCTGGAGCAGGCGTTGATTGACAGTTTGCAAGCGTTTTTGCTGGAGTTGGGCAAGGGGTTTTCCTTTGTGGCGCGGCAAAAGCGCATCACTTCTGACGGGGAACATTATTATATTGATCTGGTTTTCTATAATTACATTCTGAAGTGTTTTGTGCTCGTTGATCTGAAGACGGGCAAGCTGACGCATCAGGACATTGGTCAAATGGATTTTTACGTTCGGCTGTTCGAGGATAAAATCAAACAGCCGGATGATAACGCCACAATCGGTATTATTTTGTGTGCCGACAGGGATGAAAATGTTGTGCGTTATTCCGTGCTGGCCGACAACGAAAATCTTTTTGCGTCAAAATACAAGCTCTATCTTCCCTCCGAAGAGGAATTGAGGCGGGAGCTGGAACGCGAGCGGGCGCTTATCGAACAACAACAAAGAATGAACCGCGAGGAAGACTGAGCATGTCCAACAACCCAAAAACCAAACTCGAACTCACCTGGCCCGGCAAGGAAAACCGCCCCCGGCTGGAACCGCGCATTTTGCTGGTGCCGGATACTGCCATCCAACTGGGGCGCAGCATTGCAGCGTTACAGGCTGAATTTACACAGCATAACCCGTAGAAAACCCTGATTTGGCGCGGCAGGGCGCGCAGTTGCACCAAATTGATGCGCCATGCCCCCGGCGCGATGTCGCAAAGGCGACAGAATTTCTTGTGGGATAGCCGCCAAAATCAGGCATTCGGACACAGCGCGCCGTGCCCTCCGGCGGGAGATGTGTGGCTATGGGGCGTGGCACAAAACATGCTGAATACAAGTCATGAATACCGCGCCGACTTCTTTCCCTGCATCCCAAGTGCCCGCGCGCCCGCGCGTCAGCCTGCCGCCGGAAATCCTGCGTCAGACCCTGATTGAAGCCGTGGTGGACGAAGCGCCGATGGCGTTGGCGCTGCTCGACGAGCGCGGGCGGGTGGTGCTCGATAATCAGGAATACAAAAAGCTCTACGCCGATCTGGCCACATCGGAACCCGCGCATTTGCTGCTGGAAACCGCCTTGCCGGATTGGCGCAACACGCTGCTGGGCACGTCGCAAGCAGAAGGCTTTCGCGCCCGCGAACTGCGGATCGACCGTCCCGGCGGCGCGGCGCTGCGCTGGTTTTCCTGTTCGCTCTTGCCGATTGCGAGCACGGACACGAGCACGGACGCCAGCCCGGACGATGGCGCGAAGGCAAGCAAACGCTATCTGCTTCTGGTCGTCAATGATGTCAGCGCCCTGCGGCAGGGGCAGGAAAAGGCACGCCTTGCCGCCCTGCGCGCGCTGCTGGCGGAAGAGGAACATGCGGAGGTGCTGCGCGAGAGCCTCTCCGCCGTGCTCTACCGACTGGAAGGGCCATTGAATGTGATGCGTTCCGCCGTCGGGATGCTCAACAATCGGGAACCCGCCATGTCGGGCGCGCTCGCCTCGGCGCTGGCGGAGGGTCGCGCCCATCTGGAAGAACTGCGCCAACTGATTCCGCCGGGCACCCGCGAGGCGGTCACGCCTTGCAATCTCAACGAAGTGCTGCGTGATGTGCTGGATGTATGCACCGCACGGATGCTGCAAAACGGCATCACCGTCAACTGGCGGCCTGCCGCGACCTTGCCCGCCATTCTTGGGCGTCCCATGCAACTGCATTCGCTCTTCAAGGCATTGGTGGATAACGCCATCGACGCGCTCTCGCAACGCGGCTGGAAGCTGCGCGACATCAGCCTCTCCACCACGCCCGTCGACGATTACGCGCAAGTCGCCATTGACGACCGGGGGCCGGGCGTGCCCGCCGACTTGCGTCTCAAGGTGTTCGAGCCGTTTTTCACCACGCGCGGCCAGCACGGGCAACATCTGGGCACCGGGCTTTCCCGCGCCCTGCAAGTCGCCAGCGAACACGGCGGCACGCTGGAATTGCGCGACGCGCCCGGCGGCGGCTGCCGGGCGCTGGTCGAACTCCCGATTGGCAAAATCGGCAACAAGGGAGGGTTCGACGCATGACGCCTCCCCACGAAAATCCGGGGCACAGTCACGCCGCCACGCCAGGCAAATCCAGCGATATGGCGCTGTCGATGTGCAGCCCCGCCCAATGCGATACCCACTACCTGCGGCTGGCGCAGATGAAAGCCCTGTACAACGTCAGCCAGGTGCTTTCCCACTCGCTCGACTACCGCGAAACCATCGCGGAAGTGCTGCGGATTCTGGACGAAGACGCCGGTTTGGGGCATGGTCTGGTCAGCGTGATCGAGCCGGATGGCAGCCTGTTGGTACAACTGGTGCACGGCGTGGAAGCCGAACAGTTTGAATCCGTGCGCTACCAACCCGGCGAGGGCATCATCGGCTATGTGCTGGAAAAAGACCGCGCCCTGATTTCGTCGCGCGTCGGAGATGACCGTCGCTTTCTCAACAAGCTGGGCGTCTACGACCCCAATCTGCCCATCATCGCCTTGCCCATCAAGGCGTCCGGCAGTTTGAAAGGCGTCTTCGTCGTCCAGCCCGAAACCGAAGACGACCCGCTCCTGGACGACCGCGCCCGCTTTATGGAGATGATCGCCAATCTGGTCGGGCAAAGCCTGCGCCTCTCCCTGCAAGTCGAGCTGGACAAACGCTCGGTGCTGGAAGAACGCGACCTGCTGCGCCGCGCCGTGCGTCATCAACACGGCTTCGACAGCGTGGTCGGGCGCTCCGCCGCCATGCGCCGCATTTTCGAGCAGGTGCGTCTGGTGTCGAAATGGAACACCACTGTCCTCATTCGCGGCGAAACCGGCACCGGCAAGGAACTCATCGCCAACGCCATCCACTACAACTCCCCGCGCGCTCGTGGCCCGCTGGTCAAACTGAACTGCGCCGCGCTGCCGGAAACCCTGCTCGAATCCGAACTCTTCGGACACGAGCGCGGCTCCTTCACCGGCGCAACAGGCTCCCGCAAAGGACGCTTCGAGCAAGCCGACGGCGGCACCCTGTTTCTGGATGAAATCGGCGAAATCTCCCCCGCCTTTCAAGCCAAGCTATTGCGCGTCTTGCAGGAAGGCGAATTCGAGCGCGTCGGCGGCAGCCGCAGCATCAAGGTAGATGTCCGTATCATCACCGCCACGCACCGCGACCTGGAAGCCGCCGTCGATCGCGGCAATTTCCGCGAAGACCTGTTCTATCGCCTGAACGTCATGCCCCTCTACCTGCCGCCCCTGCGCGACCGCCCGGAAGACATCCCGGAAATCAGTCGTCATTTGCTCAGCAAAATCGGCAACGAGCAAAAACGCAAACTCACCATCAACGACGCCGCCCTCAGAAATCTGGCGCACTACGAATGGCCGGGCAATGTGCGCGAACTGGAAAACTGTCTGGAACGCGCCGCCATTCTCTCCGAGAGCGGCGTCATCGACGTGAGCCTGATCCGCTTCCCGCAACGCGAGCGCGTGGCGCTGCGCCCCAATAAGCCAGAACGCCCGCCAGCGGACATGGCGGAAGGCAACCGCCACAACCCCGAACCCGCCGCAGCGGAAGACGCAGAACCTTCCGAGCGTGGCCGCATCATCAGCGCCCTGGAACAGGCAGGCTGGGTACAAGCCAAAGCCGCGCGTTTGCTCAACATGACCCCGCGCCAGATTGCCTACCGCATCCAGACTTTGAATATCGAGTTGAAGCAGATTTAGGCGACAATTTTCAAATCCGGCTTGATGTAGATACTGTGCACGACCGTCGGGGCACGGCGCGCCGTGCCCCGACATAACAACCCCTTCATTCCCTTCCGCTGTTCACCTTGCGTCAAATCGTTATCGCGTATAAAGTTGTCTCAATCTATACGCCTTAACGAATAAAATGCCCAAACACTCATCGCCATCCCGTCTGCACAGCCCGCGCAATCCGCAAACGCTCGCCGCGTTGGGCAAGCAGTTACGTCATGTCCGCGAGGCGGCGGGCTTGGCGCAGGGGCGGGTGAAAGACATGCGTCAGGGCACGGTCTCCAAAATCGAGAATGGTCTGGAAGTGACGCTGGACAGCTTCATTACCTACGCCACTTCACTTGGTCTGGAAATCGCGCTGGTGCCCATCGGACAGGCGGTCTTGTTTCAGGCGGGGCGGACTGCAAACCGCCCCGCCGCCGTAGACCTTCTGGATGAATTTGATGATTTGAGGGATGCAAAATGAGCAGCGTGCAATCTCTGGAAATTCGTCTGGGGGAGGTGCGGGTCGGGTATTTGACGCATTACCCGGACGAGAAAACGATTTTTTCCGTTGATGAAGCGTACATCGGCATGGGTTCCACGCGCCCCGTTTTGTCGCTGTCCCTGTCACGCCCCGGAGATGAAGCCTCAACCGAGGCGCTTCTGCGTGATGAGCGCCACAAGTTTGCATCGGTCAAAGCGCCGCCATTTTTCTCGAACCTGCTCCCTGAAGGCGGTCTGCGAACCCGCATCGCGCAAAGCCTTAAAGTTCATGAAGAGCGCGAATTTCTGCTGCTGGCGGCGCTTGGGGCTGACCTGCCCGGCGCGGTCACTCTGAATCCCGGCGATACGCCGGAACATCTGCGTTTCAGGCGGGGCGCATCAGGCGCAGCCGCCGTTGATGAAGCGGCTCCGCTCAAATTCTCGCTCGGCGGGATGCAGATGAAATTTTCCATGCTGCGTCAGGGCGAGCGGTACACGCTCAACATGGGCACGCAATTGGGCAACTACATCGTAAAACCGCCCTCACGGGATTTTGCCGCCTTGCCGCGCGTCGAAGCGGCGACGATGGAAACCGCGCGTGCTGTCGGCATTGAGGTTCCAGAAGCGCTGTTGCTGCCGCCCGAACACATTGACGCTCTGCCCGACATGGGCGCTTATCCGCAAGGCGAGGCGTTTTACGCGATACGGCGGTTTGACCGTTCAGAGCATATGGAGGGTAGCAAGGGCGGGCGTATCCACACCGAAGACTTCGCCCAGGTTTTCAACCTGCGTCCGTCGCAGAAATACGGGCGAGTAAATTACGAAATGATTGCCCAAACGCTGCTGCGCTACGCGGGCGGTTTATCCGACCTGAAAGAAATGGCGCGCCGCCTTGCCTTTAACGTGCTCATCGGTAACGGTGACGCGCACATCAAAAACTGGTCGCTCATCTACGATACCCCGACGCGCCCACGTCTTGCCCCCGCCTACGACCTCGTTTCCACGGTGGCTTATACGACCCATGACACCTCGATTGCCCTCAACATGGCGGGCGTCAAACGCTTCGATGCGATAACGCTGGACACCTTCGCCACCCTGTTCGCACGAATAGGGCTGCATGAGCGGATTCAGAAAGACATGATGGAAGAGGTGCGCGTTACGGTTCAGCGGGTGAAGGGGGCTTGGGAAAACAGTTTTGTGGCGGCGGGGGTGCCGGATGATTTGATACGGAAGGTCGAGGCGCACATCAGGGGGATTGCGTTGGGGAGGGAATGTGCGTGAACATAGGGCGAATGGTGGAAGGCGCTGCGCTTTTCCACCCTACATGATGCCCGCGCTACGCTTGCTACTTGATGCCGTGAAAAAATGCCCATCGTATTGGACAGGGCTAACGCCTGAATTAAGCCGACCCGCGAAGCGGGTCGGCTTGAATGAATTGTTAGGTGGCGCCCTTGCGGAGCCAGCCGTTGTCTGACCTTTCAATCTCAAAGTGCGATTTCAGATATTCGCTGAGAGCTAAAGCAACGTGGTACAGCGGGGCTGGTTGCGTCTCAAGTACAGGCTTCTCGTACGGATAACGCCACGTCTTGAACGTGTCCTTCTCATCTGCGAGGAGCTTTCTAAAAGCGTCATCATTCAGTTCAGTGAAGCTGATTTGGAATTTAATGAACTTTGACTGCACGGAGTGAGGTAGCGCGTTGAAGAGCGATAGGAGGTCATGTCCATCACCTTTAGGGCGCTCAACTGAGTGGGCGATTAGAAGTGCCTTTAGCTGAATCTCAATGGCAAGCGTCAAGCACGTTGTAACTGGAAGAGTCGGTACGAGTACACCTTGGTCGTCATTGATCCCATCACTGTCAATGATGATCTTGGCGCCGCCAAGGTAGGAGCGCGCGGCCTCGAACATGAGACTGATGATGGTGTCGATCCGGTTGCTGTCGTGTGTCATAGCCATCTAACGTCAAAGTTCAGCGGCGGCCGTAGGCTGTCCGCTGCAACGCAGTGTTAGGCGGTGGAACTTGCCACAACACTGATTACGGGTGATGCTTAGCGCTCAACAACGAAGGCGCGCCTTGTTATTGCGATGTGATTCTGATCACCTTTATGGGTTGCTGCGTTTTTTCCATAAAGGAGAAAAATAAAAAATGCGGTTAGGACGAAGAATAAAAGTTCTCCGATAACTGTAAGCCATGTTGGACAAGTTTGTATTGCGGAGTAAATTAGGAGTCCGATCCACAGAATTATCGTGAAAAGGCTGACTAACTGATTGACTTTGGAGACAGAAATTGCTTTTGGTCCTGTTACGTATTTTTCCAAGAATTTATTGGCGTCACGACGGTGCATCACTGTTTTATAAAGTGGTCCCGTAATTGAGTCCTCAAGCATGTCAACGTGGTTCTCCCAGTTCTCCTGCCAGTACTTACTGCCTCGATTTACTTGAAACCATGCCCAAGTAAAGATAAGTCCGATACACGCCAGAAGGAAGGCCAGTAGCTCCTTATTACTGAGATGTTCAGCACTAAGTATGGAGAAGTAGCCAGCAAATGCTGCAGCAATTAATGCCCAAAAATAAGCGGCACGTTGCCAATAAAGACTAATCTCGAACTTTCGTATGTCAAGCGCGTGATCAAGCGCTATATGAACCTTCTCGGGGTTGCCGTTAGATTCTGGTGTGGGAAGACTAAAATCTTGCATATATTCGTCTTGATTCACGATGATGTCTCCTTGATCTCTAACGTACAAGCATGTGGGTTTTAACCACCTAACATTCAGTAGACACCTTTGAAGGTGTATAACCCAGAAAAATCAACACAAGCCGTTGATTGGTCTTGTGTCTGAAGCACCGCAGTATACAGACAGCACAAAGCTATGTCTATTGGAAGTACCGCTGCATCCTCCCCCACGACAAACAACATTGGAGATGAAGCGACCTACCGCCCCAACACCCCCTTAATCCACCTCCGCTGTTCCCCCTGCCGACGTTGTTCCGTCAGGTACGCGATAACCCGCGTTTTGGCGTCTGCGAAGTTCAGGTTGATTTCGGGGTGGATGGTTTCGCAGAGGAGGAGGTGCAGGCCGATGGGGGATTCCAGTGGGGGGGAGCGTTCGCCTTCGGCGAGGGCGAAGGCGGTGGGGTCGAGTTCGGGGTAGAGTTGTCCGGGTTTGACGGCGCCGATGACGCCGCCATCCAGCGCAGTGGGGCATTGGGAGTGTTGGAGGGCGGCGGCGGCGAAGTCTTCGGGGGTTTTGAGTTCCGCGCGCAAGCGTTCCAGCAGGGTGAGGGCGGTCTGTTTTTGCGTGGGGGTGTCAAAGGTGATGAGGATGTGGCGAATGCGGCGGGTCTCCGGGCGGGTGAAAGACTTGGGATGCTGGCGGTAGTAGATTTCGGCGTCGGCGTCGGAGACTTCCGGCAGTTGCGCGGCGACCCGTTCGAGCACGGCTTCGATATGCAGGTCGCGGGTGATGGCGGCTTCCAGCGCCTGTTCGCTCAAACCGTTGTGGCGCATGTCGTCCAGAAATTCACTGCGGGTTGGGTAACGCTTGCGGATTTCGGAGAGACGGGCGCTTAAGGTGGCGGGCGGCACGGCGACATTGGCGGCTTCGCGGCTGGCTAAAATGGCGGCTTCGATTTTTGCCTGATGACGGACGACTTTTTCCAGACGGGCGCTTTCCGTGCCATTCAAGGAGCGGGGCGATTTTTTGAATAGCTCCAGCGCGAGCTTGAGTTGGAGATAGGGTTGCATGGTCATGGAACAGTCTCTTCCAGTGCGCTCTGGCGCTCCAGCATGGCTTCGGGAATCAGGAGCGCCCGACCGGGCAGGGTTGCAAAGTGGACGTGGTAGAAAAAGCCTGGTGTGGCGGTCTCGTTCGCGTCGTCGCGCACGACTTTGATGATTTCACCGACCTCGCCCGCCTGTACCAGAATTTCGCCATTGACTTTGAGGCTCATGCGGCTTTGCACTTTATCGCGGAATTCAAAGCGGCTCGGCGTCCAGGCTTCGGCGCTGTCGATGAGTTCTTCTTCGCGGCAGCCGACCATGCGGTGGTCGGCATGGAAATGCACGGAGTAGATGATCTCGTCTTGCAGGAAAAAGCCGATGTCGCGGATAACGCCGACGCTGCCGCGCCGCACGAGCAGGTCGCCCATGTTCGCGCCGGGAAAGGTGCCGTCGTCGCGCACATTGCGGACGATGCGGACTTCATCGTCGATTTGCCAGCGCGGGTTCATTGAAACACTTTATCCAGAGAAACGAAGGTGGACATGCCGCCTTCCGGTGTTGGCACGTTCTGGAAGACGGCGAATACTTTTTCCGTCAGGGCGTCGGATTTTGTGAAATCCTCATAAGCCTGCGCCAGCCATTTCTGGTAAATGGCGCGTCGCTCGGCATCGTCCGTCGGCATGTCCTTGGCGTGACGGTGCAGATAATCGTGAAAGCGTTGCAGGATGTGCAGCCGATTGACGTGCACGACCGTGGCTGCGTAGGGCACCTCGAAATAGTCGAGAAAGTCTTCGGCAGAGACGAGTTCCCGCAAGGCTTCGTCCAGAGTCAGGTCGGTATTCATGGTCATGGTTCCTTAAAACGGAGAGAGGGGGCGTAGTTGTAGGGGCACGGCGCGCCGTGCCCCTACGGAGGGCAAATGTTCGAGGGAACTGATGTTTCGAGTAATTCCCGTAAATCGGCATCTTCCGGCGGGCGTTTGGCGGCGATGACGAAGGCGCGCACGGCGGCAACCAGGCCTCGCGCCGTGGCTTCGTCGAGCAGGATGCCGAGCCGCGCATAGATGGAGCGTACCGCCCTGTGCCCGGAGTGTTTGCCGAGCACGATGCGGTGGCTGCGCCCGACTTCCGCCGGGTCGAATCCTTGATAATTGCGCGGGTCTTTCAACAAGCCATCGACATGAATCCCGGCTTCGTGGGTAAACACGCCGGAACCGACGATGCTTTTTTGCCAGGGCACGGGGCGACCGGCGGCGTGGGCGACGCGCTCGGAGAGTTGCGGAAAGCCTTTGAGATTGACGCCTGTCGTGCCGCCGTAGAGTTTTTCCACGCCCAGCACCACTTCTTCTAACGGGGCGTTGCCCGCGCGTTCGCCCAGGCCGTTGACCGTGGTGTTGACGTGGCTGGCGCCGGCGCGAATCGCCGCCAGCGTGTTCGCGGTCGCCAGCCCCAGATCGTCGTGGGCGTGCATTTCGATGTCCAGAGCAGAAGCGCGGGTGAGGCGGGTGATGATCTCAAACAGGCGAAAGGGTTCCATGATGCCCAAAGTGTCGGCATAACGCAGGCGCACCGCGCCCGCTTTGGCGGCGGTCTCGGCAATGGCGAGCAGAAAATCGGGATCGGCGCGCGAGGCGTCTTCGCAGCCGATGCAGGCTTCCAGCCCCATATCGCGGCATTGCGCGATGTAGTCGGGCAGCGTCGTTAAGAGCCAGGCGCGGTCTTTTCTCAACTTGTGCGCCAGATGCTGGTCGGAGGCGGGGATGGAGATGTCCACCCGCGCCACGCCCAAATCGGCGCAGGCGGCCAAATCTTGCGGGTGCATCCGGCACCAGACCATCAGGCTGGCGGATAGCCCCAGGCTTGCGACGGCGCGGATGCTCTCCTGTTCCTCAACGCCCATTGCGGGAATGCCGACTTCCAGCTCCGGTACGCCAATGGCGTCCAGCCCTTTTGCGATGGCAAGTTTCTCTTGCAGCGAAAACGCCACGCCAGCGGATTGCTCGCCGTCGCGCAGGGTGGTGTCGTTGATGATGACCGGGTTCATGGTGTGCTCGCTTTAACAAATATCCGTGTCAAACATCTGGGCACGGCACGCCGTGCCCCTACGGGGAACGACCGATGATGTAGGGGCACGGCGTGCCGTGCCCACGGTGTCTGAACCTACATAGCAAGGGCAATGCCAGATAAAAATCTCTATAAATTCAATAGTTTGAAAGAGGGTGGGGACAGTCTGTGCGAGATGCGCCCTGTTCATTCCGGCTTTATGTCGGGTTTACGACAAGGCGGCGGCAATAAAACCATATCGTCATGATTCCATTGGCTTTTATGCTTTGGCACGGCGCTTGCTGAATGGGGACATCACCCTGACTCACAACGGAGCGACAAAATGATTAATCTCACCCCCAATGCCGTCAAAGCCATCAAGCGGTTCATTCGTGGTTCGGAAAAGCCCGTCATCGGGTTGCGGCTGGTGATTTCCGGCGGCGGCTGTTCCGGCTTTCAGTATGGAATGCGTCTGGAAGAAGCGCGGGCCGAAGACGATGTGGAGCTGGAAGTGGAAGGCATCAAGCTGCTGGTCGATCCCTTCACGCACCCGATGATGGATGAAGTGAACATCGACTTTATCGACAGCCTGACGCACACCGGCTTCAAATTCGACAATCCCAATGCCGCCGCCAGATGTTCCTGCGGTCAGTCTTTTTCGCTGTAAGGAGCATTTGTCATGTGGGAATATTCCGACAAGGTACGCGAACACTTTTTCAACCCGCGCAATTCAGGCCCCCTGGAAGCAGCCAACGGGATTGGTGACGTGGGTTCCATCCAATGCGGCGACGCCCTGCGCCTGATGCTGAAGGTCAACCCGGATACGGAAACCATCGAAGACGCGCATTTTCAGACCTTCGGCTGCGGTTCCGCCATTGCGTCTTCTTCGGCGCTGACCGAAATCATCAAGGGCATGAGTCTGGACGATGCGCTCAAGGTTTCCAACCAGAATATCGCCGATTATCTGGACGGGCTGCCGCCGGAGAAAATGCATTGCTCGGTAATGGGGCGCGAGGCGCTGCAAGCCGCCATCGCCAATTACCGGGGCGAAAAATGGTCGGATAACCACGAAGAGGGCGCGCTGGTCTGCAAGTGTTTTGCCGTCGATGCCGTGCTGATTGAAGACGTGGTGAAAGCCAATAACCTGAACACGGTGGAAGAAGTCACTTTTTACACCAAGGCGGGCGGCGGTTGCGCCGCCTGTCATGAAGGCATCGAGGAGATTCTGGCGAAGATCAAGGCGGAACGCGCAGGGCCGGGCGAAGTGTCGCCGCCCTTGAAACCCCTCGCCCCCAAACCTGCCGCCGCGCCAAAACTGACGCTGGTGCAGCGCATCAAGAAAATCGAAGAAGTGCTCGAATCCATCCGCCCCATGCTGATTCGGGATCACGGCGATGTGGATCTGGTGGAAGTGCAGGGGCGAAACATCTACGTCAATCTCAAGGGGGCCTGCTCCGGTTGCATGATGGAAGCATCGACGCTGGGCGGCATCCAGCAGAAATTGATTGAGGCATTGGGGGAATTGGTGCAGGTGCTGCCGGTTTCTTATATGCCTGCCGAGGCGTAGGGGCACGGCGCGCCGTGCCCCTGCAACCCCCCCTCCCACAAAGGGAGAGGGGAGAAAAATTGACCCAACCGAGACCCCATCATGGAACCCATCTATCTGGACAACAATGCCACCACGCGGGTAGACCCCGCAGCGGTGGAAGCCATGCTCCCTTTCTTTACCGAGCATTTCGGCAATGCCTCTTCCATTCACGCCTTCGGCAGCAAGGTCGGGCAGGCGCTGAAACAGGCGCGGCAACAGGTGCAAACGCTTTTGGGGGCGGAACACGATTCGGAAATCATCTTCACCTCCTGCGGCACGGAATCCGATTCCACCGCCATTCTCTCCGCGCTGCGGGCGCAGCCGGAGCGCAATACGGTAATCACCACCGTGGTCGAACACCCGGCGATTCTCTCTTTATGCGACTGGCTGGAAAAAGAGGGCTATATCGTCCACAAGCTCAAGGTGGATAAAAAAGGTCGCCTCGATCTGGACTTGTACAAATCCCTGCTGCATGACGGCGTGGCGATGGTTTCCGCGATGTGGGCGAATAACGAAACCGGCACACTCTTTCCGGTCGAAAAAATGGCGGAACTCGCCGCCGCCAAAGGCATCATGTTCCACACCGACGCCGTGCAGGCCGTGGGCAAAATTCCCATGTCCTTAAAAGATAGCAAAATCGACATGCTTTCCCTCTCCGGCCACAAGCTGCACGCCCCCAAAGGCATCGGCGTACTCTACCTGCGCCGGGGCTGCCGCTTCCGCCCGCTTTTGCGCGGCGGACATCAGGAACGCGGTCGCCGCGCCGGAACGGAAAATTCACCTTCCATCATCGCGCTGGGCAGAGCGGCGGAACTGGCGTTAGAACATCTGGATTATGAAAACACCGAAATCAAACGCCTGCGCGACAAGCTGGAAAAAGGCATCCTCGCGCAAGTCACGCACGCCTTTGTCACCGGCGACATCACCAACCGCCTGCCCAACACCTGCAACATCGCCTTTGAATACGTGGAAGGCGAAGCCATCCTGCTGCTCCTGAACAAAATGGGCATCGCCGCCAGCTCCGGCTCCGCCTGCACCTCCGGCTCGCTGGAACCCTCGCATGTCATGCGCGCGATGGGCATCCCCTACACCGCCGCGCACGGCACCATCCGCTTCTCGCTCTCGCGCTACACCACGGAAGCCGAAATCAACCATGTCATTGAAGCCGTGCCGCCCATCATCGCGCAATTGCGGAAACTCTCGCCGTACTGGAAGGAAAACGGCCCGGTGGAAAACCCGGAAGAAGCGTTTGCGCCAGCGTATGCGTGACGGATGTCAGATGTCAGGTATCAGGTATCAGGTGTCAGGTGTCAGGTATCAAAACCGATAAAACCTCGCGTTGGAGCGTGTGGATGAGCGCGGCGGCGCTTTTCGGGAGCGACGGCGAGCCGCCGTCGCTCCCGGCGCATCAAAATGCGTCAAAGCGCGGAAGATGAGTCACTTTGCACCGAACCACCCCGTCAGGCTGCGCCTGCTACCCCTCCAATGGAGGGGAATGTGTTGCGGCTTTGTTTGA
>BNUD01000048.1 GCA_025997095.1 Betaproteobacteria bacterium | reverse complement strand
CACAAACGGCTACAGCCTGTTAAATGTCGGCGGCACCGCCAACATCACAAACAGCACGGTCAACGTCGGCATCCTCGGAAGCGCCTCGCCCCTGACAGCGGGCGATACGGTCACCCTCATCAACGCCGCCAACCTGACAGGCAACCCCGCCAACACCATCGCCCACGGCACAGGAATGCAAGGCGTGAGCCTGCTCTACGACTTTGACCTGACCACCAACGGCAAGCAACTACTGGCAACCGTAGCAGGCGGCACCCCGCCGATTGACCCCAATCCGCCCGTTACCCCACCCATTGACCCCAACCCGCCCGTTACTCCGCCCGTCGACCCGAACCCGCCGACTGATCCGAACCCGCCCGTAACGCCGCCCACAAACCCCGGCATAAACCTCAACCCGCAAACCAAGGCATTAGCCGAAGGCTTTTTGAGCGGCACGGCATTTCTGAACCAGGCGCAGGATTTTGCAGCGGAGCGCGGCATCCATTCCGCCCTGCAAACGGTTCAATCATCCGACAAACACGGCTTCGCCGCCATCGGCTACAGCACCCTGCGCCACAACACCGGTTCACATATCGACGTAGACGGCTACACCTTGTTGGCAGGCCTCGCCGCAACCACGCCCACCCAAACAGGCACCCTCACCGCCGCCGCCTTCATCGAACACGGCGAAGGCAATTACGACAGCTACAACAGCTTTTCCAATGCCGCCAGCGTACACGGCAAAGGCGACACCCAATACACCGGCGCAGGCATTTTGGCGCGCTTTGCCTTTGACGAAACCCAAGCAGCCCCCTTGTACCTCGACGCCAGCATCAGATCAGGCAAAGTCAAAACCGACTTCAGCAGCAACCTCTACGACGGCTTCGGAAGAGCCGCCGCCTACAACGCCAAATCCACCTACCTGAGCGCGCATGTGGGTGTGGGCTATGTGATAACCCTGACCGAACAAAGCAAGCTGGATGTCTACGGACAATACCTCTGGAGCCATCAAAACGGCGACACCGTAAAACTCACCACAGGCGAAACGGTAAAGTTCGAGGCAGTGGATTCGCAAAGAACAAAACTGGGCGCGAAATTCCACCATACCCTGACCACCAAAACCACCGCCTACGTAGGCGCAGCGTGGGAGCATGAATACAACGCCAAAGCAAAAGCCAGCATCTACGGCTACAAACTGGACACCCCCAAATTGAAAGGCGACACGGGCGTACTGGAAGCAGGTCTGACCCTAACCCCCACCGCCGCAAACCAACAAGGCTGGTCGCTGGAGTTGGGCGTGCAGGGCTACACGGGCAAACGCGAAGGCGTAACAGGGAGTTTGCAAGCACGGTATCGGTTTTGAGCCTGGGAGCGCCGGCAATCCGTGTCAAGCATTCGGGCACGGCACACCGGGGCACGGGAAAGCTTACCCCTCTCCCCAGCCCTCTCCCACAAGGGGAGAGGGAGTAAAGCCGTGCCCCTACGCGCCTGTCACCTGACCTCTGATCCCTGATGCCGGGCACATGAAACGTGCCCGACCTACGAAGCTGGATTTCGGGGTGCAGGGGTATGGCGGCAAACGCGAAGGGGTGACGGGAAGTTTGCGAGCGCGGTATCGGTTTTGAGCCTGGGAGCGCCGGCGGCATCAAAGGTGGTTTTAAGATTTTTCGCGCGGAACCAAACCCGCCGGCGGGGACGCCGGCGCTCCCAGCAACGGCGAACCTGGCAGCAAGCATTCGGGCACGGCACACCGGGGCACGGGAAAGCTTAGCCCTCTCCCACAGGGGAGAGGGAGTAAAGCCGTGCCCCTACGGGGAATGAGCGGATCGCATGTAGGGGCACGGCGTGCCGTGCCCTCAGATCGACATTGGCGATTCATCGCGCGCAATCTGCCAGATACCGGGCGAATGACCAAATTGACAGATCAGTGTTGGGTTACGCTACGCTTACCCAACCTACAAGAAACTACGCTTACCGTCATTGCGAGGAGCGTAGCGACGCGGCAATCTTGGCGACCAGGGAGATTGCCACGTCGCTACGCTCCTCGCAATGACGCGTGGGGTTGGGGTTTGTCAGCAGTCCGGGCGGGATCGAAGAACGCGCCGCATGTTATTCCGATTCGCATGAGAAGCGAACCTTTGTCGACTTCGCCTTGCCGTGCAAGTGCACTGTCTTCGGGCAGTCTTCGCGTCTCGCTTCTAATGCGAATCGGAATGAGGGCGTGATTTTCGTAGGGGCAGGCTTCAAACCCGCCCCATCGGGGAATTGACCTCACTTCACCTTCGCATCCGTCACCGTCACCCCTCCTTCGCCTTCCGCCAGCCCGTAAATGTTCGGGCGGTACATATCTTCTGCGTACAGCGGGGGGAAGATGAATTTGCCGGGGGTGACGACTCTGGCGCGGTAGAAGAGTCTGGTGACGCCGCGATTGTAGTAGCCCGTGTTGAGGCGCAGGGCGACGGCGAAGCGGTCGTCGCGGTATTCGACGTGCTGGATGTAGTTGCTGGTCATCGCCTGCGCGGGGTTGCTGCCTTCTATTTCCAGAGCGCCCAGCCCTTCGCCTTGCACGATGTTGAGGTTTTCGATTTCAAGACCTGCGGGGATGCGGTCTACCACCAGCGCGTTTTTGATGCTGAAGCGAGGGGTGACTTCCAGCATCACCAGCACGCTTTCACCGACTTTGAGGCTGCGGTTGCCTAAAGGCTTGCCTTCGGCGTCAAAGAGTTTGCGCTTTAAGCCAATATCCTGGCTGCGTGTGGCGGGCATCCGGCTGGCGTGACCTTCCAGCGCCAGTTCCAGATAGAGTTTCTCGCTGCCGGTGTTGCTGGCTTTCAGGCTGCCGCCCAGTTCGGCGACGCTCAGGTTTTGTACCTGCGAACCCTTGCTGGTGAGCGCCTTGCCCGCCAGGTCGAGCTTCCACGGCTTGTCGTCGGTTTTCTGGCGCATCTGGCGACCGACGAGGAACAGGGCGAGTTGTTCCTGTGTGCTGGTGTAGTAGTGGCCTCTATGCCGCTTTTCCAGTTCGCTGGCGATTTGGGGGATGAGGTTTTCCTTGCCGCGCACGGTTTTCTTGTGGCGTTCCAGGAGGGCGTAAGAGAGCGCGGCGTCGCGCAGGTCGCTGCCGTAATCGCCCCACCAGTTGTTGTTGAGACGCGCCTTGCCCATGCTTTCTTCCAGCGCGATTTGAGCGCGTTTTTCGTCGCCCATGAGGGAGAGCGCCAGTCCCAGATGCACGAGGGAGAGGCCGGAAGGCGCCTGTTCGCGGAGTTCAAACATATTCCGCAGGGTGCCGAGCGGCGCTTTCGATTCGCGTGCCAGCACGTAAGCGCCGTAGGCCAGGGCGGCAAAACGCCCGCTACCGGCGTAGTGAACATCGCGCCAGATGGCGTTTTCGTTGTACACCAGCTTGCCTTTGGGCAGCCCGGCGGCGCCTTCCTGCAAGCCTTTTAACAGGAAATCCAGCGCCTTTTTGTGCATTTGATCCGGCACGGTAAAGCCCTGTTCGCGGGCGTCGAGCAGAAAGTTGCTGACATAGGCGGAGAGCCAGTATTCATATTCAGAGGCATTGCCCCACAGACTGAAACCGCCGTTGGTGGCCTGCGTCGCGCCCAGGCGGGCGATGGCTTTTTCCAGCATCAGGGCGCGTTCTGCACGACTGAAGGGCTGGAGTCCGAAGGCGCGGGCTTCTTCTTCACCGATGAAAACGTGCGGGTAGGCGGTGCTGGTTGTTTGCTCGGTGCAGCCGTAGGGATAGCGCAGCAAGCCTTGAATGGCGCTCCTGACATCCAGCGGCGGGGTGTCGGAAATGGTGACGTGGGCGATCACCGACGCGGGCAGCAGCCCGCTCAAATCGGTGTCGCGCAAGTCCACGCTCTCGCCGGGGGCGAGGGCGTAGCGGCGCAGGATTTGCTGGCGCGGCGTGGCGGATTGCACGGGCAGCGCGAATTCGCGGTTCAATGTCACGCCGCCGCTGATTTTGACCGATACCGGTGCCAGACCGAAGGCGCGACCGGCTTCCACGGGGAAGCGCAGGGTGACTTTTTGCTGGTCTTTCAGGGTGAGTTTGCGTTTGGCTTCGCCGATTCTCAAGCCGCTCTCGTTGGCGAGTTCAACCTGAAAAGTCTGCGTAGCGCCGGAAAGATTGTGCAAGTCCAACGCCACGGTCGCGGCATCGCCCACGGTGAGAAAGCGCGGCATAGAGAGTTCCGCGACCAGCGGGGCCGCGACGGTAACCTCGGATTCGGCGCTGCCGAAACGGTCGGGTGCGGCGACGACCGCCATCAGGCGCAGTTGTCCGTTGAAATCCGGCACAGGCAGGGTGATTTCCGCTTCGCCTTGCGCGTTCAGCGCGACGGGGCCTGAAAAAAGATCGACCAGACGCACTTTTTTGGGCAGGCTCCTGGTCGCTTCCGGCGTAGCGTCGCCGCCGAATTTGAGTTTGCCTTTTTGCCCCGCCATTTTTTCAATCAGGCGACCATAGACATCATGCTGGTCAGCGCCATAGCGCAGCTTGCCGAAGAAGTGATGAAACGGGTCGGGCGAACTGAAATTGGTGATGTTCAAAATGCCCACATCCACGGCAGAAAGTGTGACCTGCGCTTTTTGCCCTTTGGCATCGGGGACTTTGATTTTCACTTTCAGCGGTGTTTCCGGCTGTATCTTTTTCGGCGCTTCCAGCTTGACGCCCAGCTTCCGTTCGCCGCGCTCCAGCGGCAGATAGACCAGCCCCAAAGCGCGCGCGGGCGTGACCTGCGTGCCGCCGCTGCCGGGGCGCAGCGCCAGTACGGAAACATAAAGGTCGTGCCGCAGCCATTCCTTTTGCACCGGAATCTCCACAACCCTGCCTTCGGCGGGGATGGAGATGCGCTTCACCCACAGGGTGCTGTCGGCTTCGACGGTAATCAACGCTTCGCCAGCGTGCGGCGGGGTGATGGTGAGATGGGCGGTTTCGCCTTCCTTGTAGGCGGGCTTGTCCAGTTTCAGATTCACGCGGTCGGGGCGGATGCCCTGACTTTCATCCGACTGCGCGTTCCACCCCGCGTAGAAACGATAGGCAAGCCTTTTTCCGGTTTCCGGGTCGTTGATTTCCAGCCGATAGCGACCGTATCTCACCGGCGCCGCCACTTTGCCACGCGCGGCAGGCGTCAAGGTGACGCTGGAGGACGACACCAGTTCGTCGGTTTCCGTGTAGCCGGAATGCCAGCCGCGCTGGTCTTCAAAACGCCAGTAGTACTCGCGGTTTTCACGGAACAGGCGCACGGGGTAAGTGCCGCCGGAAAATTTGCCCTCCGCGTCGACGCGCACGACTTCAAATTGCGCGACGCTGCCTTCGCGGGCATAGGCTCCGGTAAACAGCGGGCGCACCGCCAGAAGTTGCGGCGCAGGCCAATAAACGCGTTCGAGCGAACGAATCACCGGACGCCCGCCGCTTTCCAGCAGGCTCATGGTGGCGCGCACGAGAAAGGGGGATTGCCGCCCCGCCGCTTTTTCAAGGTCGATGGCGAGGTTCGCCTTGCCCGTGTCATCCAACGCGGTTTCCGTGAGTTCTTCGCGGTAACGGGCGGAATCTTCGTTGGCGTCGCCAAATTCAAAACCGGGTAACTGCTTTGCCAGCGGATTTTTCTCGCGCAGGAATTGCGCCACGCCCAACAGCCGATTCCCGGCGGCGGGCGCGCCGTAGAGGTAATTTCCCTCGACCTGCAAATCAAAGGGATGTGCGGCATCCAGTTGCGGGCTGGCGACTTTCAAATCCAGCTTCATGCGTTCGGGCAAAAATTCCTCGACGCCAAAGCGGTAGACCGTGGTCGGGCGTTTGTCGGCGGGGTCGGCGCGTAATTCCAGATTCCAGAAGCCGGTCGCCGCGTCAGCGGGAATTTCCAGCGCGCGCTGGTAATAGCCGGAAAAGGTGTTTTCAGGATTCCACGAGGCGGTAAATTGCGCCTTGCCATCGGGGGCTTTCAAGATCGCCTGCACGGGTTGCGCGGGCACCGGGCGCCCGTCCGCGTCCCGCGCCAGCACGGCAATATCAAAGCGTTCACCGGGGCGATAAAGATTGCGACCGGAGTAGGCAAACAGGCTGATGGCGCGACCGGGCGCGCCGCCAATATCGTATTCCGACAAATCCAGCGCCGGTTCCTTCAAGGCAATCAGCGCAACTTCCTTGTCGCGTTGCGCCAGCAGGACTTTGGCCTCTTTGGGGCGTTCGGCAAAATGCGCGCGCCCGTCGTCATCCGTTTTGTCCCGCAAAAGAATTTTGCCCTGCGCGTCCAGCCACGAAACTTCGACCCCCTTGACCGCCGTGCCCTGATCCAGCGAGCTGACATACGCATCGGCGCTCTTTTCGAACAGGCGTGTGTGCAGCCCCAGATTGCTGGTGTAGAAGTAAGTCACCTGATAGTCGTAGCGGAAGCGGTTGGGCTGGTTCATCACCGCAATGTAAATACCGGGTTCGGAGAGTTCCTTGATGTCCTCGACCGGAATAAAAGTCACGCTGCGTTTGTTGGCTTTCTGCTCGGTGAGGAAACGCCCCGTATAAACGCTTTCCGTCATGCCGTGATAGTGATCCAGTTCCCAGTTGTTCACCGCGCCCTTAAGACTTCTGTTCTGGTAGTAGTAATCGTCGTCTTCCTCTTCTTCGCCATTGGCATGGGTATTGCCGCCAATGACGCGATCCAGAAATGTGGCGATCTGGTCGGGCTTGACCTTCAGGAACTGAATATCCACTTCCGGCACATTCACCGTCACCACCGGCAAGCCGCCGTTCTGGCGGGCGGGCAAAACCGTGCCCTTGCTGGCGAAATAATAGGCGGGCGACACCGCCGCCGTCACGATGCCATAACGCGATTCGGCGCTGGTCTTCTCGCCGTTTCCGGCAGGCACGCCCGCCGCGACGCGCACCACATACCGCGCCTCCGGCTTGATGTGCGGGAAAAACAGCAGACGGGGATTCTCGCCCACGACCCACGCGCCCGACACCAGCGTACCGCCCGTGCTATCCACATCCTCCGCTTTCGTACTGGCGGCGGCAGTGCCTACCGTGTTGTTGTCGTCTTCATCGTAATAATCGCGGTTGCGCTGTTTCTTGTCCTTGTCTCGCAGCGGCAACTCGAAAACCTGAATCAGCGCGTCGTAACCCTGACGCGCATCCAGTGGCTGACTGAAGGTCAGCGCGAGGGCAGGGGAACCATCGAGGTCGCGGTTATGGAGGTCAACCAACTCAATCGGTCCGGTGTTCTCGTCCGTGTCCGCCGCCACCAGCGCCGCTTCCTGTCGCGCCTCCGGCGTCATCCGCGCCGAGACGTCATCAGACTGCAAGCGATATCCCACCACCGTACCCAGCGCGACAACGGCAACCAGCGCCAGCATAACCAGCAGTACAGCGCCCTTGTGACGAGCGAAAGAAGACAGATTCAGAGCCATGAGACACCTCGCATCAGCACGTTGTTACAAAGGAACGGATTATAGGTCAGGTGGCAGATGTCAGGTGGCGGGTGGCAGGTGACAGGTGACAGGTGACAGTAATCTGGGGCGGCAAAGCCGCCGAAGGTACTGACACCTGATCCCTGATGCCGGGCATGTGAAGCCATTGACCTATATCGCCGTCGCACGACGGCGAGGACGCCATCGCTCCCAGTGCGTTGGGTAAGCGAAATTGAACCCGACGATTGTTATTCTTGCGGCGCTTCGCGCCGGATAGTACGACCGTCGGGATGCGCCGCTACGCGGCTTTCCCAACCTACGGGGCTACGAGGCTTTTACGTAAATTCGCGGGGGTGCCCTCTCCCACGAGTGGAGACAGGGCAATTGCATGAATGCTAATGAAATCACCAATACCGCTTTTCGTGAGGCACGGCTGTAGGGGCACGGCGCGCCGTGCCCCTACACCCCTCTTCCGCGCTTTTACGTAAATTCGCGGGGCACCTCGCCTCCGCGCCCCGCCCAATTCCCTGCATGGCATTGGGCGTTCGACGGCTCGAAGCATTCGCTTCGAGCATTCCCGTCTCACCCCACAAGGGGAGAAGGGTGATTCGCGCGGCTTCGCCGTTACAAAGCATGTCTTCAGCATTCATGCGATTGCCCTGCGAGTGGAGAGGGTTAAGTAAACACCGCGCAAACTTCCTGTATCCTTACACCGATTTCCGTTTTCCCCACTTGCCATAATGTTCCGTCGCCTCGCCCTCCTCGCCCTCATATGCCCCCTGTGCGCCGCATATGCCCTGCCCCTCGCGGCGCAGGAAAGTCGCGGGGTCTGGTGCGACGCCTTGGGCAAGCGGCTCATGAGCGTGGATGCCGCCGCCTGTCGCAAACTACCCTTCACGCCCGGTCAGGTTCGCTCGGTGGAAGGGCGTCCGCTGATGTTGCGCGATGTCCCGCCCGTTACCCCGAACACCAACGCCGCCCCCGTAAAAATCAGGTCGGGCGCGTCCGGCAAGCGGGCGGGGCGCATTTTTCTCATTGGCGGCATTCACGGCGACGAACTCACTTCCGTTTCCATCGTGTTTCGCTGGATGGAACGGTTAAACGAACCCGAACCGCGCCGTTATCACTGGCACATCGTGCCCCTCGCCAACCCGGATGGACTCCTCGCCCAACCCGCGCGCCGCACCAACGGGCACGGCGTCGACCTGAACCGTAATTTCTCCACGCCCGACTGGTCGCACGACGCCCTCGCCTACTGGCAAAAACGCACGGGCAAAGACCCGCGCCGCTTCCCCGGCAAGGCTGCAAGCTCGGAACCGGAAACCCGCTGGCTGGAGACGGAAATCGAGCATTTCAAACCGGATGTGATTGTGTCCATCCACGCCCCTTACGGTGTCCTTGATTACGACGGCCCCCTGCAAAAACCCCGCCGCTTCGGTCGCCTGAACTTGAACCAACTGGGCGTCTACCCCGGCTCACTCGGCAATTTCGGCGGCGTATACAAAAATATCCCCGTCATCACCATCGAACTTCCCCACGCCACCGCCATGCCCACCGTCCGCGAACAACGCCAAATCTGGGACGACATGCTGGCGTGGATTCAGAAGAACATCGCGCCGTAAATCCTTTACGTGGGCGCCAATTCCAGTTTCATTCCGCCAACACCCGCCGATGAGTCAATGCCCGCGTCTCCGGCGGCTTCTGTAGACAATCCCGCCAGTTTTTTGTTGGCGTCGCGCATCCGGTCTATCAGGCGGGCGGTCAGCGCGTTTCGCATCCGTTCCTGCAATTCATCCGACGCCAGCGCCAGCGCGGGACCGCTGATTTCCAGAAAGCGGCAGGGTTCCAGCGTCACGACGGTGGCGTGGCGTTTGTTGTTGTTGGGGTGCAGATACGCCATTTCGCCGATGACCTCCCCTTCGCCGAGTCTGCACAGCGCCTTGCCTTCCAGCGAGATTTCCACCTGCCCGGACACCAGAATGCCGAAACGCTTGTCTTCCTGTCCTTCTTTCATCAGGGCGACGCGGGGCGCGACTTCGCGCCACACGGCCGAGCGCAGGATTTCCCATAATTCGATGTTTTCAAATTCGAGAAAAAATTCGAGTTTTCGCAAGGCTTCAAAGCGGCGGGTATCCTGTACCGCGTACTCCTCGTTGTCGCCCATGATCTTGAACCGCACCGTGGATAAATCCTTGGCGAATTCCGCGCCGTTGCTGTAACGGCTGTACAGGTCTTTTTCCAGCGCCTTTTTGAGAATGGCATCGAGCTTGACCGGCACGCCGGGATTCAGGCGCGAGGGAATGGGCGCGTCCATGTTCATGATTTTGTAGACCAGCGTGCCCTGACTTTTCGCCCGGAAAGGCAGGCGTCCGGTGAGCATCTGGAAGAGCACCACGCCCAGCGAATAGAGGTCGGTCTTCTGATTCAAGGGATACGCCTTGATTTGTTCCGGCGACATGTAGGCGGGCGAACCCACGCCCATCACGAAGGTGGAATCCCTGTCCATGTCCTTGTTGATGTTGATCGCCAGACCGAAGTCGGCAATCTTGGGATTGCCCTCCTTGTCGACCAGAATATTGGCGGGTTTGATGTCGCGGTGAATGACGCCCTGATGGTAGGCGTGGTCGAGCGCCATGCAGCATTTGAAAATGATGCCAACCACGAAGTGCAGGGGGCGAAGATGGTCAATGCGGCAGAAATCTTCCAGCGACACGCCTTCCACGTATTCCATGACCAGGTACGCCCAATCTTTTTCCACCACGGCGTCGTAGACCTGCACGATGTTGGGATGCACCAGACGTTCGGCAATCGCCCGCTCGGTACGAAAGAGTTTTTGCATCCGACGGGAAACCGTCGCGTTCTCCTGGTCGAAGCGCACCAGCTTCACCGCCACCTGCCGGTCAACGTCCGGGTCTTGGCAGAGATAGACGACGGCGGTTGCGCCTTTGCCCAGTTCCTTGATGATGCGGTATTTACCGATGTTTTCCATAGTGACGATGACCAACAGACCCAAGGGCATGATACAGAATTTTACAGAAGACTTGAAAAACCTTTTTCCGTCCCCATAACGGAAAAATCATTATGGAGAATCCGGCATGACCCCAAACCACCCCCATCCACACGAACCCCGGAGCGCGGAGCAGACCGCGCAAGCGTCCGGCGCACCGGAAGTTGTCGCGGAACCCGCCTCTGACGTAAGCGGCGAATCCATCGCTGAATCCGCCGCCAGTGTTGCTGATCTGCAAGAACAACGCTCTGTCCTCGAACAAAAACTTGCCGAAGCGCAAGACAGTTTTTTACGCGCCAGAGCCGAAACGGAAAACGTGCGTCGCCGCGCGCAGGAAGACATTGCCAAGGCGCACAAGTTCGGCATCGAAAAATTCGCGGGCGAACTCCTTGCCGTCAAAGACAGTCTGGAAGCGGCGCTCGCCAGCGACAGGCAGACGGCGGAAGACCTGCGGGGCGGCGTCGAGCTGACGTTGAAACAACTTGTCGCCGCCTTTGAAAAATCAGGTCTTACGGAAATCAATCCGACGGGCGAAAAATTCGACCCGCACCTGCATCAGGCCATCCAGATGGTGCCTTCCGAACTGCCCGAAGGCACGGTGGCTGCGACGCTGCAAAAAGGCTATCTGATTGCCGAGCGTGTGCTGCGTCCGGCGATGGTGATGGTTTCACGCGGCGCGGACGAAGCGCGCTCTTGAAACTTTGCGCTTCGTCCCCATTTCACAAACCAGACATTCGACCAACTCCCGCGCCGTCCTTCACTCCCATTCACCCCTCAAGGCGGCGCATGTTTTTTTAAGGAAATTCAACATGGGTAAAATTATCGGTATCGACCTGGGCACCACCAATAGCTGCGTGTCCGTCATGGAAGGCGGCAGCGCCAAGGTCATTGAAAACTCTGAAGGCGCGCGCACCACGCCGTCCATCGTCGGTTACGCCGAAGATGGCGAAATTCTCTGCGGCGCGCCCGCCAAACGGCAAGCCGTCACCAATCCCAAGAACACCCTCTACGCGGTCAAGCGCCTGATTGGTCGCCGCTTCGAGGAAAAAGAAGTGCAAAAGGACATCAGCCTGATGCCCTACCGCATCATCAAGGCGGATAACGGCGACGCCTGGGTGGAAGTGCGCGACAAAAAAATCGCCCCGCCCCAGGTTTCCGCCGAAGTGCTCCGCAAGATGAAAAAGACCGCCGAAGATTATCTGGGCGAAGAGGTCACCGAAGCCGTCATCACCGTGCCCGCCTACTTCAACGACAGCCAGCGCCAGGCCACCAAGGATGCCGGTCGCATCGCCGGTCTGGAAGTCAAGCGCATCATCAACGAACCCACCGCCGCCGCGCTCGCCTTCGGCATGGACAAGGCGGCGGGCAAAGACAAGAAAATCGCCGTCTATGACCTGGGTGGCGGCACCTTCGATATTTCCATCATCGAAATCGCCAACGTCGACGGGGAAAAGCAGTTTGAAGTGCTCTCCACCAACGGCGACACCTTTCTGGGCGGCGAAGACTTCGACCAACGCCTGATCGACTACATCATCGACGAATTCAAGAAAGAATCCGGCACCGATCTGAAAAAAGACGTGCTCGCCCTGCAACGCCTGAAAGAAGCCGCCGAAAAAGCCAAAATCGAGCTTTCTTCCGGTCAGCAAACCGAAATCAATCTGCCCTACATCACCGCTGACCAATCCGGTCCCAAACATTTGACGCAGAAAGTCACCCGCGCCAAGTTTGAAGCCTTGGTCGACGAACTCATCGCCCGCACCATCACCCCCTGCCAGACCGCGCTGAAAGACGCCGGTTGCAAGGTGGGGGACATCGACGACGTGATTCTGGTCGGCGGCATGAGCCGTATGCCCAAGGTGCAGGAACAGGTCAAGGCCTTCTTCGGCAAAGAGCCGCGCAGGGACGTGAACCCCGATGAAGCCGTCGCCGTCGGCGCCGCGATTCAGGGCGGTGTGCTGCAAGGCGAGGTCAAGGACGTGCTGCTTCTGGATGTGACGCCGCTTTCGCTGGGCATCGAAACCATGGGCAGCGTGATGACCAAGCTCATCCAGAAAAACACCACCATCCCCACCAAGGCGAGCCAGGTGTTTTCCACCGCCGACGATAACCAGTCCGCCGTGACCATCCATGTGCTGCAAGGCGAACGCGAAATCGCCACGGGCAACAAGAGCCTGGGTCAATTCAACCTCGAAGGCATCCCGCCCGCCCCGCGTGGCACGCCGCAAATTGAAGTCACCTTCGACATCGACGCCAACGGCATCATGCACGTTTCCGCCAAAGACAAGGGCACCGGCAAGGAAAACAAAATCACCATCAAGGCGAACTCCGGTCTTTCCGAAGCCGAAATCCAGGCGATGGTCAAGGATGCCGAAGTTCACGCCGAAGACGACCGCAAGGCGCGCGAACTGGCGGACACCCGAAACAGCGCGGACGGCATGGTGCACATGGTGAAAAAATCCCTGACCGAATACGGCGACAAACTCGACGCCGGCGAAAAGGAAGCCATCGAAGCCGCCATCAAGGAGGTCGAAGAAGCCATCCGCGACAACGACAAGGACGTGATCGCCGCCAAGACCGAGAACCTTTCAAAAGCCGCGCAAAAGCTGGGTGAAAAGATGTACGCCCAACAGCAGACCGAGGGCGCGGCGGGCGCGACAGGTCAGGCGGACGGCGGCGAAACCCCGAAAAAAGATGAGGGCGACGTGGTTGACGCCGAGTTCACCGAAGTCAAAGACAAGAACTGAACTTCCCGCACCTGACGGCATCGAGGCGTTCCGCACATGCGGATGGTCTTGATGCCTTTTTCCGTTTCTGCCATCGGTGGATCAAGCAATGTCGAAAAAAGATTTTTACGATGTCTTAGGCGTCAATGGCGACGCCAGCGAAGACGAAATCAAGAAAGCCTACCGCAAGCTGGCGATGAAGCATCACCCGGACAGAAACCCGGACAACCCTTCGGCGGAAGAAAAATTCAAGGAAGCCAAGGAAGCCTACGAAGTGCTTTCCGACGCCCAGAAACGCGCCGCCTACGACCAGTATGGTCACGCGGGCGTTGACCCGCAAGCCGGGTTTGGCGGCGGCGGGCAGGGTTTTGGCAATTTCGCGGACGCTTTCGGCGGCATTTTCGACGAAATTTTTGGCAATCGCGGCGGCGGACATGGGGGCGGTAACGGGCGCGGCAACGTCTATCGCGGCGCCGACCTGCGCTACAACCTCGAAATCAGTCTGGAACAAGCCGCCAAGGGCACTGAAACCAAGATTCGCATCCCGACGATGGAAGCCTGCGAAACCTGTCACGGCTCCGGCGCGAAGCCCGGTTCGCAGCCCACGAACTGCCCCACCTGCGGCGGCACGGGTCAAATCCGGCTGCAACAGGGCTTTTTCTCCATCCAGCAAACCTGTCACAAATGCCACGGCACCGGGCGTTTCATCTCCGACCCCTGCACCAGTTGCCACGGCGCGGGACGCCTGAAACAACACAAAACCCTCGCCGTAAAAATCCCCTCCGGCGTGGATGAAGGCGACCGTATACGGCTCACCGGAGAAGGCGAACATGGCGTAAACGGCGGGCCGCCGGGCGACCTCTATGTGCAGGTGCATCTGAAACCGCACCCGATGTTTGTCCGCGACCACAACGACCTGCATTGCGAAATGCCGATTTCCTTCACCGCCGCCGCGCTGGGCGGAGAAATCGAGATTCCCACCTTGGATGGTGCCGCCAGCCTGAAAATCCCCGCCGAAACCCAGAGCGGACGCATCTTCCGTCTGCGCGGCAAAGGCATCAAAGGCGTCCGCAGCCACTCAACCGGCGACCTGCTCTGCCACGTCATCGTGGAAACGCCGGTACACCTCACCGACCGGCAAAAAGAACTGTTGCAGGAGCTGGAAGAAATTTCCAAAGGTCACGACGGACGCCACAACCCAAAGGCGAAATCGTGGATGGACAAAGTGAAGGACTTTTTTGCGGGTTGAGGCAGTACGGGAATAAAAACATCCATCGCCCTGCCAGACTGCTGACAAAGCTGTAGCGATGGGTTCAGGTAAGGCGGGATCGAAGAGCGCGCCGGATGTTAACGTCCGGCGGTTTCGTAGATGCCGCCCACTTGGGAGCACCGACGCTCCCAGGGTGGTGCGGATGCGGTTTGTCGGTTTCATGCAAAAAGTTGCCGCCACAGGGCACGGCACGCCGTGCCCGGCATCAGGCATCAGAGGTCAGGTGACAGTAATCAGGGGCGTGTAGGGGCACGGCGTGCCGTGCCCCGGCGTGCCGTGCCCCGGCGTACCGTGCCCGAATGTTTGACACGGATACCCAACCTGCGCGCCGCCGCGCCAATAAATTTCACAAACCTCGTTCCCAAGCGTTCATGTCAATAGCGTGACATGGCGTTACGCATTAACCGCAAGGCGTCGATATGATGGCTTTTCCAACCGCATTTCGTAGGTCGGGCATGTTTCACATGCAGGGCACAGACTGATGACAAACCCCAAACCCCCCGTCAAAAGCGAGGAGCGTAGCGACACGGCAATCTCCTTGGTCGCCAAGATTGCCGTGTCGCTGCGCTCCTCGCTTTTGACGCGATTGATCAGCATTCGCGGGCGGGGGGGGGGATGCGTAGCCATGTAGGTCGGGCACGGTTCATGTGCAGGACATTGTTCGTTGCCGACCGCAAAACGTCGGGCATATGAAACCATGCCCGACCTACGCCCAAGGGCACGGCACGCCGTGCCCCTACATCGTTCCCCGGACATCGCCATTCCCCGTAGGGGCACGGCGTGCCGTGCCCCGGTGTGTCGTGCCCGACATCAGGGATCAGGCATCAGAGGTCAGGTGACAGTAAAGTGGGGGGAGCATCCTGCTCCCCATTCCAAACCCACGGACGCTATATGCGTGCCCCCACTTCGTCAAAAGCGAGGCGCGTAGCGACGCGGCAATCTTGGCGACCAAGGAGATTGCCACGTCGCTACGATCCCAGGGCGGTGCGAACGCATTGCGATCTGCGCTTTCGTATCCATGTAAAAAAGAATAGAATTGCCCAAATCTTTTCCGGAAGGGCGGCAGCGCAGAAACCGCCTCACTTTTTTTCTATTTATGAAAGCAAAATAATCATGCAAAACAATGTAAATTCCCTTGACTTTTCCAAAACAGGCAAAATAATTTTCGCAAGCAAGCAAGCAAGCAAGCAAGCAAGCAAGCAAGCAAGCAAGCAAGCAAGCAAGCAAGCAAGCAAGCAAGCAAGCAAGCAAGCAAGGTAGGGCGGCATCGAAGAACGCCCCGTGCGCCGGATTAAAAGACCGCCTCCGCCCACCCCAAAAAACGAAACTCGCCGCCCTGCTGCTGGCAGCCGGTCTGGTGTTGATACCTGCGCCGGGCGAGGCTACGGATCTCTATATCAGCGGGGGTGGCGGAGGTGGCAACAGTATTGGTGGGACAGGAGGCCCACATGCGGGCAACGGCAGCAACGGCGGTGGCGGTGGCGGCGGCTATGTGGGTGAAGGTGGAAGTTACGCGAACAATGCATCTGGTGGGACGGGGGGTGCGGGTCTTGCCGATCCGCTGTCCGACTGGACGCCGCTTGAGGCTCGTAAAGGAGACGACGCGCTTGACGGCGGCGCGGGCGGCACAGCACGCGCCGCCACGACCAACAACAGCGCGTATGAGACCATCCATGTCACGGCCGGCTACGGCGGCGGCGACACCAGCGGCGGCAATGGCGGCGATGCGAGCCTGGAGGTAAGCGGAACCCTGAGCGTCAATACCGCCCTGAATCTGACAGGCGGCCTGTCCTCAACTTCGGGAGGAGGAATGGGCGGCAAGGCTTCTCTCACCGCAGGCACCCTGATCGCCCCCGCGATCACCCTGAATAAAAACAGCGGCGCGCTGACCTTCACCGTCAACAATCTGGAAATCAACGACACCGGCACCACGCTGACCGCCTACGGAGTTACCGCTGGCACCGCGAACATCACCAACCTGCGCCTGACCGGAAACGGAAATTTTACCTTGACGGGTAGCAATGCGGGCAACGTCAGCGTAGGGCGACTCGTCATCGACGACGGCACCATCAACGACAGCAATTACGCCAATTTGATTGACGGCGGGGTTGCGTACAGCAATGACGACATCACCCTCGACACAGGCGGCGCGACTTTCAACACCACCACCCCTGGGCAGGTTGTAAGCAGGAACCTTATTGGCAGCGGTTCACTGACCAAAATCGGCGGCGATGTGCTAACCCTGACCGGCGCCAACACCTACGAGGGCGTCACCAAGATCAACGGCGGAAGGCTGGCGCTCGGTGCATACGGCACCATCGAAAACTCCAGCGGCGTAGTGATCGGCGCTTCGGGAACCTTCGACATCTCCGGCTCAACATTAGGTTACAGCGTTGCTATCAATGGACTGTCCGGCGTGTCTGGCAGCACAGTCAATCTTGAATACCGCCACCTGACAGTCATTCAGAACACGACGCCTTCCACCTTTGCCGGGAACATCACCGGCAGCACGTCAAGCGCCCTGTACAAAGAGGGCGCGAACACGCTCACCCTCTCCGGCACGAACAGCCTCTCCGGCATCTACATCGGCGAAGGAACGCTGGAACGCGCCGCCACCGGCAGCCTGACCAGCGACGTGAGCGTAGCGGACACCGCAGGAGCCACCTTCGCCCTGCGCGGCGGCGTCATGGGCAATGTCACCCTGTTTGGCAGCAGCAGCACGCTGAACGCTTACAGGGACAGCGCCATCACCGGCAACCTTGACGCGAGCAACGGCGGCAAGCTGAATTTCTACCTGCCCGGCAACATCGGCAAGGGCGCCACCCTGTTGACCGTGAACGGCGACGCCGACATCACCAACAGCACTGTCGCCCTCGCCTTCGACGGCAGCGCGACCAGCCTGACCGCCTTGCGCCAAACGGAAAGCATCAAGCTCATCGCAACAAGCACAGGTATCACTGGCAACATCAGCAATCCAGACAACAAAGCCACACTCACGGTAGGCTCGACCTTCTCCGCCAATTTCGATGTCACCCAAAGCGGCAACGACCTCGTGGCGACGCTGACAGGCGGGTTAGGGACGCTGCCAGCCCCCACCGTCACCCCACCCATACCCTCAACACCCCCCGCCCGCACCATCCCCACCAACCTCGAATGGACGGGCGCGACCAACCGCAACTGGAACATCCTGACTTCAGAAAACTGGACACCGGCATCCACCTTCATCAACGGCGATACCGTCACCTTCACCGATACCGGATTCGGGCAGGTCAATATCGTCACCCCCGGCGTCGCTCCGGCGGCAACGATCTTCACCAACACCCAAGGTCACGATTACAGGGTAAGCGGCAACCTTTCCGGCACGGGTACGCTGACCAAAACCGGCAACGGCAATCTGACCCTGACGGGCAACAACACCTACAGCGGCAACACCACCATTAACGCAGGCTCCCTCACCCTCGCCCTCTCTGGCGCATTACCCAACAGCAATGTCAGCATCGCCAGCCCCGCAACGTTCAATCTGTACAACCGCGTCGGCAAAAACCTGACACTGGCAAACGCCGCCCGGTTAAACGCCTACCAAGGCGCAGCCATCACCGGAAACCTCTCCGCCATCGGCAGCCAGTTGAATTTTTATCTGCCCACCATCGCCACAAACGGCTACAGCCTGTTAAATGTCGGCGGCACCGCCAATATCACAAACAGCACCGTCAACGTCGGCATCCTCGGCAGCAGTTCCCCCCTGACAGCGGGCGATACGGTCACCCTCATCAACGCCAACAGTCTGACGGGCAACCCCGCCAACACCATCGCCCACGGTACAGGGCTGCAAGGCGTAAGCCTGCTCTACGACTTTGACCTGACCACCAACGGCAAACAACTACTGGCAACCGTAGCGGGCGGCATACCGCCGATTGACCCCAATCCGCCCGTCGACCCCAACCCGCCCGTGACCCCGCCCGTCGACCCGAACCCGCCGACTGACCCGAACCCGCCCGTAACGCCGCCCACAAACCCCGGCATAAACCTCAACCCGCAAACCAAGGCCTTATCCGAAGGATTTTTGAGCGGCACGGCGTTTCTGAATCAGGCACAGGATTTCGCGGCGGAGCGCGGCATCCATTCCGCCCTGCAAACGGTTCAATCATCCGACA
>BNUD01000047.1 GCA_025997095.1 Betaproteobacteria bacterium | reverse complement strand
GGCTCACGTTCATCGAGCAACTGTTTCAATCCACGCTCACCGTTTCCGGTGAGCGAAGCCCTTTGAGCGGCTGGCCAGCCGCGTTGCGGGTGGAGCCGTTTCAATCCACGCTCACCGTTTCCGGTGAGCGAAGCATTGCTGGCACTGCGCCGGGTCTTGCAGCACGCGGTTTCAATCCACGCTCACCGTTTCCGGTGAGCGAAGCTCATCTCTCCCAATTTATTGAACACATTGCAAAATTCTTGCAATTTGCGCGAACCTTGCGAGGGTGAGCAGGTGCTACTGTAACCTGACATTCCTGTTATTTCCAACGTTCTGATTTTTAATGAAATTTTAATTGCGCGAACCTGCCGGGGTTTGGGGGGGTGCTTGGGGTTCGCGCAGACAGTTATATGACCATGGGCGCATCGAAATCTATTGCACGAAATGTGCCATATTCCTTGACTTCGCATCCCCGCGTTTCCGCCAGTCTGTAAAAGCGTAGATTATCCTCGTCTTGCCTGATTTCGGCGACCAGGTCTCGCTCCAATGCTTCAAATTGTGCACGATCAATCCGGCATTCAAAGACAGATTTTTGTACACGCTGTCCAATACCTTCACATAATTTTGCCACTCGGCGCAGGCGGCGGCGACCTTCGCGTGTTTCGGTATTCACGTCGTAGCAGACAATGATCAACATGTTTATCGCATTAAAAAGGGTGGATATTCTGGCAGGTCGCCTCGTAAGGTTCGCGCCAGCAGGCGAGCCTGTAAGTAAGGAAGTAATCCCAATGGGGTTGATTCCTGTAACAAGGGGTGTGAAAGATTTTCCTGTTTGCGTTCTTGGTACGCCACCAACACCGTTTTACGCGCATCGCCTTCCAACAGTACGGCACCGCCTTCCCGCTCGACGAAATTTTTTGCGATAAGCTGCCCTCGATTGATCAGTGAGAGCGCCAGTCGGTCGGCAAAGGCGCGAAATTCCTCCATCAAATCCAGCGCCAGCGATGCCCGACCGGGACGCACGGCATGTAAAAACCCGACTTGAGGATCAAGCCCAACGCTTTCCAGCGCCGAACGACAATCGTTCATCAACAAACTGTAAAGAAACGACAGCAACGCATTGATACGGTCACGTGGCGGACGGCGGTTGCGACCGTCCATTTGAAATTCGGCACGAAGATTGGTTCGCATAAGATGACTCAAAGCCGCAAAATACTGACGCGCGGCTTCGCCTTCCACGCCGCGTACGGCATCCAGATTTTCAGTTTCCGGCAAGGCGCGCAAACTGGCTGCCAGATCAAGACCGGCGCGGGATAGCACTTGCTGATCGTCTTCTATCTTGGCCTCGCGTGCGCCCCGTAGCAGCACCTGACGACAATTTTTGATTTTGCCCGCTACGCAATTTCTGGCAATTGCCAATGTTATGGCGGGATCATTGGCGGCAGAAAATTGCGCCTGGCGTAAAAGCACATTGCCAGAAACTGAACCTTCCAACCGTGCCTTGAAACGCCCATGCTGATCAAGGAATACCAGCGCAATACCCTCTTCAGCCAGTCGGTGCATCAGTGGTGATGACAGATTGATATGCCCGAAACACACCACTGCGCTCAAATGGTGTAAGGGGACACGCAGGCGCGTTTCTTTGCCTACCTCCAGCCGCAAGGTGTTGTTATCCAGATGCAGATAACTGTCGGGTAGCGTGACATAAAGGGTGTTCAGTAATTCCATATCAGTCTGCCGTTGTAAACAGGTGTGCGATGTACGCACGATATTCAGCCTTCAGGCGCACGGTTTTCGGCTGACACAGTTCCAACAGGGAACAGCCGTGGCAGCGGCTTTCATCCGTCTGCGGAGGCGGCAGGCACGGTTGCGCTTGCGCGATGCGGATTTGTGTACTGATGTCGACGACTTGTTGCCGTAGCGCGGCATCCACAATAACCGTACGTCGCCGTTTGGAACTTGCATAATACAGCGCGCCTTCGGGTACGGGGCGCGCAAACATCTCCTCCAGACACAATGCCTGCGCCGCCAGTTGTACGTCGTCACAACTGGCAATATCGGCACGTTTATGTCGTGACCCGTGTTTGTATTCCACCGGGTAAGGTGTGCCATCCAGCAGAAACTCCACAATGTCAGCCTTGCCTACCAAGCCCATCCGGTCACAGAACAAGGGTAACGCCCGCTCTGTTCTCAGCCCCGAACGTACCTCGAAGCCGGGATCATCTACCCGCTTGTGCAGCGCTTGCCCGCGCAGGGTGTAGAGATTTTCTTCAAACACCTGTTCCAGATGGATGAGGGCGTATTGGCGCGGACAATATGCCCAATGCTGGAGTGCGGACAGAGGGATCGGTTCGGGTTTCATGTCAACAATTGATCGGCTCACTCGTTACCGGAAGGCGTCAGACAAACACTTTCTTTTTCGATGTTGGTCTTGAACGATTCCGGCACTTCGTCCCAGACAAACAAATCTACCCGAAAAGGCAGATTGCTTTCCTCCAGAGCTTCCCGTAAATCTGAAATTTGACGTCGTTGGTCAGCGCTGGCAAACACCACCATGTCCAGGTCGGAGCGCGCCGTCGCCCGACCATTCACACGAGAACCATAAATCCATGCCGTGTTTCCAGGCAGATAGCGACCCAGCAGCCCTTGTAAGGTTGCACGTTGTTCGGAGGTAAGAAAAACATCTTTTGGTGTACTCATTCTGGATTCATCGCGCCATAAAGTGCGCTCACCGCTTCAACAAACTGCCCCATCACGCGCAAAGCCACTTGCGCTTTTTCACCGCTGTAATCGTGGGCAACGTCGATCCGCAGATCAGCATACACCAACCATTCGTCGACGTTGTTGAACACCAGATTTTCGTGAGCAATCCGAAAAATCGGCTTGGGGCTGTTGGGCATGTCGGGTACGCCCAACTCTTTTGCCAGATAACGTTTCAAGACCTTCCATGTACAGTCGTAGCAGACTTCAAAACGCTGAATGACCGACTCCGCTACGGCTTCCTGCAACAGTGGCGGCAAGGTTTCATCCAGTGTCTGCCAGTTGTGAAACTGCGCGCTCAGATGAGCGATGGATTTCTGGAGTTTGGTGTAGTCGATCATGGTGCGCCTCTGTTATTTATCAGTACTGGAGACCGAAAAGCAGATGGAGGGATGCTCATACAATTTGCCTATTCAGCGCTGCCGCCCCCAGAAAAAGGACGGCTCGCGCCAAAGCGAAAGGCTACACGCGCTTGATAAGTTCCACGCCTTTTGGCAAGTCGGTTTCGTTGATCGTGGTTTCGTAATCAGCAAAACTACGCGGCACTTCTACATTGCGCTTGCGCTTGATGACGATACGGTCGAACAGGTCGTGAGCATGAGCATTGCCCAATTCCGAATCGTGCTTGAATACATACAGTCCTCGCGTCGCCATTTCTCCCCGTGCTGCTGAACGGTCATGCTCGAACATCTGTTCCAACGCCTGCCAGAGCAATTCCAGATCATCATCGTTGAAGCCGGTCTGTTGGGCAAGAAAAGAAGAAATAAAGCCGTGTGCAACGTAAACTCCGTAGGGCACTGTATGTTTGCGTCCCATGGTGCGATTGTCACCTTGTTGTTTCTCAGCCTCCGCTTCTGTCGCTACTGCCATGCGAGTAATTGAATGCTCCTGGGGGATAACAGGGTCGATGGAGCGGGCAAAGGTCAGTTGCACTGGACCTCGTACTTGACCGCAGTTTACTCCGGTAGACATGACCGCACCGAAAGTACGGACATCGTAAAAATTGGCGCACATCCATTGTCGTGCCTTGGTGACACTATCACCTTTTCCCTTGCGTTTCTCGCTTTTGCCCTTGTTCTTTTCGTCGCGCTTTAATTCTTCTTCCGCGCCAATGGCGATGTAGGCTTTTTCATGTGTCTGGTTGAGAATGGCTTTTTCTTTAACGTAAATATCGAACGGTGGCGTTTCTGCCTTAACAAGCCCGACAAAGTTACGTACCTTGCGCTTGAGCGCGACATCCGTTACCAGCCCACTGCCAGTTTCGGCATCCAGACGGGGAAGATTGCCAGCGTCCGGGTCGCCATTAGGGTTGCCGTCGCATACATCAAAAACAAGCACGAAATCGTAGCGGTGATTCAAACTCATTTTAATTCCTCCTGAATTGGTTCGCCGGATTGGCTGGATTGCCTGGATGTTGACTTAGTGAAAAACGCCTGACGTTGGTGGTAGTAACCGATTGCGAAATGCCCTTGTTCCGCCAGTGTCAGGTGTCCGGGGAATTCGTTGCCTATGCCATCTACAATTTCACCGATGAGACGTTCAAAAAAAAGCGCTCGATGGGAGTTTTCTTTACTCAGTTTGGCGAGATGGTGATTTTTCAAGCGTAACAGCGTCGTAAAAACACTGATGGGGGTACTGGATGCAGCGCCATAGTAACGCTCACGGATCGTGGCATTAATACCGGGTTGCGCTTCTTCCTGGATTTTTTCCAGTGCCGCAAACAGACGTCCCAGTCGGTATGCCGGGCTTTTGTTTTCAAGATCAAGCATAGGTAACAACTCCTTGTCGTGAGATGAATTCGGTGGGAACTGCCGTAAGCGGTTAAGACAAGCCTTGATGGACGCCGCACGCAGGTAAGTTACTTTTTGCTCGGCACGGCAACGCTGTATAACAGCGTTCATCCATGTAGCTGGGAAAGACGTTCCCGACAGAATCGCCCGCATGATGTCACCACCCAGATTGGGTGGAATATTGTCTGCCTTGCCCTGCGCCGCACAGGCCGTGAGGATGCGAAACAGGCTGGGATATTCAGGGTCGTTCGATGCACACGCAATTTTCAGATCATCGAACCACTGCCTGATATGTCGAGCAATCTTGTAAAGCGGTTCGGCGTGCCAGAAACGAACCGAGATGCGTGCCGCATTGGGCGCAAGGCCAAGGACGTAAAACAGTGCATCTCCCCGTCCGCCATCAAACTTGCCGCTCTGCACAGCACTCAACAACGCACGGATTTGCTCACTACGGGCATCGGGGTCGTCTTGTTCACCAAAAACAGCGGCAAACCCTGACTCGACCTCGCTGTCGTCTTTTTGTGCCCAGAATACCGTCGAAGCATCGCCGACCTGAATACGTTGTCGGGAATTTCGAGCCAGCAAATGATTCAGCGCTGTGGTGTAGGCAAATGCCGCCACCTGGCTGACTGGCGCGTTTTCGCCTTGTTCTTTGTTAAACGAGGTAAAAGCATCCAGATTGAAAGAAACGATATTCGCACCAGAACTTTGCGCTCCCCAAACACCTATGATGTTAGAGTGCAAGCGCTCCACAGGCGCAAGTTCGCCTGTAATCAGACAAAAAGCGGTGGTATCGTCAGCCTCGTCCGCTTCCTGCTTTTTGTCTGACAAAATGGCGGGGCGCTGGCAGATTAATTGTCCATTCAGGCGAAAGGTCACCACAGGATTCTGCTCAAGGATTTCCGACCAGACCGGATCGTCTTCCAACGCGACCGCCTTATGGTCAGCGTAGAACCGCTCAAGTGCTCGGATACCATCATCCAGCCGCGCCATTTCTGGTAGATCAGTAATCATCTGGCGAAAGGCGGCGTGCTGCTTGGCTGCTCGCTCAGGATTATTACGTGTGTCAATACCCAATGCATACTCGGCGGTATCCCAAAGCAGGTTGGCAGCGATACCACGTGTTTTTTTTCTTCCTTTCGGCACCAAGTAGCGCCGCCCCGGTTTTTTCTTGCCTTCGCCCTGACGGGTGTCAGTGATACCCAATGGACATCCATCTGCCGCCAACTCAATGATGAAGGGGATTTCTTTTTCTTCCATCCCAAAAACCGGCAAACGGCGGCTTGGGTCCGGGTCGGCAGCCTTGCGTTGGTAGTAATCGTAAAGCGCTTGCAAAATCATTGCGTCACCTGAGCATGTTCAAGGTCGATCACGCCGTTTTGCATATCGGCACGAAAAAAGTGCGGCCTGGGATCATCGGGTACGGAAAAATCCAGGTCATGCAGCATCCAACCCAAATCACGGCTTTCCGCCAGCGCAGGAGTCTCTTGCTTGACGTCATTGATCAATCGGAAGCGCGCTGCGAATTCACGACATCCCAGATAGGGCTGATTGATACACTGACCTTTCTCAGCGCGACGCAGGAACATCTCACGATACTTGACGGGGTTTGTCACCGCATCATCACCGACAGCGATCAGATCGGCGTAGATCCGATAGGCAACATCACGCAGAAAAAGCCCCGCTCGTTGCTGGCGGTCTTCATCAATATAGAGTGCGAGATGACCTTTGCCGGAACCCATCGCTGTCTGTGCATTGCGTACGGATGCTTTTGAGGCCACCTCATTGCGCCGCACACTGATCCAGCGGATCGGCTTCAACACTTCGATACGTCGTATCTCCCAACGGATGGCGGGTTTCCATAAAATGGCCTCGAACACCGCGCGCGCAGCCGAAGGTGTGATCACATCGTAGGACACACGTTCAACCTTCATCTCCGGCCTCGAAAAGCAGGCGAAGTCACCGGAAACTTCCAGACAAAGCATGTTCAAGATGATCCTCCGCTTGGTTATTCCATCAAGATGAAGTGAATTATATATTCAATTTCTATGTATTGGTAGAAAAATTATCTTTCCTGGGTTACCATGTGTCACCTTGCAGGAACGCTTCGGCGTGGATTGAAACTATGTTTTGGTTACCACAAAAATCACAGGGTCGGTAGGTATTCCGACCCTGTTCATTCCAAGGCTTTATTCCGATTCGCATGAGAAGCGAACCTTTGTCGACTTCGCTTTGCCGTGCAAGAGCACTGTCTTCGGGCAGTCTTCGCGTCTCGCTTCTCATGCGAATCGGAATTAGTACACAAACATCCTTGGGTCTCCCGGCACACCGTCCACATTGATGCCCAGCACCGGGTGGTACAGCAAGTCGTTATTTTCGGACTGTACGTACAGTCCCGGGCAGTCACCCCCCAATGCTTCGATATCACCTTGTTCAAGCAGGCGCATCACATCGTCTTTGTAGAGTGTGACCCCATAGCGTTGCAACTTGCGCAACAGCCAGCGTTCCGGGCCTTCCTTTTTCAGCGTGTTGAGCCACTTGTCGATTTCATCGTCATCTTCACGCTTCCGATAACGGACGAAAACGGTTGATCCGTCCGCTTCATCAATCAAACGGAACCGTTCTGCTGCCGTGCGGAAACCGATGTCACACTCTTTACCTGATAAACGCAGCAACTCGCAGATACCTTTTTCATCAAGCTCGGCATCGCCGTAAAGCCTGCGAAAATATTCGGAGAAACGTGCGACCCCCATACGATCAGCCTCTTGTGGCAATCCGTTCCATAAAATGCGTGTCGCACTGGCTGCCATGCGAAGCAATCCTGGTGGTGCAGGCTTTGGCGGCACAAACACATACACATCACCTTTTTTCAAACGCCCCTCCCGGTTACAGCGTCCCGCCGCCTGAGCGATAGAATCCAGACCTGCCAAGGCGCGATAGACCACGGGGAAGTCGATATCTACCCCTGCCTCGACCAATTGCGTGCTGATGACCCGTATTGGCGTCGAAGTTTCGCCCGCAACCAACACCTGCCGCCTGGTCAGCAAGGCCTGTTTGATTGCGGTAATGGTGTCACTGCGGTGTTGAGCGCACATCAGGCCGGAGAGGTGCCACAAAATCTTACGGCTGCTATCAGCATCCTCCCCGGTAAGTTGCTTGACGCTCGTATAAAGCGCACGAGCGTCGGCGCGGCGACCAACTACAGCCAACACTGCGTCATGTTTGACGATATTGGAAGCCAGATCACTCCAGGTTCGAGGCGTATTGAGATCAACGGGCAGATGAAAATGTACTCGATCCAAAGCGCTATAAAGCCCTGACACATCGTCTACGATTTCCCGTATCTCACCTGACTCGAATCCCCGTAAATTGTGGGTTGTCAAAGCGGGTTGTGTGGCCGTACACAAAACCAGACTCACACCGTAATCTTTGACCAACAGGCGCAGCACATCGACAACAGGCTGTAAAAAACCAACCGGCAACAATTGAGCCTCGTCAAGTACGATAATGCTGTTTGCCAAATTATGCAGCTTGCGACAGCGAGAAGTACGGCGGGCGAACAGGCTTTCCAACAATTGCACATTGGTTGTAACAATCAGCGGGGCATCCCAGTTTTCGCAAGCCAGCCGGGAACGGTTCGTTTCCTGATCCTCGTCCATTTCCACATTGCTGTGGTGCTCAATGACACTGGCTTCACCAAAAATATCTCTGAAAATATCCACTGTCTGCTCAATGATGCTGGTGTAGGGGATGGCGTAAACGATTCGGCGCTTGCCATGTGAAAGTGCATGGCGTAGCGCAAAGGCCAAGCTGGAAAGCGTCTTCCCGCCCCCCGTTGGTACCGTCAGACTGAACACTCCGGGCGTCATTGCAGCCTTGGCAAGACAGTCTCGCAAGACTTCGGCGCGCTTACGGTTGACCGGACTGTCAGCTTCACCCTGAGTGGCGACTTTTTGCGCCAAGGCTCCCATATGCACCGACAATAATTGTTCCATGTCCTGCAAGGACAAAAAACCTTGTCGGGCACTCGCCTTGTCGGGCGACATGAAAACTTCGGTATCCAGAAAGTCAGCATCCACCAGGCAGGAAAAGAGCATGCGTACCCAAAGCGCGAAGCGCCCCGGAATACCGATCTTCTGATCGGCAGGAATGCGACTCATCAATAGGGGTAAATCGACCTCGGGTTTGAGGATGGTTGCAGGAATCATCGCCGCCAGCGTATCGCTCCCCTCCTTGAGCGTGTTTTCCCTCTGAAAACGCGGAAGCAAGCCGCCAAACCAATCATCCAATCCGGCATGGTGCCCTGCGATGAGATAGGACAATACGCAGGCAACAACAGGGCCACAGCGCTTGTCAATTTCCGGCAAATGCTTCTGCGCCCACAGCGCCCCGGCAGCCGAATGTGTTTTTTCGGTGCTCGTTACCTGATTTTCAATATGTGCATCAGGGTCACCGCTCTGCCGGATGTAGCGCTGGAATCCAGACCGGAATTTACCGAGATCATGCCAGTTTCCTGCCAGAGCCGCCCAGTTTGCAGAACTGAATTCGGAAGCAAATTCCGCCGCTTTTTGGGCTACCTTTTGTAAATGGTCTTCCAAAGGGTGCGTTTGCCCGCTCTTGATATGCGCAATGAAAAGCAGATGTTCTTCCGGTTTATCCATTGAACTGCTCTTTCCCGGTTTTTGCGATTATTCTTTCACCGCGTAACCCGCGTCGCGCTGCTGCCTTTCACCAGTCTGACCCGCTCGCCTTGCTGGAAATTTTCGCCTTCGTCCTGCTGCACGATGGCGCGGTATTCGCCGTTGTCGAGTTTGACGGTGATTTCTATGCCCTGTCTGCGCGTGGCGACTTCTTCGACGGCGCTGCCGGCAACGCCGCCGACGACGGCTCCGACGACCGCGCCGACGGTGGAGCTTTTGCCGCCGCCGCCCACGGAACTCCCGGCAACGCCGCCGATTGCCGCGCCGGCAACGGAGCCAATCGAGGTTTTGGTGCCTTCAATCTGCACGATACGCACACTGTCTACGGTGGCGAATTCAACGCGCATTTCCCGCCGCGCTTCGTCGCGCGAATAGGCGTCGCCGCCCAGGCTGGAAGCGCAGCCTGCCAGCAGGGATGCGGCGGCGAAGAGGACAATCAGGGGTTTATTTGTGTGCATGGGGCGTCTCCAAAAAACGTCATGGTAACCCGATGCGGCGCGGCGGTTGTAAACAGGGAGCGCATGGCGTTCATTGAATCGGCGCAAAAAGATTCATGCGATTGCCTTGGCGGATACCTGCCTCTATCACGGGTATAATCTCCCCCCCTTTCCCATTTTCTGCCAGAGATTTATGCCTCTTGACCCCCGCACAGAATTGACTGCCTTGCTTTCCCGCGCGCTCAAGAGCGTCGCGCCGGAGGCCGCCGATACGCCCATTTTATTGGAACGCCCGCGTGACGCGGGGCATGGCGATTTTGCCAGTAATCTGGCGATGCAGCTTGCCCGCCGATTGAAAAAAAATCCGCGCGAACTCGCCGCCCGTCTGCTGGCGGAATTGCCGGTTTCGCCGCTGGTGGCAAAGGCGGAAATCGCTGGCGCGGGCTTCATCAACTTCACGCTGGACGCGACGGCCAAGACGGAGGTCGTCAGGCGCGTGTTGGCGGAGGGGCAGGCTTACGGGCGTTCGAGTGTCGGCTGCGGGCAGAGGGTATTGCTGGAATATGTTTCCGCCAATCCGACGGGGCCTTTGCATGTCGGGCATGGGCGCGGCGCGGCTTATGGCGCGTCGCTTGCCAGTCTGCTTGCCTTTGCCGGGTGGGATGTGACCCGCGAATACTATGTGAATGATGCCGGTCGCCAGATGGATATTCTCGCGGTGTCGACCTGGCTGCGTTATCTGGAACTCTCCGGCGTCACGGGCATCGCTTTTCCGCCCAACGGCTATCAGGGCGAGTATGTGCGCGTGATGGCGGAGCAGTTGCGGGCGGTGCGTGGCGGGCGTTATCTGCGTGAGGCTACGGATGTGCTGGCGGGTACGCCGGGCTTGCCCAATTCCGCCGCCAGTGACGATGAAGCCAAGGCGCAGCGCGAAAAACATCTGGATGCCTTGATTGCCAGCGGCAAGCGTTTGCTGGGCGAAGACTGGGTGGCGGTGCATCGGCATGTGCTCTCTGAGCAGCTTGCCGACGGGCGTGGCGATCTGGAAGAATTCGGTGTGCAGTTCGATGTCTGGTTTTCGGAAAAATCGCTGTTCGATACCGGTCTGGTTGCCCGTTGCGTGGAGCGTCTGGAAAAAGCCGGTCATTTGTATGTGCAGGATGGCGCCAGGTGGTTCAAATCCACCGCCTTCGGCGACGAAAAAGACCGTGTGGTGCAGCGCGAAAACGGCATCTACACCTATTTTGCGTCCGACATCGCCTATCACCTGAACAAATATGAGCGCGGTTTTGAGCATCTCATCAACATCTGGGGCGCGGATCACCACGGCTATATTCCGCGTGTAAAAGGCGCGTTGACGGCGTTGGGGCTGGAGGCGGACCGGCTGAACGTGCTTCTGGTGCAATTCGCGGTGCTGTACCGTGAGGGACAGAAGGTTTCGATGTCCACCCGTTCCGGCGAGTATGTCACCCTGCGCCAGTTGCGCAGCGATGTCGGCAACGATGCCTGCCGCTTTTTCTACGTGCTGCGTAAAGCCGACCAGCATCTGGATTTCGACCTTGATCTGGCAAAGAGCCAGAGCAGTGAAAATCCGGTGTATTACATTCAGTACGCCCACGCCCGTATCGCCTCGGTGTTGAGAAAATGGGAGGGCGATGCGCGCCTTCTGGCAGAGGCGGAAACGGACGCGCTGGCAGGCGAACGCGAATTGGCGCTGGCGGCGAAACTGGCGGAGTTCCCCGAAGTCATCGCCGCCGCCGCGCACGAATTCGCGCCGCATCAGGTGGCGTTTTATCTGAAAGATCTGGCAGCCGCCTTCCATGCCTGGTACAACGCCGAGCGTATGCTGGATATTGATGACGAAGCCCTGAAACTGGCGCGTCTGGCGCTGGCGGGCGCGGTGCGGCAGGTGATTCAGAACGGTATGGGTTTGTTGGGCGTATCCTGCCCGGACAGCATGTAAGAGGAGTGTTCATGAAAGCAATGCATTATTCGCGTGGCGGTACGCTGGTCGGCATGTTTGTCGGGCTGGTGTTGGGCTTTGTCCTCGCCGCGCTCGTGGTCTGGTACATCAACAATTCACCGATTCCTTTTGTCGACAAGGTGACGCATGTGGAAAACGCGGCGAGCGGTCAGCCGCCCCTGGCGCTGCCCGGCAAACCCGGCGACCCGACCCCCGACGGCAAAAACCGTTTTGAGTTCTACAACATTCTGCCCGGCAATACCGAAGCCGTGCCGGGGGCGGAATCCGCCAACACGCCTGCCCCAACCGCGACACCAACCACCGCCGCTGCCGCAGCAACGCCGCAGTCCGCAGTATCGGCAAAGGCACATTTTTTGCAAGCGGGTTCATTCAGTAACCCGCTGGAAGCCGACAATCTCAAGGCGACGCTCGCCATGAACGGTTTTGAGGCCAATGTGCAACAGGTGATGGTGCAGGACAAAACCTTTTATCGTCTGCGCCTGGGGCCTTATACCAGCACGGGCGAAATCAGCCGTATTCGCGCCGAACTGGCGAAATCCGGCGTGGAAACCATTCTTATCGGAAAGGAGTAATCCCCATGCAAAACCGTCGTCAATTTCTGACCGCCGCTGCCGCTTTGCTGGCGCTGCCCGCAACCTCGGCGCTGTCTGCGCCCGCCGCGCCTTATACGCGCCTCTCGCGTCCGCATATCAAGCAAAATCCGGACAAAATCGAGGTCATCGAATTTTTCTCCTACGGTTGCAACCATTGCAACGATTTTCACCCGATCATCAAGGCGTGGGAATCCAGGCAAGCCAGCGATGTGGTTTTGCGGCGCATCCCCGTGGCATGGAACGCCGCCTGGGCGAGCCTCGCCAGGCTGTATTACGCGCTGGAAGCCAGCGGCGATCTGAAGCGGCTGGATAACGCCGTGTTCGATGCGCTGCACAAGCAAAGGAAGCAACTCTACACCGACAAGAGCGTGGTCGATTGGTACGCGCAGCAAGGCGGCAACAGTCAGAAATTCGGCGAAGTGCTGAAATCCTTTGCCGTGTCGAGCAAGATGACACAGGCGGAGCAGGTGCGCGACTCCATGCAGGTCGAAAGCGTCCCCACGCTGGTGGTCGAAGGTTTGTACAAGGTGTCGGGTAACAACTTCGAAGAACTCTTGAAAAATACCGACCTGATCATCGCCCAGGTGCGCGGCGCCCAAGCGCAAGCGCCCAGGAAATAAACCAGCAACGCAACGGAATGCCCTTGCTGGCTTTTATTCTCTACAAGTATTTTCCCTTCGGCGGACTGCAACGCGATTTCCTGCGGATTGCCCTGGAATGCCAGCGGCGCGGCGCGGGCATTCGCGTTTACACCCTCTCATGGCAGGGCGAAATTCCCGCCGGATTCGATGTTCGCATTGCGCCGGTAAAGGCATTTTTCAATCATCGGCGCAATGAAAAATTTACCGATTGGGTGGCGGCCGACCTGGCCCGTGAGTCGGTCGCGCGCGTCGTGGGCTTCAACAAAATGCCGGGACTCGACGTGTATTACGCCGCCGACCCCTGTTTTGAAGAAAAAGCGCAAACCCTGCGCAATCCGCTCTACCGCCGCTTCGCCCGCTATCGTCACTTTGCCGGCTATGAGCGCGCCGTGTTCGCGCCAGCGGCAAACACTGAAATTCTGATGATTTCCGCCGCGCAGCAAGCGTTGTTCATCAAACATTACGCTACGCCGCCCGCGCGGTTTCACCTGCTGCCGCCGGGCATCAGCCGTGACCGCTGCCGCCCGGACAACGCCGACGAAATTCGCGCTGACTTTCGCCGCGAATTCGGGTTGCAAGACGATGAATTTTTACTCCTGCAAATCGGTTCCGGTTTCAAAACCAAAGGGCTGGATCGCAGCCTGAGGGCGCTCGCCGCACTCCCGACGGAACTGCGGGCGCGGGTAAAATTGATGGCCATCGGGCAGGACAATCCAAAACCCTTTTTGTCGCAGGCGCAGGCTTTGGGTTTGGCAAAGCGCGTCAGCATTCTGAAAGGGCGCGACGACATTCCGCGCTTTTTGTTGGGCGCGGATGTGCTGATTCACCCCGCCTACAACGAAAACACCGGCACCGTGTTACTGGAAGCTCTGGTTGCCGGTCTACCGGTGTTGGTGACGGATGTGTGCGGCTATGCCCATTACATCGCCGAAGCTCGTGCCGGAGAATCGCTCGCCAGCCCCTTCGCGCAGGAAGCCCTGAATGCCGCGCTCATCAGGCTGTTGACGGATGCCGACCGCCGCCATACCGCGCGCGACAACGCGCTCGCCTACGCGAAAACGGCGGATTTGTACTCGCTGCCCGAATATGCGGCAGACATCATTTTGCGGGCGGCTTGAATTGAACACGCTCGAACTGCGCGAACCCTTTTTATCACTCTGGCGGGATAAAGACCCATTTGCCGAAGTCGCGCGTCTAAAAGGTCGTGTCTATCGCCAAATGCCGGGGCGGCGCACCTTGCGTACCGAAGTCGACGGACGCGCCTATTTCGTCAAGATTCACCACGGCGTCGGCTGGCTTGAGATCATCAAAAACCTCATCACCGGAAAATCCCCTGTCTTGGGGGCGCGGCAGGAATGGCAGGCATTGCAACGCCTGCACGCCGCAAAGGTGCCCACCATGACGGCGGTGGCGTTCGGTGAACGCGGGAAAAATCCTGCGCGACAACAGTCCTTTCTCATCACCGAAGAAATCGCCCCTGCCGTTGATCTGGAAGCATTGACGCAAAACTGGCAGACCGAGCCGCCCGCCTTCGCCCGCAAACACGCCCTGATTGCCGCCGTTGCAAAAACTGTCGCCGCCATGCATCGTGCGGGCGTCAATCACCGCGATTGCTATATTTGTCATTTTTTGCTGCGCGAGGCAGTTGAGAACCGCCCCCCGGTTTTGGCGCTCATCGACCTGCATCGCGCCCAAACCCGCGCCGCTACGCCTCGTCGCTGGCGCAATAAAGATTTGGCAGCCCTCTATTTTTCCGCCCAGGGCATCGGTCTCACCCGCCGCGATAAACTCCGCTTTTTACGCGCCTATTTTGACAAGCCGCTACGCGCCATCCTGCACGAAGAAGCCGCGCTTCTGCGCTGGCTGGAAAAAAAGGCGGCGCGATTATTGCGGCGGTTTCAGAAATACGAAGGGAGATTGTGATGCTCATGTTTCAATCCACGCCCACGACCGGGCGACACAGCACGGAAGAGGTTACGCCTCTCCCGTGCTCGATTATCTCCCTGAAAGGGAGAGCAGATTGCTGACAAATCCGCCGCCTGTAGGTTGGGTAAGCGAAGCGCAACCCGACACTGATCCGTCAATCTGGTCATCCGCCCGGTATCTGGCAGGTTGCGCGCGATGAATCGCCAATGTCGGGTTCTTCCTGCTGCTTACCCAACCTACAGACGGCGGGTTTGTCAGCAATCAGGGGCGGCAAAGCCGCCAGAAAGTACTGACATCTGCCACCTGATCCCTGAATTGCCGCGTCGCTGCGCTCCTCGCAATGACGCGGGAGGGGGGGCATCAGTCTGCCCCCCTGAAAGAGAGACGTTTTAACCGGAGTTTGTGCATGATGAAAGAAGACTTTTATGCCCCCCATGACCGCCCCCTGCTGGAACAGGCGGGACTGGCGGATTTTGATGCGCTATGGGAATTGGAACTGACGCCGGTAGACGATCCCAACGTCGACCGGGGCGGGTGGAGTTCCGTGTGCAGGCTTGATCTGCCGGAGCAAAGTTATTACCTGAAACGCCAGTCCAACCACCTCACTCGTTCCTTCGTGCGCCCGTTCGGAGAACCCACCTTTTGCCGCGAATTTCGCAATATCCAGCGTTACGCCGAGCGTGGCGTTCCGGCGACAAAAGCCGCCTTTTTCGCTGTGCGCGAACAGGAAGGCCAGCAATGCGCCGTGCTGCTCACGCGCGCGCTTACCGACTGGCGCGATCTGGAAAGCTGGTTGAATGACTGGGCGCAATGTCATGAAAGCGACCGCCAACAACTCCTCATCGCCTGCGCCCTGCTTGCCCGCCGCCTGCACCAGGCGGGGCTGATTCATTGCTGCTTTTATCCGCGTCATATTTTCGTGCGCGGCGATGAGGGCGGGGGTTTTGAAGCCTGTCTGATTGACCTCGAAAAAACCCGTCGCCTGTGGCGCCCGGTCCGCGACCGCGTCAAGGATTTGGAACAATTCATCCGCCACGCCCCGGAATTAAATGACGACTACGTGGGCTTGTTTCTGGCGACCTATCTGGATGCGCCGCAACACAGCGCGGAAGTCACGCAATGGCGGGAATGGCTGCAAACGCGGCGGCAGAAAAAGGCAGGCAGCTAAATGCCGCAACCGCCCGCCCTGCAACTTGCCGACCTGTCCGGCGCCGGACGCGATCTGGCGCTGCCCGCCGATATTCTCCTGCCCGGCGCAGGCAGCGTGCAGTTTTTAAGCCTGCTGCGTACCCTGCCGGGGCGGCGTTATGTCGGGCAAGCCATCTGGCGCACCGCCACGGGCGAAACGCAAACCGTGCTGGCGAAACTTCTGGTCGGCGACAAAGCGGCGCGGCATTTTGAGCGCGAACAAAGCGGCGCGCGTCTGCTCGCGGAGCAAAACATCCCCACGCCCGCGCTACTGACGGCGGATTATGCGCATGGGCAGGGCGGCTGGCTCCTGTTTGAATTTCTCGAAGACGCCGAAAGTCTGGGCGACTGCTGGCAGAAACATGAAAATCGACCGGAAAATCCGCGCGCCATGCAGCGCATTCTGACCGACGCCCTGCGCCTGATGGCGAAACTGCACGCCCAAGGGCTTTGGCAAGAGGATTTGCATCTGGATAACCTCTTGTATCAGCAGGAAAAACTGTATCTGGTGGATGGCGGCGGCATTCGCGCGGAAATACCGGGCAAGCAACTTTCCGCGCCTCAGGCGTTGAACAATCTGGGCGTCTTTTTCGCGCAGCTCTCGCCCCGACTGGAAGACAATCTCGAAGAATGGTTGACGGTCTACCTGAAAGCCGCCGGTTCACAACCTTCTTTTCTACCGACGCAACTTCCCCACCTGCATAAAACCATCGCCCAAAATCGAAACGTGCGTATAAAAGACCTCATGAAAAAAATCGGGCGTGATTGCAGCCTGTTCAGCGCCAAAAAAATGGGCTGGCGAGGCGCTTTTGGCGTGCGTGTCGTGCGGCGGGATGAACAGGAGGCGCTGGACGCGCTCCTGCAAAACCCCGACGCCCACATCGCGGCAGGGCACATCTACAAGGATGGCGGCGCGGCGACCGTCGCCAGAGTAGACCTCGCGGGTCGCAGCGTCGTGGTCAAGCGTTACAACATCAAGAATTTTCGCCACTGGCTCACCCGCTTCTGGCGCCGCAGCCGCGCCTGGACTTCATGGCGCGAAGGCAACCGCCTCATGGCGCTGGACATCGCCACCGCCAAGCCGCTCGCCATTCTGGAACGCCGCTGTTTCTGGCTCACCGGCGTCGCCTATCTGGTCATGGAATATCTGCCAGGCGAAGACCTCGCCGCCCGCTTTGCGGGCAAGGCAGACGAGCCGGATTCCATCGCGCCGGAAGAACTCGCCGCCGTTGGAACGCTGTTCACCGACCTCGTGCGCGAACGCATCAGCCACAGCGACCTGAAGGGACAAAACCTCATCTGGTGTTCGGAGCGCAAAGAACAACCCGCAAAAGACAGCGATACGGCAGGACACTGGGCGCTCATCGACTTGGACGCCCTGCGCGTCCACCGCTGCGAAGCCACTTTCCGCCGCGCCCACCGCCGCGACCGCAAACGGTTTTTGAAGGATTGGCAGGGGAGCGGGCTGGAGAAGGTGATTGGGGAATGGGTGGCGTAGGCGTTCCGTTAATGTTGGGTTGCGCTACGCTTACCCAAGCTACGCGCTCTGTCTTGTCGAAATAAATATCGTCGATTTTCCATTCGTTGTTTTCAGGAATGATGAAAACCGTATCTGTCCAAACCCACGGTTCTGAATAGAAGCGATTGGCAAGCGTCACCTCAACCAGATAGCGCGTTGGGTGGGTAGAGTCGAGATGTGGCGCGGTAGTTGTAGGTTCAACATGTCTGTTTCCGACCCTTTCGTCTGTCGGTACCCAAATAGTTGAACCATGACTCCGTTTCCACATCCCGCTCATCGAACCGGACGTGCGGGTCTCCCGCATCCGGCTCTCGGACAGAATCATGCTTTCGCCCACGGAAGGTTATGGGTTCTTTTCCGCACATCTATCAACCCCAACTTTCGCAGAGGTATTGATCCGGGTAACGCTTCCCCGTGCTCTGAACCTTGTGTTTCTTGCATAACCACTGGCGCAGCCGACGTGTGGCGTGGGCATTGATCGCTTGATACGCCGGGGATACGCTTGCTGTGATCCGTGTCAAGCATTCGGGCTTACGCATCAAATTCAGGTGATCACGTAGAAACAACCACCCCACCCCTGCGGGGCACCCCTCCGATGGAGGGGAATTTTCCCAGCCTTCGTTTGGCGTATTTTCGTGTTTGACGCGATTCCCCTGCAAAGAGAAAAACAGCTTAAACGAAGCCGCAACACATTCCCCTCCATTGGAGGGGTGGCAGGCGCAGCCTGACGGGGTGGTTCGGTGCAAAGTGACTCATTTTCCGCGCTTTGACGCATTTTGATGCGCCGGGAGCGACGGCGGCTCGCCGTCGCACGATGGCGAGGACGCCATCGCTCCCGAAAAGCGCCGCTAATCAATTTGCGGCGGTTGTTATTTTTGCGGCACGCGACTCCACCATCAAACCTGTGTTCGCGCAACACTGCCAAAAGTCGACAAATAAGCGATGGTGCGCAATGAACCGCCGAATGGTAAAAGGCGCTTCGTTGTTCCGCGCTACTTGCTCAAGTATGAAATGTGTTTGACAAAATTGAGGCAGGTCTTATAGAATCCTTGACCTTGTGATGACTACCTCCCTGGTAGTATCTCGTAAAATTTCTGGAACAATGGGAGCAATATTGTGAGAAGGTCAATATTCACTGGAGGCAAACTTCGAAATGGCACTTGTATGATTCATTCTGGGTTATTACGAAAAATAGTTGGGGCGATTATATTGGTCAATTTCTGTATTTTTATGATACCAGATAATTTATGGGGTATGGTGCTGCCGGATAGTAGTTTTATGCCGTATTTCATTCAGCGAAATATAATGTTTTCAGCTTTCCCAAAAAGTGCTTTGGCATTTTGGTTGCTTGCCCCCGTGTCTTTTGTTGTGGTAATGGCTTCGTGGGTTCTTTCTGTATGGAAAGAAGAGTCTTTGGATATGGAAAATCTGAGTATCCTTGATTATAAAAGCTTGGCGATGTTCGTGGTGTTTTTTATATCCCTTTCAATTGTGTTTATCACAAATCCTTCTGATAATTTCATCTTCCAAAAAATCGGTGCCACAATATTCAAACCTAGCTGGTTTGCTTTTTATGGTGGTACGCTGTTTGTTGTTGCACCAATTTTAGCAAGTGCAATTGTTCTGAATATTCACAAAATTCTTAACAAGGGAAAGCAAGTGTAGCTCGGACATCATGTAGCGCGTAGGGGGGTGAGCGCAGCATTATCCATGTCAAGCAATCGGGCGCGGCAGCAGGGCTTACGCGTCAAATGTTGGTCATCTCGTAGAATCGACCACCCCGTCCGCCTTCCGGCGTCCCCCCCTCCAATGGAGGGGAATTTTCCCAGCCTTCGTTTGGCGTATTTTCGTATTTGGCGCGATTCCCCTGCAAAGAAAAAAACAGCTCAAACAAAGCCGCAACACATTCCCCTCCATCGGAGGGGTGGCAGGCGCAGCCTGACGGGGTGGTTCGGTGCAAAGTGACTCATTTTCCGCGCTTTGACGCATTTTGATGCGCCGGGATCGACGGCGGCTCGCCGTCGCACGATGGCGAGGACGCCATCGCTCCCGAAAAGCGCCGCTAACCAATTTGCGGCGGTTGTTATTTTTGTGGCACGCGACTCCACCATCAAACCTGTGTTCGCGCAACACTGCCAAAAGGGCACCTCGAAAAACTACCAATTTCTAGATTTTTCCGAACATAAGTGATTGAATCTTATGGCACAGAATTTTCAGAGGAGGGGTTATTCGAGGTGCCCAAAAGTCGACAAATAAGCGATGGTGCGCAATGAACCGCCGAATGGTAAAAGGCGCTTCGCTTTTCCACGCTACGGATGTCCGCGCTACGCTTGCTATTTTCATGGGCGGCAAGATTATAAGTTATTGTCGTCTATTGATATAAAAAATTTGTGCTTGACAGGATGAACGGAACTGCCTAGGATTCGCAAATCAAATTTTTTGTATGGTCATGAGGAGTAGAAAGATGCAAGCAGAATTCAAGTGCGTGCT
>BNUD01000046.1 GCA_025997095.1 Betaproteobacteria bacterium | reverse complement strand
AAGGTAGGGCGGTTTCTCCGAAACCGCCGGATGTAACGTCCGGCGCGTTCGGAGAACGCGCCCTACCTATGCTTGCTTGCTTGCTTGCTTGCTTGCTTGCTTGCTTGCTTGCTTGCTTGCTTGCTTGCTTGCTTGCTTGCTTGCTTGCTTGCTTGCTTGCTTGCTTGCTTGCTTGCTTGCAAAAATTGTTGTGCCTGTTTTGGAAAAGTCAAGGGAATTTACATGGTTTTTCATGATTATTTTGCTTCCATAAATAGAAAAAAAGTGAGGCGGTTTCTGCGCTGCCGCCCTGCCGGAAGAAATTCGGGGAATTTTAGCCTTTTTTACATTTAAACGAAAACAATCGTAGATCCCGCCCTACCCAAAACCGATCTACACCTCTGTCCCTTTGCTCACCAACAGCCGGATCACCCGCACCGTATCAAGGTCAGACGCGACGTAGGCGGATTTGACGTATTCCGCGTATTTGGCGTTTTCGCCCTCCTGCTGCAAGGTAGTCTGGTAGTTGAAGCGCAGAAACAAGGCTTGCGGTTCGGGTTCTTCCAGAGTAATCCGCAACACGCCGCCCGCATGAGCTTCGCCCGATGCGATGGCAAATTGCAGCCATTCCTGCGCTACAAACGTCACCCGGTCATGGATGTGGGTGTTGCCGAAATCCAGACGACGTTCGATGCCTTCCGCGCTGCGTGCGAGAATCTGGCATCCATCCAGCCCCGGCAAAAAAATTTCCGGCTGCTCCACGCGCTGCCACAAGCCCTGCCAAAGTTGTTCCCGATTCAGGAATTCTTGCAGGGGATTATTGAGGTCGTTGATTTGGATGAGATGTTCGAAGCGCATTTCAGGGATCAGGATTCAGGTAGCAGATGACAGGAATTTGCGGCGGCTTTGCCGCCGTTGATTATCGCCCGTTCCATAAATCCTCGCTACCTGATACCTGATGTAGCATCTGCGGATGCAAATCGAACGTCTGCTTCAACTTCAGGGATCAGGATTCAGGTAGCAGGTGACAGGGATTTGCGGCGTGGCAATTCATGTGGCGATGGAAATCTGGCATCCATCCAGCCCCGGCAAAAAAATCTCCGGCTGCTCCACGCGCTGCCACAAGCCCTGCCAAAGCTGTTCCCGATTCAGGAATTCTTGCAGGGGATTATTGAGGTCGTTGATTTGGATGAGATGTTCGAAGCGCATTTCAGGGATCAGGATTCAGGTAGCAGATGACAGGAATTTGCGGCGGCTTTGCCGCCGTTGATTATCGCCCGTTCCATAAATCCTCGCTACCTGATACCTGATGTAGCATCTGCGGATGCAAATCGAACGTCTGCTTCAACTTCAGGGATCAGGATTCAGGTAGCAGGTGACAGGGATTTGCGGCGTGGCAATTCATGTGGCGATGGAAGATTGCCGCGTCGCTCTGCTCCTCGCAATGACGAAGCAGGGGAGCAGGATGCCCTCCCCCCGCCAGGGCAATTGCATGAATGCTAATGAAATCACCAATACCGCTTTTCGTGAGGCACGGCTGTACGGGCACGGCTGTACGGGCACGGCGCGCCGTGCCCCTACTCCCTTTTTCACTCCCTCTCCCCTTGTGGGAGAGGGCTGGGGAGAAGGGTGATTCGCGCGGCTTTGCCGCCGTGTTCCACAAATCCCTGTCACCTGTTACCTGACCTCTGTCACCTGATGTACCATCACCGGATGCAAATTGAACGTCTGCTTCAACAACAGGGCTTTGGCGCCCGCAAGTATTGTCGCGCGCTGGTGCGGGATGGGCGCTTTTCCATCGGTGGCGAGGTGATTGACGACCCGTTTCGGGAAGTCGATCCGGAGGGCTTGCGCTTCAATGTGGATGGACAGGAATGGCCTTGTTTCGCCAAGGCCGTCATCCTCTTCAACAAGCCCGCAGGTTACGAATGCTCGCGCAAGCCCAGGCATCACCCCGGTATCTACGCCTTGCTGCCTTTTCAGTTCGTGGCGCGGGATATGCAAAGCGTCGGGCGGCTGGATGAGGATACGACGGGGCTACTCATCATCACCGATGACGGGCAACTGATTCATGCCCTGTCTTCGCCCAGGCGCAAGGTGGAAAAGCGTTATCGCGTCGGGGTGAAGCATCCGCTTGACGCGGTACAGGCCGCGACGCTTTGTTCCGGGGTGTTGTTGAATGACGACCCTGATCCGGTGGCTGCCGTCGCTGCCGAAATCGTCGATGCCCACACGCTGCTGTTGACCATCACCGAAGGGCGTTATCATCAGGTCAAGCGCATGTTGGCGGCGGTTGGCAACCGGGTGGAAACGCTCTGTCGGGTCGCCGTGGGCGGGCTTGCTTTGCCCGCCGACTTGCCGGAAGGCGGCTGGCGCTGGCTTGCCGCCGCTGATCTGGAACAACTTTGGAGAAAATCCGCATGACGCTGACCGAATTGCGCTACATCGTGGCGCTGGCGCGCGAACGGCATTTCGGGCGCGCTGCCGAGCGTTGCCATGTCAGCCAGCCTACCTTGTCGGTGGCGGTGAAGAAACTGGAAGACCGCCTGGAAGTCTTGTTGTTCGAGCGCACGCCCGGCGAAATCCGCCTGACGCTGGTGGGTGAGCATGTTTGCAAGCAGGCGGAAAAAGTGCTTTCGGAAGCCGCCCGCGTGGAAGAACTGGCGCAAATCGGTAAAGACCCGCTGACCGGCCCCTTGCGGCTGGGCGTGATTTATACCATCGCGCCTTACCTGCTGCCGCGCCTGATTCCCGCGTTGCACACGCTCGCGCCGCGCATCCCGCTGTATCTGCAAGAAAATTTCACGCACCGGCTGACGGAATATCTGAAAAACGGCGAACTGGACGCCGCCATCGTCGCCACGCCGTTTGCCGAGCCGGGGCTGGTCGCGCGTCCGCTGTACGATGAGGATTTTTGCGTCGCCCTGCCCGCGCAACATCCGCTGGCGGCGCAAAAGCAAATCGACAAGGAAACACTGGACCCCAGCCAGTTATTGATTCTGGGGCAAGGCAACTGTTTCCGCGACCAGGTGGTTTCCGCCTGCCCGCAACTCGCCGTGCCCGGCAGCCTCAATCAGACGATGGAAGGCAGTTCGCTGGAAACCATGCGCCACATGGTCGCCAGCGGCACGGGCATTGCCGTTGTGCCCGGCTCCGCCTGTCTCGCCTGGCCGCAAGACCCTTTGCTGGCGATACGCCCCTTCACGCCGACCGCCCCCGGTCGCCGCGTCGTGCTCGCCTGGCGCGCCACCTATCCCCGCCCGCAGGTGATGGATGTGCTCTATCAGGCGATCCGGCAATCGCCGCCAGCGGGGGTTAATCTTGTTTAGTTTGCGTCTTGCAGGTTGAATTCCACCGACAGATCAAGGCTGAAAGCGCGCGTGTTCAGCGCGGGCGGCAGGGGCGTCTGCTCTGCCGCCTGACGCAACATGGAGATGCCCTGTTCGTTCAACAGCGTATCCCCCGCGCCGGAATGCAATGCCACTTGCGGCACGCGCATCCCCGGACGCCAAATCAGCCGAACGTCCACCCGTCCCTCATGTCCGCGCGCTCTGGCTAACGCCGGATACCGCTTGAATTTGCGCGCTGCGCCCATGATGGCAACTTTGTAGTCCAAAAGCGCGTCGTCCATGCCTTCAAGGTCTGCCGTCCCCTGCCGGGATGCGTCGCCCGCACCAGTTGCCGATGTTTGCAGGGCGGCGACTGGCGCGGCGTTATTGCCTTCCGGCTCGCTTGATTCTGTATTGACCGCAGCAGGGATTGCAAGCGGCGCGGGCGTTGGTGTGGCTTGAATGGTGGGCGTCGACGCAAGCGGGGTTCTGGTTGGCTTGGGCGGTTTTGGCGTTGGAATGCCCGGCAGTTTGCCCGGCGTATCCAAATTTTTCGCTGGTAACGACGACGGCGCGGATGCGGGAACGGGCGCTTCGACCGCACGCAAGCTGACTTCGATGCTGCCCGCCAGCCGGGGCGTTTGCACCGATGGCGGCAGCAAAGGCATGGCGAACAGCAGCACACCATGCCCCAACAGGGAGCACGCCAGCGCCAACGCAAGGGGACAAACGCGTTCCTGCATTAACGCTTCCGTTTAGCAGACGCAGGCGGCGCGGAAGATTTCGGCGACGTTTCGGCAATCATTTCCAGCTTGCCCTGTTTCAGGCTGATACGGCTGTCCAGATTTTCCATCCGTAGCCCTTTGTATTGCAGCAGCCTCACACGCAGTGTGCCATCGAGTTCCATTGCATTCCCGGTGGCGGCGCTCACGTCGGGAATCGCCGTCTGTGTTGACGCCTGCGCCGCTGTCGCCGTATCCGTAGCGTCACCGTCAGCCCGCAAATACTGATCCAGATTCAACTGGTTGAGGCTGACCTGAAAGTTGAGACGGGGCGGTTGTCCGTGCAGCAGTTGCCATGTCGCATCCAGCTTGCTGTCGTCCTGCGTCAAATGCAATTCGCCATTTCCCTGCGCTTCATTCGCCAGCCCCCAATCGAATGCCAACTTGCCGTCCAGATGCACGTCCAGCGCCCTGGCAAAAGTCGCGCCCGCTGCCGCCTGCGCCTGTCCCTGCACTGCGTCGGCACGCAGGTGCAAGCCCTTTTCGTCTTGCGCGAAGCTCACGGGAATGACGATTTCGCCCTTAAAACCCTGCTTTTGCCACTCGCCCTGCCAATCCAGACTCAGGCGTTGCGCGTGACGCGCGGGTTCGACGGGTTCCATTTCGTCGAGCGCGAGGCGCACGCTTGCCCGATTTGAGGTCTGGCTTGCCGCCTGTTTGAAATTCAGGCTGGCGCTTAATTTTTTCAATTGGGGAAGGGTCGCACGCTGCCAGTACAATTCGTTCAAATCAAAGGCGCCTGCCAGACTTGCCCCTTGCCGTTCGCCTTCGCCCTGCACATGCAGTTGCACAAGGTTGAGCGCCATTTGCCGCGCGTCCCCACGCACATAACGCGCCGACAGATTCAGCCGCGCCTTCTCCACGCCGTAGCCCTGCCCTTTCAGGGTCAGTTTTGCCTGATCCAGTTGCAGGGTTTGCGCCGCGCCATCCAGACGATACAGGGTTTCCAGCGCGAATCCGATTTGCGTATCCTTTTTTCCATCGCGCAGATTGCCGCCCATTTCCAATCGACCATGCGCCTGTCTGCCCAGATGGTCGGAGCGCAGATAGACCTGCTCCAGCGCCCATTCGTTGCCAGCGTCGCTGATGGCATCACGCCAATGAATGTTGCCATCCAGCAGCAGCAGTTTTTCCACTTCCCAATCCAGCGGCGCGCTGTCGTCTTTCGATGTCACCAGCAGATCGTCGAAGTTGTAGCGCCCTTCGGCATCGCGCTCGATTTGTAGCGACCAGTCCCGGATTTCGATGCGGTTGATGACGATTTTTCCGGTCAGCAGGGGCAGGATTTCCAACGCGCCGCTCACCCGCCCCAGACGCAGGAATTCGCCCTTGCCATCGCGGTTGGAAAGGCTGACCGCCTGCATTTCCACCGCCAGACGCGGCAACAGTTTCAGGCGCAGCGCGCCGTCAATCCGCAATTCCCGCTGTTTTTGCACGCGCACCTGTTCAATCAGGCTTTGTTTCAGTGCTTCGCCATCGAAGCTGAAAATGAGGGCGACCAGCGTCGCCACCAACAGAATGGCACCGACCAACCCCAGGCTCCACCATCGCCATTTGCGTTTTTTTGATTCTGACATGTCCTGCTTTTCGCTCGCGTGTTCCAGAGCCGGGATTTTCTCATTATTACGGCGATGATTGCAGCGCAATAAAAAAGCCTTTCCGCCTTTTTACAGGCAGAAAGGCTTGCTCAAGACTAAAACCGTGTATGCCGCTTCAGTCTTTTTTGGCGTTACGGGCATCTTCATCCATTTTTTTGGAATAGAAGCTCACCATAACAATTCCGATGATGACGACCCCCACAATGACGCCCAAACTCAATTGACCGGTTGTCGTTCCAAGCAGTTCACTCCACATAATTTACTTCCTCCAAGTCGAAAACAAAAAGTCAGACAGCAAGTGCGGGAACCCGCAGTTTCATGGGGTTGTTGCAGAGGTTCCCTGAGCAGCGAGTTGCAGGGGAGTTCCAGCATCAGGCTGCCAGTCCCCCAACAGACGCCAGGTTTTATCCTGGTCTTCAAGATATACGTGCCAGCGACCGTGGACTTCCGTCGTCAGAGCGCCACTGTAAAAAGTCTGCCCCTCTTTCGTAAGGACAATATCCTGATCCAGACCGTCACGAGTCGGATGGATGAAATGCAATTGCAGTTGCGCGGGCAGATCGGCTGCATTCGCCATATCGAGAAAAACCCGAACGCCCAAACCGCTCACCATGACCTGGGCTGTGGCTTTTTTTTCTGTCGCCACCGTGTCGCGGTACAGTTGCTGATGCACCGCCAGACCTTGTTTGTAGTAATCATCCTCAACGACGCCGTCGTCGGAAACGAACGCCAGCCATGCGGTCAAAAAGCCCGCCACAACGACGATGGCAGGCCCCGCCATCAAAATCCAGGGCCAGGGTTCTTTATACCAGGGTTGCGTATCCAGTACGTTTGCATTCATGTCAAGCGCCTCATGGCATCAAAAAAGTGGTTTTTTCATGAACAGCCACCGCAGGATCATCCACGGCGACAACATCGAAGAAAATTTGATGCGACCCTTGCGACAGCGCGCCAATCGGCGCCTGCACGCTGAGCGTGACTTCCCGGTTTTCCGTTGCCCCTGTTTCGACGCGGGTATTTTCAGTCAGTTCGAGTCCCTCCTGCCCGCCAACGCTGATGACGAAAGTCCGCGCCTGCTCGGAGACATTCATCACTTTCAGGGTATAGACGTTTTCGATTTTACCGCCTTTCACTTCGCGCCCCAGCACGGAACGGTCACGAATGACATCCGTCCGCAAGGGTACACGCGTGACAAGCGACCAACCCGCAGCAATGATGATCAGCGTCAGTAGCGCGGAATAAATCAGAATGCGCGGGCGAAGCACATGGCTCCAGAAATCACCACGCCCATATTTGCCCGCCAGGGCGTTTTCCGATGTGTAACGCACCAATCCACGCGGTTTGGCGAGCTTGTCCATCACCTCGTCGCACCCGTCAATACACGCGCCGCAACCGATGCACTCGTATTGCAGCCCTTTGCGAATGTCGATGCCAACCGGACAGACCTGTACGCAGATATTGCAATCGACGCAATCGCCCTGTTGCGCGCGATCCGCATTTTTCCTGAATGCGCCACGCGGCTCGCCCCGCTTGGGATCGTAGGTGATAATCAGGGTGTCCGGGTCAAACATCGCCGATTGAAACCGGGCGTAGGGACACATAAATTTGCAGAGTTGCTCGCGCAGAAACCCCGCCATCAGATAGGTAAAGCCGCCGTAGAAGAAGATCCAGAAAATTTCCCAACCGCCAAAATTGAACGTGCCGATGCTGGCGATCAGTTCATGCATGGGGGTGAAATAGCCGACCAACGTGAAGCCCGTCCACAGAGAAATCAGCAGCCAGAGCGCATGTTTGATGGTCTTGACGCGTAATTTTCTGGCATTCATCGGTGCCTTGTCCAGCTTGATGCGGGCGGGACGCTCGCCTTCGAGCCATTTTTCAAGCCAGAGGAAAATTTCGGTATAAACCGTTTGCGGGCAGGCGTATCCGCAAAAAAGACGCCCGGCTACCGCCGTAAACAGGAACAGGGCGTAAGCCGAAATAATCAGCAGTACCGCCAGATAAAAAGCATCCTGCGGCCAGAGCACAAGACCAAAGAGATAGAACTTGCGTTCCACCAGATGAAACAGCACCGCCTGACGCTCTCCCCACTGCACCCAGGGCAGACCATAAAACAGAATCTGCGTCGCCCAGACGAAAATCCAGCGCCAACTTGTCCACCAACCTTTGACTGTGCGGACATAGATGGTTTTATGTTTTTCATACAGGGAGCCAAGCGTACCGGTTTCAGCGACCGGGTCTGGCGTATTGTTTTCGTGGGGATCGCTCATTTTTTGCTCACCGTTGGTTATCATTTTTGTCCGTCTCCCAAAACACGAAGACGCTTGCATATATCAAATTTCAAACATACATATTATAAAATAATCTATTCAGGGTGTGTCTTTTACAGGAAGACACGCTGAAAAAAACATCCAACAAAAGAGCAACGCCTTTTCCCCAGGCGATCCATCGGGAAGCTCACTCAGGCTTTACCCGGAAACAGCAAGGCAGCAAATCAGAATTTCAAAAAAAACGGAGCGGTTGCCCGCTCCGTTTGATGTGCCCGTTTTACTTGTGGCTCAAGCTGTAGACATAGGCCGCCAAGAGGTGCACCTTGTCCTCACCCAGGAACTTGCCCCAGGTTGGCATCTGGTTCACACGCCCCTTGGTAATCGTCTCTTCAACGGTTTTCTGGGAACTGCCATACAGCCAGACGTCATCGGTCAGATTCGGCGCGCCAAGGGCACGGTAGTCTTCACCCTGCGCCAGACTGCCTTTCAAATCAACGCCGTGGCAGGTCTTGCAATCCACGTCATCCCGCGCATAGGCTGTACGCCCTCTGTTGGCGCTCGCGCGGTCAAAATCGGATTGGGTGAACGAACGGACGTAATTCGCCAAATCCGTAATCGTGCCCGCGCCGACCGTTGTTTCCAGATAGTCATGCGCCGTCATGACACCATTTCGACCTTCGCGGATGCTCTCCTCAACCTGAGTCGGCTCACCGCCATACAGCCAGTCGTTATCCGTCAGGTTCGGGAAACCTTTGGTATTGTTCCCCTTGCCATCCGTGGCGTGACACTGGATACAGTAGGTCTGGAACAGGCGTTTGCCCGAATCCAGCGCCGCGCTGTTCGCCGCAAGCGCGGGGATGTCCTCACTCAGGTACTTCTCGAAGTTTGGAGCCACCTGCTTCTCGGCTTCCAACTGATTGTGGGATGTCCAGCCACCGATGCCGGGGAATTTACCCAGACCGGGGAAATACACCAGATAGCCCAGTGAAAATACCACGGTAATGTAGAACAGCCAGCTCCACCATTTCGGCAGAGGATTGTTGTACTCTTCCAGAGTTTCATCCCAGGCATGACCTGTGGTCTTGCCGATGGTATAGGTTGCCCCACCCTGGCTCCAGAGGAACACTGCACAGCCGATGATGGCAATCAGTACGATGCCGGCTACGTAGAAGTTCCAGAACTCACTTGTGAAATCGCTCATATCATTTTCCTTTGATCTGCGGCGTCGGCTTTCAACGACGCCGTGTCATCATCATCATCCGCGAACGGCAAGTTGGCAGCTTCATCGTAGCCCCGCTTGCTCTTCTTGCCGTATGCCCACATCACGATCCCCAGGAAGAGAATAATCCCTATGATGGGGGTAAGCAGACCGCGAATGTCGTTGATATCCATGGAGGGCTGCCTTACCTGAAGTTCGAGAGCAGCGTACCCAAGCCTTGCAGGTACTCAATCAGCACGTCTTCTTCAGTCAGATCACCAATCGCCGCCTTGGCGCCGTCGATATCTTCCTTCGTGTAAGGGACGCCCACCAAGGTCAGCGCCGCCAGCTTGGCGTCGATATTCCTGCCGACCGTGTCTTTCGCCCTGGCGTCTTTCAGCCAGGAGTAAGCCGGCATGTTGGATTCAACCACGACATCACGCGGATTTCTCAAGTGCGTGCGATGCCATTCGGTGGAATAACGACCGCCAACACGCGCCAGATCGGGACCGGTACGCTTGGAACCCCATTGGAACGGATGATCATAACGCGATTCCGCAGCAACGGAGTAGTGACCATAACGCTCGGTCTCCGCACGGAAGGGACGAATCATCTGCGAGTGGCAGTTGTAGCAGCCTTCGCGGATGAACACCTCACGACCTGCCAGAGCAACCGCGTCGTATGGTTTGACATCAAGCTGATTGCCTGCCTCGTCTTTCAAGGTCGCCGTGGTGGTGGATTCCTGGAAGAACAGCGGCAGAATTTCCACCAGACCGCCCCAGAGTACCGCCAGCAATGTGCAGACGATCAAAAGACCGACATTCTTTTCAATTTTTTCCTGACTCATTATCAGTGACCTCCGTTTTAAGCGTGTTGAGCGGCCGGGATGAGCACAGGCGCATCTTCAGCCCTGCCAACCGCGATCGTCTTGAACATGTTGTAGGCCATGATGAGCATACCAACCAGGAACAAGGTGCCGCCCACCAGACGAACCGTCCAGTACGGATAAGTAGCTTTGACCGATTCCGCAAAGGTATAAGCCAGCGTACCGTCGGAATTGGATGCGCGCCACATCAGACCTTGCATCACACCGGCAATCCACATGGAAGCGACGTAGAGCACGATCCCGATGGTCGCCACCCAGAAGTGCACCGTGATCAGCTTGACGCTGTACATTTGCTGACGACCAAAGAGGCGGGGCAGCAGGTAGTAGAGCGCGCCGACGGAAACCATCGCCACCCAACCCAGAGCGCCGGAGTGCACGTGACCGACTGTCCAGTCAGTGTAGTGCGACAGGGCATTGACCGACTTGATGGACATCATCGGACCTTCAAAGGTCGACATGCCGTAGAAGGACAAGGAGGTGATGAGGAATTTCAGGATGGGATCGTCACGCAGTTTGTGCCACGCGCCGGACAGGGTCATGATGCCGTTGATCATGCCGCCCCAGGAGGGCGCCAGCAGAATCAGCGAGAACAACATGCCGATGGATTGCGTCCAGTCAGGCAACGCAGTGTAGTGCAGATGGTGAGGACCCGCCCACATGTAGGTGAAGATCAACGCCCAGAAGTGCACCACGGACAGACGGTAGGAATATACCGGACGTCCGGCCTGCTTCGGCACGAAGTAGTACATGATGCCCAGAAAGCCTGCGGTCAGGAAGAAGCCCACCGCGTTGTGACCGTACCACCATTGAATCATGGCGTCCTGCACCCCGGCATAGGCGGAGAAGGATCTCGGCGTCAGCCAACCTTCGGCAAAGACCGGAATTTCCGCGCTGTTACCCAGATGCAGCAGGGCGACCGCAATGATCATGGCACCGAAGAACCAGTTGGCAACATAGATGTGCGGCACTTTGCGCTTGGCAATCGTACCGAAGAACACCACGGCGTAAGCCACCCAGACCAGAGTGATCAGGATGTCGATTGGCCATTCCAGTTCGGCGTATTCCTTGCCGGTGGTGAAACCCAGTGGCAGGGACAGCGCCGCCAGCAGGATAACCAGTTGCCACCCCCAGAAAGTGAAGGCCGCCAGCCAGTCACAGAAAATCCGTGCATGACTGGTACGCTGAACGGCATAGTACGACGTAGCGAACAGCGCACAGCCGCCGAATGCGAAGATCACTGCATTGGTATGCAGTGGGCGTAGACGACCATAAGACAGCCAGGGAGCCAGATTCAGCTCCGGCCAGACCAGTTGGGCAGCAATCACGACACCGACCAGCATGCCGACGATGGCCCAAATGACGGTCATCACGGCGAATTGCCGTACGACCTTATAGTTGTATGTGGTTTGCGTTTCCGACATGAACCCACCTCTCATTGATAAAAAAAACGTTTGCGCCGTCACCCCAAAACCTTTGGCGGAGCATGGTGCGGGATGCTATTGGATGCACAGGAAAGATTAGTTGACCTAGGTCAACTAATCCAGATAACCAGACTTTTCCAGAATCAACACGCGCATGTTCAAGCGCGCGTGTTTATGCGGCATTGCAGCATCCGCAGACAAAAAAAGGGTGCGTCACTTGAAAGTACGCACCCCAACCCCAACAGAGAAACAATCAACAATCAAAACCCCTCTCCACAACGTGGAAATTGCGGCGAATTATGCCCTAGCTCGCAACATGGAATTTGATGCAGGTCAAAGAAGGCAGAGATACCGCAACGAGCGGCGTTCCTTTTTTTGGCGTTCAGGAATCCCGCGTCACAGAGATGACCTCAGCGCTTACGCTGCCTCTGGCAAGGGTTACGCGCAGGGCGTCTTTCGCTTGCAAACCTGCCGCGTCGCGCACTGCCTTGCCGTCTGCGCCAAAGGCGATGGCGTAGCCGCGCGCCAGCACCGCCTGCGGGTCGAGTTGACGCAGCGCCTGAGCCGATGATTCCAGTCGCTTGCGGCGCAGCGCCGTAGTGTGTGCAAACGCATGGTGCAGACGCCTGGTCAACATCGCCAGACGTTCCCGCCGCGTGGCCAGTTGTCGGGCGGGAGAAGGCAGTCGGGCGGCGAGATGATCCAGGCGTTGCGCCCACTGCGCGAGACGATTGCCCTGATGACGACTCATACGGCGATAAAGATGGCTCAGGCGGTCGAGCCAGCTCTGGCAATCCACACAAATCTGCTCGGCGGCGGCGGTCGGCGTCGGCGCGCGCAGGTCGGCGACAAAATCGGCGATGCTGAAATCGGTTTCATGTCCGACGCCACTCACCACAGGCCAGCGGGCGGCGCGAATGGCGCGCGCGACGACTTCTTCGTTAAACGCCCACAAATCCTCCATGCTGCCACCGCCCCGACAGAGCAGGATGGCGTCGTGATCGGAAGCCGAGGCCGCCGCCAACGCCGCCGCGATGCGCTGCCCCGCGCCTTCGCCCTGCACGGGCGTGGGAAAGAGTGTCAGCGCGACATGCGGCGCGCGACGGGCAAGCGTGGCGAGCACATCCTGCAAGGCTGCCGCTTGCGGACTGGTGACAATGGCGATGCGCCGGACAAATGCGGGGAGCGGGCGTTTCAGTTCCGGTCGGAACAGCCCTTCGGCTTCCAGCTTCGCCTTCAATTCCAGAAAACGCTCGAACAACCGCCCTTGACCCGCCAGACGCAGGGTTTCGACACTCAACTGATAATCGCCGCGCGCCTCGTACAAGGTGACGAGCGCACGCGCTTCGACTTTTTGCCCGTTTTCCGGACGAAAGCCGAGCAACTGCGCCTTGTTGCGCCAAATCGCGCATCGCACCTGCGCGTGAGCGTCTTTCAGGGTGAAATAGAGATGACCGGAAGCGGCGCGGGTGAGGCTGGAAATTTCTCCCGCAACCCAGAACAGCGGGAAGCGCGCTTCCAACTCGCCGCGCACGGCACGATTCAGTTCGCTGACGCTCAAAACGGCTTCGGCAGAGGTAACAAAAGAGGAAAGACTTGACATGGGCGCGCAGTTTACTCCACAGAGCGCCTCAACATGTGTTCGAGCGCAGCGATGATTTTCGCTGGACACCATAAATCTTGCCATCTATTTGATTTTATGGGGTTTTATAAAACAGCCCATTTTTTGGGCGGGGTAAGCTCCCCCTTGTTTTATCTGGATTTTGTGCGCTTAACGACAGACTATCCACAAAGTTATCCACACGTTTTGTGCATAAGCCCGACGAAGCGTAGCGGTACGGTTTTCGCCCGCATATTTTTATGCGTTAAAAATAAAAACGCCCCGACCTCGGTAAGAGGAAGGGGCGTTTTTGGAGTGGGTAGCCTGGCGTTGACCTACTTTCGCGAGCGGAGTGCTCACTATCATTGGCGCGCTCCTGTTTCACTGTCCTGTTCGGGATGGGAAGGGGTGGTTCCGGGAGGCTATGGACGCCAGGCGTAACTTGTACCGTTCGGTCGTGCTGCTACCGAACGTAAAAAGGAAGGATTCTGGAAAGGTTGGAAAGCGATTGCTTTCGTTGTACTGCTGATTTCGGTTTCATCGGTTTGGGTCTTGTCACAAAGGTTTTCCCTCTGTTCCCTGACACCTGACTTCTGATTCCTGAACCCAATCAAGGTTATAGGATCAAGCCGCACGGGCAATTAGTATCGGTTAGCTTAACGCATTACTGCGCTTCCACACCCGACCTATCAACGTTGTGGTCTTCAACGACCCTACAGGGAGTCTGGCTCTATGCCCCCTTCTCTTGAGGCGGTCAAAGAATGCTTTGCCGCGCGCTTCGCGCGCGTCAAACCTCTTCACCACCTCCAAAGAAGCATAGAGCCAGACTCCAGGGAGATCTCATCTTGAGGCGAGTTTCCCGCTTAGATGCTTTCAGCGGTTATCTCTTCCGAACTTAGCTACCCGGCAATGCGACTGGCGTCACAACCGGTACACCAGAGGTTCGTCCACTCCGGTCCTCTCGTACTAGGAGCAGCCCCCCTCAAATCTCCAGCGCCCACGGCAGATAGGGACCAAACTGTCTCACGACGTTTTAAACCCAGCTCGCGTACCACTTTAAATGGCGAACAGCCATACCCTTGGGACCGGCTACAGCCCCAGGATGTGATGAGCCGACATCGAGGTGCCAAACACCGCCGTCGATATGAACTCTTGGGCGGTATCAGCCTGTTATCCCCAGAGTACCTTTTATCCGTTGAGCGATGGCCCTTCCATTCAGAACCACCGGATCACTATGACCTACTTTCGTACCTGCTCGACTTGTCTGTCTCGCAGTCAAGCACGCTTATGCCATTGCACTAATAGCTCGATGTCCGACCGAGCCTAGCGTACCTTCGTACTCCTCCGTTACCTTTTGGGAGGAGACCGCCCCAGTCAAACTGCCCACCATGCACGGTCCCAAACCTGGATTCACAGGTTATGGTTAGAACCTCAAACAAACCAGGGTGGTATTTCAACGTCGGCTCCACGAGAACTGGCGTTCCCGCTTCAAAGCCTCCCACCTATCCTACACAGATCGGTTCAAAGTCCAATGCAAAGCTACAGTAAAGGTTCATGGGGTCTTTCCGTCTTGCCGCGGGGAGATTGCATCTTCACAAACATTTCAACTTCGCTGAGTCTCAGGAGGAGACAGTGTGGCCATCGTTACGCCATTCGTGCAGGTCGGAACTTACCCGACAAGGAATTTCGCTACCTTAGGACCGTTATAGTTACGGCCGCCGTTTACCGGGGCTTCGATCAGAAGCTCTCACCTCATCACTTAACCTTCCGGCACCGGGCAGGCGTCACACCCTATACGTCCACTTTCGTGTTTGCAGAGTGCTGTGTTTTTAATAAACAGTCGCAGCCACCAGTTCACTGCAACCCCATCGGCCTCCATCCGCAAGGGACTTCAACCTACCGGGGCACACCTTCTCCCGAAGTTACGGTGTTAATTTGCCGAGTTCCTTCTCCTGAGTTCTCTCAAGCGCCTTGGAATTCTCATCCTGCCCACCTGTGTCGGTTTGCGGTACGGTTCAAAACAAGCTGAAGCTTAGTGGCTTTTCCTGGAAGCTGAGTATCAGTCACTTCAGCGCCGTAGCGCCTCGTCATCACGCCTCAGCTTAGCCCTGCGGATTTGCCTACAGGGCACGCCTACACGCTTAAACCACCTATTCCAACAGGCGGCTGACCTAACTTTCTCCGTCCCCACATCGCACTTATTTCGAGTACAGGAATATTAACCTGTTTCCCATCGACTACGCATTTCTGCCTCGCCTTAGGGGCCGACTCACCCTGCGCCGATGAACGTTGCGCAGGAAACCTTGGGCTTTCGGCGAGCGGGCTTTTCACCCGCTTTATCGCTACTCATGTCAGCATTCGCACTTCTGATACCTCCAGCAGACTTGACAATCCACCTTCATCGGCCTACAGAACGCTCTCCTACCATTCAGGGATCAGAGGTCAGGTATCAGGGATCAACACCTTCCCCGCTTCGCGGGTTCAGCGCTTTCTGTAATCCCTGTAGCATTTTGGCGATTTGCTCGTATTCGCTTCGCCAAATTGTCCATTGCTCTGATTCGATGTATCCAAGATCGAGACAGTATCTCAGCCAGACGCGCATTTCGTCGGCTGATCCCATTGCCATCAGGAGGTAACGTTTGAACTCCGCCTTCGATTGACTTTGTTTGCCAAAGCCTTCGGCAAGATTCGCACAGACAGACTTACTCGCCCGCCGAATTTGATCGGCAAGTCCATATTGCTCTATCTGCGGCATCTTTAGCGTCACCTTGTGGAGCGCCAACGATACCTTATAGGCTCGCTGAAACACTTCCAGGTCTTCAAATCGCTTGATATTCACTTCTTGCTCCTGATTTCCGGCATCAGGTTTTGATCCCTGATCCCTGGCATCCGATACCTGATCCCTGACATCTGATCCCTGAATCCGCAGCTTCGGTGCATGGTTTGAGCCCCGTTACATCTTCCGCGCAGGACGACTCGACTAGTGAGCTATTACGCTTTCTTTAAAGGATGGCTGCTTCTAAGCCAACCTCCTAGCTGTCTGGGCCTTCCCACTTCGTTTCCCACTTAACCATGTCTTTGGGACCTTAGCTGGCGGTCTGGGTTGTTTCCCTCTTGACCATGGACGTTAGCACCCACAGTCTGTCTGCCATGCTCGCACTTTCCGGTATTCAGAGTTTGCCATGGGTTGGTAAGTCGCGATGACCCCCTAGCCATAACAGTGCTTTACCCCCGGAAGTGATACATGACGCGCTACCTAAATAGCTTTCGGAGAGAACCAGCTATATCCGGATTTGTTTAGCCTTTCACCCCTATCCACAGCTCATCCCCTAATTTTTCAACATTAGTGGGTTCGGCCCTCCAGTACCTGTTACGGCACCTTCAGCCTGGCCATGGATAGATCATCCGGTTTCGGGTCTACGCCTTGCTACTCAACGCCCTTATCAGACTCGCTTTCGCTTCGCCTCCCCTATTCGGTTAAGCTCGCAACAAAACGTAAGTCGCTGACCCATTATACAAAAGGTACGCAGTCACCCCTCCTCCAAAAACCCTTGGTTTTTGGAGGAGGGGCAGGTATCAGAAGTCAGGTATCAGGCATCAGCTTTAGTTTGGCGGCGCTTCGCGCCGCGTAACTTCACTGATTCCTGATTCCTGATCCCCGATCCCTGCCCCCCCTCCCCAAAGCGCCAAAGGCGCTTGGAGGAGGGGCTCCCACTGTTTGTATGCATGCGGTTTCAGATTCTATTTCACTCCCCTCCCGGGGTTCTTTTCGCCTTTCCCTCACGGTACTAGTTCACTATCGGTCGATCACGAGTATTTAGCCTTGGAGGATGGTCCCCCCATCTTCAGACAGGATTTCTCGTGTCCCGCCCTACTTCTCGCAAGCTCAGTACCACACAATCATTTTCGGATACGGGGCTGTCACCCACTACGGCTGTCCTTTCCAGAACACTCTCCTAATGTTTGCGCTATCACTTGCAGGCTCTTCCCCTTTCGCTCGCCACTACTCAGGGAATCTCGGTTGATTTCTTTTCCTCCGGCTACTTAGATGTTTCAGTTCACCGGGTTCGCTTCCTCTGACCTATGTATTCAGTCAGGGATGACCCTTCATAGAAGACTCTCTCACTCCATCGTCACTTGACGCAGAATGTTCCATTGTCACTTTTTGCTTTTGATGCGCTACGCGCATCGAAAGCCAAGTTCCATTCTCGCGTGACACAGAATGTTCCATTGTCGCTTTTTTTGCTTTTGATGCGCTACGCGCATCGAAAGCCAAGTTCCATTCTCGCGTGACACAGAATGTTCCATTGTCGCTTTTTTTGCTTTTGATGCGCTACGCGCATCGAAAGCCCTCTATGAAGGGCCGGGTTTCCCCATTCGGACATCGTGGGATCAATGTTCCATTGTCAACTCCCCCACGCTTTTCGCAGACTTGCACGTCCTTCATCGCCTGTGATCGCCAAGGCATCCACCACATGCACTTCGTTGCTTGATCCTATAACCTTGACCCCTGCCGCCTTTTGTCTCAACAGGGCAATCGTTACAGTACAACATTTGTGCCAACAAAAAGCCTAGCTGTTAAGCTTTTCGTCAGATGCAATCACTTTCCATTACATACTTCCAGCTCACCTTCCGGCTCACTTTCCGTATGCAACCTTTCCTTCTTCCTTTTTGTTAAAGAGCGTTTCTCCCTCAGCTTGCGCCAAGTTCAAAGGCAAGCCTCAAGGCTTGCCTTTGAACTCTTCTGATCCCTGATCCCCGTCTTCTGATCCCTGAAGTGGTGGAGGATGACGGGATCGAACCGACGACCCCCTGCTTGCAAAGCAGGTGCTCTCCCAGCTGAGCTAATCCCCCGTTTTCAGGTATCAAAGGTCAGGTATCAGGAATCAACACCCATCCAGCGGCGCTCGCGCCGCCCGACCTTTACTGATTCCTGATCCCCGTCTCCTGATCCCTGAAGTGGTGGGTCTGGTTGGAATCGAACCAACGACCCCCGCCTTATCAAGACGATGCTCTAACCGACTGAGCTACAGACCCGGGTGACAGGTAACAACCCAGGTAGCAGGTGTCAGGCGACAGTACTTTCGGCGGCTTCGCCGCCCTAACTACTGACACCTGTCACCTGTCACCCGATCCCTGGCAACGATAACCGATAAGGTTGTGAGCGCTTCCGCTCTTTTTACTACTTTCACTTCTCTAGAAAGGAGGTGATCCAGCCGCACCTTCCGATACGGCTACCTTGTTACGACTTCACCCCAGTCATGAATCCCACCGTGGCAAGCGCCCTCCTTGCGGTTAGGCTGCCCGCTTCTGGTGAAACCCACTCCCATGGTGTGACGGGCGGTGTGTACAAGACCCGGGAACGTATTCACCGCGACATGCTGATCCGCGATTACTAGCGATTCCGACTTCATGGAGTCGAGTTGCAGACTCCAATCCGGACTACGATCGGCTTTTCAAGGATTCGCTCCATCTCGCAATTTCGCTTCCCTCTGTACCGACCATTGTATGACGTGTGAAGCCCTACCCATAAGGGCCATGAGGACTTGACGTCATCCCCACCTTCCTCCGGTTTGTCACCGGCAGTCTCGCTAAAGTGCCCAACTTAATGATGGCAATTAGCAACAAGGGTTGCGCTCGTTGCGGGACTTAACCCAACATCTCACGACACGAGCTGACGACAGCCATGCAGCACCTGTGTTCCGATTCCTTGCGGCACTCCCCAATCTCTCAGAGATCTCGGACATGTCAAGGGTAGGTAAGGTTTTTCGCGTTGCATCGAATTAATCCACATCATCCACCGCTTGTGCGGGTCCCCGTCAATTCCTTTGAGTTTTAACCTTGCGGCCGTACTCCCCAGGCGGTCAACTTCTCGCGTTTGCTTCGTTACTTACAGGTTTTACCCTGCCAACAACTAGTTGACATCGTTTAGGGCGTGGACTACCAGGGTATCTAATCCTGTTTGCTCCCCACGCTTTCGTGCTTGAGCGTCAGTATCAGCCCAGGAGGCTGCCTTCGCCATCGGTATTCCTCCACATCTCTACGCATTTCACTGCTACACGTGGAATTCTACCTCCCTCTGCCGTACTCCAGCTTTGCAGTCACTAGCGCCATTCCCAGGTTGAGCCTAGGGATTTCACGCTTGTCTTACAAGGCCGCCTGCGCACCCTTTACGCCCAGTAATTCCGATTAACGCTCGCACCCTACGTATTACCGCGGCTGCTGGCACGTAGTTAGCCGGTGCTTCTTATTTGGGTACCGTCATCAATCGCGATTATTTACCACGACCATTTCTTCCCCACCGAAAGAGCTTTACAACCCGAAGGCCTTCTTCACTCACGCGGCATGGCTGGATCAGGGTTGCCCCCATTGTCCAAAATTCCCCACTGCTGCCTCCCGTAGGAGTCTGGACCGTGTCTCAGTTCCAGTGTGGCGGATCGTCCTCTCAGACCCGCTACGGATCGTCGCCTTGGTAGGCCTTTACCCCACCAACCAGCTAATCCGACATCGGCCACTCCAAATACGCGAGGCCCTTACGAGTCCCCCGCTTTCTCCCTCAGGCATTATGCGGTATTAATCCGGCTTTCGCCGGGCTATCCCCCATATCTGGGCATGTTCCGATGCTCTACTCACCCGTTCGCCACTCGCCACCAGGTGCAAGCACCCGTGCTGCCGTTCGACTTGCATGTGTAAGGCATGCCGCCAGCGTTCAATCTGAGCCAGGATCAAACTCTTCAGTTCAATCCAAACAAACTCGCATTCCTCTGACGTGAATCCTCCCCCAGCCTCCACCCATCTCTGAGCAAAAACCAGGCAAGCATTCCTCTACTACAGCATGAATGCCAATCCGCACCTCCAACATTTCCATGTCAGAAACACTTCAGAAGCACCCACACCTTATCGGTTATCCTGTTTTTAAAGAGCTTTCTTCGCCAACTTCGCTATCCATCGCGTTTCGCGCTGAGTACCGCCTCCGTCGAAGAGCCGCGCATTCTACAG
>BNUD01000045.1 GCA_025997095.1 Betaproteobacteria bacterium | reverse complement strand
ACATGGCTTACATCGACAAGGGCGTAGACCTTGCCAACCGGAATTATTCGGCGCGAATGCTGGCGACCGATGAGCAGGGCGTTCCGCTGGTCATCAAGAATGCCAGCACGTTTGACGCGGCCTGGACAGCGTCGTCCAGCGTATCGGAGATGAATACCAACGAAATGAGGGTGCGGTATCTGGTTGAACGCATGTGTACGGAGGCGGGCTTGTTGAAAAGTTCGAAGTGCACCTATGTCACCGAGGCGGATCTGGGCGGGAGCGGACGCGAGCTGAAATCACTTCCCAAACCCGCCCTGCGCGTGACGGTGCGTGTGGATGGGCCAAAGAATGTCGTGGCCTATGTTCAAGCCACCATCGCCGTCTCGCCCTGATGTTTGCCGTCATTTATTTTGGAGAGAGATGGTGGAAATAACGCAATCCCGGGAGCGATGGCGTCCTCGCCATCGTACGCCTTTGATGCCGCCGCCTGGGAGCGCCGGCGGCATCAAAGGCGGGGTTGGTTCCGCACGAAAAATCTTAAAACCGCCGGCGGGGACGCCGGCGCTCCCAGGGTGCCGTGCCCCCTACGATGCTTGCCGTCAAAAGCGAGGAGCGCAGCGACGCGGCAATCTCGGCTGCGATGGAAGATTGCCGCGTCGCTTCGCTCCTCGCTTTTGACGTAGTAGTTGTGACGAGAAACCGCTGATTTTTGAAGATTTTGCAATTTGTTTTGGAGATGCGTCATGGAAATAACGAAACCCCAATGCCGGGAGCGATGGCGTCCTCGCCATCGTACGCCTTTGGTGCTGCCGTCGCTCCCAAACGCTTGCCGTCATTGCGAGGAGCGTAGCGACGCGGCAATCTCGGCTGCGATGGAAGATTGCCGCGTCGCTGCGCTCCTCGCAATGACGTAGTAGTTGTGACGAGAAGCCGCTGATTTTTGAAGATTTCGCAATTTTATTTTGGAGAACCATCATGGAAACAATGAAATCCCAATCCCGCGTGCCGGATGTAACATCCGGCGGTTTCGGAGAAACCGCCCTACCTAAAAGCCTGTGGCGGCATATGGCGTGTTTGATGGTCGGGTTTATCGCCTTGCCGCTGGCTTTTGCGGCGGACATTCCGCTGTTTGACCAGCCGACTTCGACTGGCACGCAGCCCCCGGCGAATTTGCTGCTGACGCCATCGGTTGAATTTCCGACGGCCATCACGTATGCCCATAGTGATGCCTCGTACAATGCCGCGAAGGAATATATTGGCTATTTCGACCCGAAGAAGTGTTATGAATACAACAGTGGCGAGAGGTATTTTGAACCGGGAGCAATGGCTACGGGCACCAATCATACCTGCTCAGGTCGGTGGAGTGGCAATGCCCTCAATTACGGGCTGATGAGAGGGATTGATACCTTTCGTATGGCATTAACCGGAGGCTACCGTTTGAAGGATGGCGTCTCAACGTCCAATACAGCCGCTGGTCAGGGCGTGACCGTTTTGCAAGTCGCTTATCAAGGCGCTACTGGCAATTCGGGGAACCGGACGATTCCCACTCCTTATGGCGACAAGGTGAGCCGCGACAAAAACCTGAGGAATGAGCCTCTGGGGCTTCAAGCCAACATTGGAGATACGCTCTACGAAATGGCGGTTCGCGTTTGTGATAACCGTAAGGGGGCAAATTATCTTGAAGCAAACTGCAAGCCTTACACTAACGGTTCGGGGGTCATCACCTATAAACCCGAAGGGCTGATTCAGGAGTATCAGGCCAAAATACGCTTTGGCGTTTTCAGCTATCTCAGCAATGATTTCGATGCCGTACAGAGAGACGGCGCCGTATTGCGCGCCCGCATGAAAAATGTCGGTCAACTCACGTGGGATGGCAACACCAACACGAATCACGAATGGGATCCCATGACCGGGCGTTACGTGACCAACCCTGATTCCACCGATGCCTCTGCCAGTGGCGTGACGGGGAGTGGGGTGATCAATTATTTGAACAAGTTCGGGTTTACGAGTGAGGGTTATATGACCAATGACCAGCCTTCGGAAATGATCGCTGAAGCCTTGCGTTACCTGAGGCATAAATCGCCAACGTTGAGTTACTATAACTATATTTATAGTGAGTCGGCGTGGAATGCGAGCAAGTTGAAAGATGGCTTTCCCGTGATCACCAAGTGGACAGACCCCATCCTGAATGGCTGCCAGAAAAATGTCATTCTGGGGATTGGCGACAAAAATACCCACGCGGAAAATAATTTTGGAGATTTAACGGCTCTGATGGGTGGTGAAGATCCCAAAAAATGGACTGAAGAGGTCGTGAGGCTTGAAAAAGCGCAGGGTGGCGCCGGTGTCGGCGGTGAGCCCTGGGGCGCTGATTGGACAGAGCCCAGTTGGCAGTGGGGCTATGATGTGACGAATCCCAATTCCATTCCCTATACCACATATCCTGGTATAAACAGGGGCGGCCTCATGATGGCGGGAATGATGTATTGGGCGCACACCCGAAATATTCGCCCCGATCTCAAAATCCCTGCGGGTCAAAAAGTGACCGTGGATTTTTTCTGGGTGGATGTTCTTGAAAATCAAGTCTATGCCCATAAGAACCAGTATTGGCTGGCTGCCAAATACGGTGGTTTCAAGGATGTTAACAACAATGGCGTTTTCGACAAGGGCACTGATATCTGGAACGCTCAGGGACGTACTCATGTTTTTGGGGGCAGCAACCCTTTGCCAGACAATTTTTACACTGGCAGCAATGCGAAGGATATGGTTTCCGGTCTGAAAAGTATTTTCGATCAGGTATCGGTGCTCTCAACCGTGCAAACCGGTACCGGCGCGGTGATTGAAGATGAGGGGCGCGGCGATGACGCTTACAAGACAAGTTACGATACCAAGGACTGGTCGGGCGAAGTCACCGGGCTGGCGTTTAATGGTTTCAAGGCGGATGGCAGCCTCAACACGACAACCGCCTGGAACGCGTCTGCCAAAATCGACGCCCAGAACTGGAATACCGAGCGAAAAATCGTGACCAAACAAGGCGTCGGCGGCGCTGCCGTGCCTTTTCGCTGGGCGAAGTTGACCACCGCGCAAAAAACGGCGCTGGGCAACAACGAAGCCGTACTCAACTATCTGCGCGGCAACAGAGCCAATGAAGGCACGATTTATCGCGCCCGCAGTCATGTTTTGGGCGACATTGTGAACGCCACGCCCGTATTGGTCGCCGCGCCCAACGCCCAGTATCTGGACGCGGTCAATCCGGGCTATGCCGCTTTCCAGAACCTCAAGCAGTCGCGTCAGGAAATGCTCTATGTCGCCGCCAACGACGGGATGCTCCATGCCCTCAACGCAAAAGGCACGAATGGCGGCAGGGAACATTGGGCTTATGTGCCCTCCTTCCTCTACAACGGCCCCAGCGCACCGCCCAGCCCGCAAAATGATGGCTTGCTGGCGCTCAGCAGAAAGGACTACACGCACCACTATTATGTCGATGCCACGCCCGTGACAGCCGACGTTGATTTTAACCGGGTCGCAAACGGGAGCGGCAACATAACATACACCACCGCGACGCCATCAAATTGGCATACGATTCTGGTGGGCGGACTGGGCAAGGGCGGCAAGGGGTTTTACGCGCTGGATGTGACCGATCCGCCTGCGATCACCGCTTCGGAAGACATCGCCGCCGGGAAAGTGTTGTGGGAATTCACGGATACGGATATGGGTTTTTCCTACGGCGAACCGCTGATTGTCAAAACAAAAGCGTGGGGCTGGGTGGTGATCTTCTCTTCCGGTTACAACAACGCAAGCGGCAAGGGCGCCATTTACATCGTGAATGCCGCAACGGGCAAGCAGATCACAAAGAAGGAGACGCCCGCAGGTAGCGGACTCGCCCAGATCAGCGCCTATTACCCGATCTACGGCGACTATACGGCGACCGAGGTCTATGGCGGTGATTTGGATGGCAATGTCTGGCGTTTCGCACTGCCCGCCAGCGGCACGACGGTTGGCGTGCACAGGCTGGCAACCCTTGCCAACGGCAACGGTCAGAAGCAACCCGTCACGGTCGCCCCCTTCATCACCCGCCCGAAAGACGGCAAACCCGACCATCGCTGGGTCTTTGTGGGCACGGGGCGGTTTCTGGCAGACAGCGACATCACCAAAAATACCGGAGCGCAAGTGCAAACCCTGTACGCCCTCCGCGATGGCAGCCAATACGCGACGGAATCCTCCTATACCACCCCGCTCACCCGCGCGAATCTCTCGGCGGTGACCAACCTGACGACCGGACTCGCCAGCACACCGGACAAAGGCTGGTATCACGATATGACCGGGGATTTGAACGGCGCGAAAGAACGCGTCTGGAAACCGATGTCATCCGCGCCCGGCGTGATTTCCTGGACCGGCGTCATGCCCGGCATCCCGGAAAGCTGCAACGCCGCCGCCCTCTCCGGCAAGAGCCGTGTTTACGCGGTCGGCATCGAATCCGGTAAAAGTGTGCTGGGTTCCGCCTTCATTGACGTAGATGCCCTGCTCACCTCGACCCAACTGGTGTACGGCGCGGATGGGGAAATCGGTATCGTCGGAACGGGTACGGAGGGCGACACCAAGCTACTGGGCAAATTCCCCGTCGGCGACGCAACCCGCCGAATTTTGAACTGGCGGTTGTTGCGTTGAGAGGAAGCCGGGAGCGATGGCGGGGACGCCATCGTGCGACGGCGAGACGCCGTCGCTCCCAGGGGCACGGCACGCCGTGCCCCTACGTTTTGACGCGGTTACCCGGCATTCGCGGGGTTGTAGGTCGGGCATGGTTTTACATGCCCGACGCTTCTCGGTCGGCGCCGAACAATGTCGGGCATACAAAACATGCCCGACGTTTGGCGGATGACAATCCCGTGGGGGCGGGTTTCACCTGGGAGCGCCGGCGTCCCCGCCGGCGGTTTTAAGATTTTTCGTGCGGAACCAACCCCGCCTTTGGTGCCGCCGGCGCTCCCAGCAACGGCGAACTTGTCAGCAAGCGTAGCGCCGACAATCCGTGTCAAGCATTCGGGCACGGCGTGCCGTGCCCTGTGGCGGCAAAGCCGCCCCTGATGACTGTCACCTGACCTCTGATACCTGATGTCGGGCATACAAAACATGCCCGACCTACGGGAAGCCGTCATTGCGGTTGTGACGAGTAATCAGGGGAGGCAAAGCCTCCGAAGGTACTGATACCTGACCTCTGTCACCTGATCCCTGGATTGCCGCATCGCTTCGCGCCTCGCTTTTGTCGTAGTTGTTACGGGAAGCCGCTGATTTTTGAAGATTTTGCAATTTGTTTTGGAGAGACATTGCGGAAACAATGAAATCTCAATTCCGGAAAGCGCATAAACGACCGAAAGATGAGTCACTTTGCACCGAACCACCCCGCCAGGCTTCGCCTGCCCCCTCTCCATTGGAAAGGCTGAGGATTACCCACATTCGCCTATAAGGTTATTTGGAAAAACAAGACAGGCTTATTTATTGATGTGGGACAATCGCGCTTTGCATAGACGGGTGACGCTTGGGGGCGTCGGGTTCATGGGGATGAAAAAACATCGCATCGGGATTGTCGCGCTGGCGTTGGCGGGGCTGTTTTTGCTCTCTGGCGCGGCTTACTGGCTGCAACGTGCGCCGTCGCAGGATGCGTTGGGAGACAGCGGTGACGTGCGTGTAAAAGATGCGACCATCGTGGAAACGGCGCGGGTGGTGAGGGTGCATTTTCCGGCGGAAGCGTCGGCGGTGGGCACGCTGAAATCCAATGAATCCGTGTTGCTGCGTCCCGAAACTTCCGGGCGCATCGAAGGCATTTATTTCAAGGATGGCGAACGGGTCAAGCGCGGCGCGTTGCTGTTGGCGCTGGATGCGGGCGTGCAGGCGGCGGAATTGCAGCAGGCGCAGGCGAATCTGGCGTTGGCGCAGGCGAATCAGCGTCGCAATGAAGACCTGTTTCAGAAAAAATTTATCAGCCAGCAGGCGTTGGACAACACCCGCGCCGCGCTGAAAGTGCAGGAAGCGGCGGTGGCATTGGCGCGGGCGAAAGTTGCCAAGATGCGGATTCACGCGCCTTTTGATGGCGTGGTGGGCATCCGCAATGTGAGCGTCGGGGATTACGTGAGAGAGGGCGAAGACCTCGTGAATCTGGAAGACACCGCGACCCTGAAAGTGGATTTCCGCCTGCCGGAAGCGCATCTGAACCGTCTGCATGTCGGGCAAACGCTGGACGTGCGCTCCGACGCGCTGCCCGCCGAGGCGTTTTTGGCGCGGTTGTCGGCGGTTGACCCTCTGGTGGACGTGGGCGGACGCTCCATCTCCTGCCGCGCCTTGCTGCCCAATCAGGAAGGCAGGTTGCATCCAGGCATGTTCGTGCGTGTGCTGCTCACCTTCGGCGAACGCGCCGCAGCGCTGGCGATTCCCGAAGAAGCGGTGGTCACCGGCAGCCAGCCCTCGGTGTTCCGTATTCAGGAGGGGCGCGCAAAAACCGTGTTCGTGCGTCTTGGACAACACCGGGACGGGCAGGTGGAAGTGCTGGAAGGCTTGCAGGCAGGCGATGTCGTGGTGAAATCCGGGCAACTGAAATTGCGCGATGAGCAGTTGGTGCGGGAATGAACGACAAGCCTGACATGCGTATCCCATCATGAAAATTTCCGAAATCTGCATCCAGCGTCCCGTTTTCGCCACCGTGCTGTCGCTGGTGGTGATGCTCCTGGGCATTGTTTCCTATGGGCGGCTTGCCGTGCGTGAGTATCCCAAAATTGACGAGCCGATTGTCACGGTTTCCACCACCTATCGGGGGGCGTCGGCGGAAATTGTCGAGTCGCAGATTACCAAACCGCTGGAAAGTTCGCTGGCGGGGATTGAGGGCATCGAGGTATTGTCTTCCTCTTCCCGTTCCGAGCGCAGTCAGGTTTCCGTGCGCTTCAAGGTCGAGCGCGACCCGGATTCCGCCGCTTCCGATGTGCGCGACCGGGTTTCGCGCGCGCGCGGGCGGCTGCCGACGGAAGCGGATGAGCCGGTGATTGCCAAGGTGGAGGCGGACGCGGACCCCATCATCCGGCTGGCGTTTTTTTCCGACCGGCATTCGGCGCTGGAAATCAGCGATTTTGCCAATCGCATTATCAAACCCAAGCTGCAAACCCTGCCGGGCATGGCGGATGTACAGGTCAGCGGCGAACGCAAATATGCAATGCGTATCTGGCTGGACAGGGCGCGGCTGGCGGCATATCAGATTACGGTGCAGGATGTGGAAGACGCCCTGCGCCGTCAGAATGTGGAATTGCCCGCAGGTCGCATCGAGAGCGCGAAACGGGAGTTTTCCGTGGTGGCGCACACCGATTTGCAGCAGCCGGAAGAATTTGCCGCGATTGTGGTCAAAACGGTGAATGCGTATTCGGTACGTCTGGGTGATTTGGGACGGGTGGAAATTGGCGCTGAATCCGAGCGCAGCAGCGATACTTTCAAGGGCAGAACGGCAATCTCTCTGGGGCTGATTAAACAATCCACCGCCAATCCGCTGGAACTTTCCAATGCCCTGAAAGCGGAACTGCCCGGAATTGCCGATGAATTGCCCGAAGGCATGTCTTTTGAGTATTCCTACGATAACGCCGTTTTTATTGACCGTTCCATTCAGGCGGTGTTTTCCACGATTATTGAATCCGTGGCGCTGGTGATTCTGATTATCTTTTTCTTCCTCAGAAATTTCCGGGCGACCCTGATTCCGCTGGTGACCATTCCCGTTTCACTGATTGGCGTATTTACCCTGATGTTTGCGATGGGTTTCAGCATCAATACCTTGACTCTTCTCGCGCTGGTATTGGCGGTCGGGCTGGTGGTCGATGATGCCATTGTGGTGCTTGAAAATATCTTCCGCCATATCGAAAGCGGTATGTCGCGGGTTGAAGCCGCCGTTAAAGGCGCAAAGGAAATCGGTTTTGCCGTGGTGGCCATGACCATTACGCTGGCGGCGGTTTATGCGCCCGTCGCCTTCATGACCGGGCGTATCGGCAAGCTCTTTGTTGAATTCGCGCTCACCCTTGCGGGCGCGGTGATTGTTTCCGGTTTTGTGGCGCTGACCCTCTCGCCCATGATGTGTTCGCAGCTTTTGAAACACGAAGAAAAGCATAATCGGGGCTTTATTCTCATCGAAAATTTCTTCGATAAAATTACCCGGACTTATCGGAGCGCCATTGAATTTTTCCTGACGCGACGCTGGATGATCATGCTGCTTTTTTTGATGGTGGCGGCGACGGGCGTATTTTTGCTCACCATCATGAAATCGGAGCTTTCCCCGACCGAAGACCGGGGCACGGTAATGGGCGCCATGACCGGGCCGGAAGGCGCGACGCTGGAATACATGAATACCTACGCCCATCAGATTGCAGAGATTTACGCCAAAATACCGGAGATTGAACGTTACAACGTGCAGGTGGGCGGTTATTCCACCATCAACGGCGGCATGGCATTTGCGCGGCTTTCCGACTGGAAAGAAAGAAAACGCTCCGCGCAGGAAATTGCCGAAGAATTGCGCCCGCTTTTTGATGCCATTCCCGGCATCCGCGTTGTTCCCCGCTTGCCCGCTTCTTTGGGGGGCGCCCGTAATTCCCGTCCCGTCAATTTTATTATCGTCAGCAGCGCGAGCTATGCGGAAATCGCGCGGGTTGCGGATGAATTCGTCAATGAAATTCGCAAAAATCCCGGACTCAATAATATCGAAATTGATTTACGCATGAACAAGCCGGAACTCAATGTTCATGTCGACCGCGAACGGGCGGCTGATTTGGGCGTACAGGTAGAAACCGTGGGGCGCACGCTGGAATCCATGTTGGGCGGTCGGAACGTCACCCGTTTCAAACGCGACGGCGAACAATATGAAGTGATCGTGCAGATAGAAGACGCCGACCGTACCACGCCGGATGACATCAACGACCTCTACGTGCGCGGCAAGAACAACGACATGATTCCGCTTGCCAACCTGCTCTCGGTCAACGAAACCGTCAGCCCGCGCGAACTCAACCACTTCGCGCAGCGCCGCGCCGTCGCCATTACTGCCAATCTCTCGCCCGGCTACACCGTCGGCGAAGCCCTGAATTTCATGGAAGCCACCGCCGGGCGCATCCTGCAACCCGGTTACGCCGTCGATTACGACGGACAATCGCGGGAATTTCGCCAGTCTTCATCCTCGCTGGCGATTACCTTTCTGCTCGCGCTGGCGTTCATCTACCTCGTGCTGGCGGCGCAATTCGAGAGCTTCCGCGACCCCTTCATCATCATGCTCACCGTGCCCCTCTCCATGACCGGCGCATTGGCAGCCCTCTACGTGACTGGCGGCACCTTGAATGTGTACAGCCAGATTGGACTGGTGACGCTGGTCGGTCTGATTACCAAACACGGCATCCTGATTGTGGAGTTTGCCAACCAGTTGCAAGAGCAGGGCAGGTCGCTGAAACAGGCCGTGATTGAAGCCGCAGAACTGCGCTTGAGACCCATCCTGATGACCACCGGCGCGATGGTCTTGGGCGCAATTCCTCTGGCGCTCGCAACCGGCGCGGGCGCGGAATCCCGCCAACAAATCGGCTGGGTCATCGTGGGTGGCCTGCTGTTCGGGACTTTTTTCACCCTCTTTGTCGTACCGACGGTTTATACCTTGCTGGCGGCGAAGAAAGAATAAAGCGCACAGATCGAAGGGATGACCAGATTGACGGATCAGTGTCGGGTTCAATTACGCTTACCCAACGAGAAACTACGCTTGCCGTCATTGCGAGGAGCGCAGCGACGCGGCAATCTTCTTGGTCGCCAAGATTGCCGCGTCGCTACGCTCATAGCTTTTGACGCGGGGGTTTGTCATCAGTCTGGGCGCGCTCTTCGATCCCGCCCCACCAAATGCCATCGTCGTGCGCCAGACGGTATATTCGATTAGTTTCCCGCTTTGGCGTTGTTGCCATTTACATCACGACGGCGAGTGCATATATCATCCCGGACAGAGCCTTTGCATCCCCGGCTCAAAAGGCAGCGTTTCTGAAACTGGTGCGAGAAAAAGTCCAGGCGGCAAGCAAGCAGTAGTGCGACGCCTGAATTTCTCAAATTTCTGTCTTGACAGAAACAAATGAACTGCTACACTGCCGTTCATGAAACTCACACCCATAACCGAACGATTCATTCTGCACTGGGGCGAGATGGGCGCGCGTTGGGGCGTCAATCGCACCGTGGCGCAGATTCATGCCTTGCTCTATCTGGCGGAAACGCCGCTGGCGGCGGACGAGATTGCGGAAACCCTGTCGGTCGCACGTTCCAATGTCAGCAACAGTTTGAAGGAACTGCTGGCGTGGCGGCTGGTGAAAGTCACGCATCTGATGAGCGACCGACGCGATCATTTTGAAACTTCCAAAGATGTCTGGGAGTTGTTCAAGCTGATTGTCGAAGGGCGCAAACAGCGCGAGGTGGAGCCGACGCTGGCGGTGTTGGGCGAATGCCTGAGCAGCCCCGACATGGCGCAAGAAACGCCGGGCGCGCAGCAACGCATCCGGGAAACACAGGAGTTTATTCAGGTGCTCACAACCTGGGCGGACGAGATGCTGCGGCAAGACCCGGAAACGCTGATGAAGCTGCTGAAAATGGGCGCGAAGATTCGGAATTTTGTACGGGGGGAGTAGGGACTGGGTTTCCTCGCTCTCGTGGGCTGATGTTTACCCATAATTCCATATAAATGCCCCGTAGGTTGGGAAAGCCGCAGGCACATCCCGATGGTTGTACTGGGAGCGATGGCGTCCTCGCCATCGTACGACGGCGAGGACGCCATCGCTCCCAAAGGATCGCTTGCCCGACCCCGTTGGGCTTGATGAACCGTTATTCCGGTTCGCATTAGAAACGAGACGCGAAGACGAGCCGCAGACAGTGCTATTGCACGGCAAGGCGAAGTCGACAAAGTATCGTTTCTAATGCGAATCGGAATTAAATGTCGGGTTGCGCCTGCGGCTTACCCAATCTACGAGAAACTGCGTCATTGCGAGGAGCAGAGCGACGCGGCAATCTGGGCAACGATGGGGAGATTGCCACGTCGCTCTGCTCCTCGCAATGACGGCAAGCGTAGTTTCGTGCTGAACCGTTGTACCCCTCTCCCACAAAGGAAGAGAGCAAGCGGGCGGTTTTTTACCGCCTTTTTTAACCTGCAATAATTTCTGTTATTACAGAAATTACAGATTGAAAGGATGAAAAAATGCAAGCGCAAATCTACCCGCTGGAATTTCTCTACGACGGTGGTTGCGCCATCTGCCGTTTCGACGTGGCAAACCTGCGCCGCCGTGACGGGCAGCATCGGCTGACCTTCGTCGACATCACCGCGCCGGATTTTGACCCTGCGCCTTACGGGCGCAGCAAGGAAGCATTGTTGGCGCGCATCGCCGCCCGTCGCGCCGATGGCGTCATGGTCGAAGGCCCGGAAGTGTTCCGGCTGTCTTTGGCTGCGGTCGGTTTGGGCTGGCTGGTCGCGCCCACACGCCTGCCGATTTTTAAGCAGATGACCGAACTCGCCTATGTCTGGTTCGCCCGCAACCGCACGTGGCTTTCTCGTCGCTTCGGCGGCATTTTCGCGCGCCTCACGCCCGCTTGCGAAGATGGCGTGTGCCACATTCCCCAACGTTAATCAGGAGTCTTTCATCATGAACATCCTGCTTTGCGGCGCAGACGGTTTTCTCGGTCGCGCCATTGCCCGCCGCCTTGAAGAGGCTGGACATCGTGTGCTGCGTGGCGTGCATCATCCCCGCCAACCAGACGACATCGCCATCGACTGCCAGCGCGATGTGCAACCGGAAGTCTGGCTGCCGCGCGTGCAGGGCGTGGATGCGGTGATCAACGCCGTGGGCATTTTACGCGAGCGGCAGGCGGGGGATTTTGCGCGCATCCACCACCTCGCCCCCGCCGCCCTGTTTCGCGCCTGCGCCGAAGCGGGGGTACAGCGCGTGGTGCAAATTTCCGCCTTGGGCGTGACAGACGCAACGCCTTATTTGAGCAGCAAGCAGGCTGCCGATGCCGCTTTGCTGGCGTGTTTTCCCTGCGGCGCGACGGTTTTGCGTCCCTCGCTGGTTTTTGGCCAGGAGGGCGCGTCGACACAGTTTTTCATGGCGCTCGCCAGCTTGCCGCTGCTCTCCATCCCGCTTGGCGTGGGCAAGGTGCAGCCGGTGCATGTCGAAGACGTGACCGAGGCGGTGCAAAAAGCGCTGGAATCGCCCTCCACAACCGCCAGTCGCGTCGTCGATTTTCCCGGCGCGCGCGCCCTGACCTATGCCGAATGGCTGGAAACCTATCGCAAACTGATGGGGCTGCCGCCTGCGCCGCATCTGCCGATTCCCGCTTTCGTCATGGCGGCGACGGCGCGGCTGGCGGGACTTTTCCGGCGTTCCCTGTTGTGCCGTGATACCTGGACGATGCTGGCGTTGGGGAATTGCGGCGACACCAAAGCGGCGACGGCGCTGCTGGGGCGACCGCTACGCGAACCGTCCGCATTCACACCGCCCGAAGCGGCAACGTCCTTGCGCCTGAATGCGCTGGCGCTCTGGCGGCGACCGTTGCTGTTGGGAGCGCTGGCGACGATCTGGTTCCTGACCGCGCTGGTTTCCGCAGGCTTGTTTCCCATACAGGAAAGCCTCGCCTTGTTGCTTCCCTTCGGACTGACGGGCACAACAGCAAAAATCACGCTGGCGGCGGCGGTCGGGCTGGATGCGCTCATGGGCGCGCTCACCCTCGTCAAACCCCATCGGCGGCTCTGGCTCATGCAACTGGTTTTGATTGTTGGCTACAGTCTGCTCATCGTCTGGCGTTTGCCGGAATTCCTGCTGCATCCCTTCGCGCCCATCCTCAAAAATCTGGCGGTGCTGGCGTTGCTGGTTCAACTTTATGCCGAGGAGACCCAGGCATGAACACCTATCTGATCGTCAAATGGTTGCACATCCTTTCTTCCGTGCTCATGGTCGGCACGGGCTTTGGCACCGCCTTTTACCTGTTTTTCATCAACCGCACCCGCAACGTGGAAGCGATTGCCGAAGTCAGCCGACTGGTGGTGCGTGCCGATACATGGTTCACCACCCCCGCCGTGATTTTTCAGCCGCTTTCCGGTTGGTGGCTGATGCAGCAAGGCGGCTGGACGCTGACGACCGGCTGGATCGCCGCCTCGCTCGCCCTTTTTATCCTCTCCGGAGTCTGCTGGCTGCCAGTGGTGTGGCTGCAACTCAAATTGCGCAACATCGCCCGCCATTCGCGCGACGCCAGGCAACCGCTCCCCGCGCAATACTGGCGCATCGCCCGCGCCTGGGAACTGCTCGGCTATCCGGCATTCATCGCCGTGACGGTGATCTTTTTTTTGATGGTGAATAAGTCGTTTTGAGGGGGGGATAGGCGGGCGGGGTCGAAGAGCGTGCCGTTTGTTGGATGCCGCCCTGCGGCTAAAGTAGCGGGAGCATCCTGCGCCAAGATGTGTGAAATGGGGAATCCGCAGGGGCGTACATACAGCGTCCGGCGTCCCTGAACCATCGGACGCTATATGCGCGCCCCTACCGCCCGGCAATGCCGCTACAGGCGATTGCCTGGGGGACAGAATTCCGGTGAGCGCGCCAACGCACGATTTTGGTGCGCCCCATCATGGGGTTTTGCACATTTTTGGTGCGAACTTATTGCTATAGAAATGCTTCGCCCCGCCTTCTTCCCTTGTGGCACAATGCCGTGTTCGTCGGGAAGACCTGGGCATGGTTTCTGCTAACCTTCTCGTCACCGTTTTCTCATTCGCCGGCAGCGCCGGTTTCCCGTTTAGGAGAGTTTGCAAATATGGCTACCGTTCAGGACGTTCTGAAGCTGATGAAGGACAACGACGTCAAGTTCGTCGATTTTCGTTTTACCGATACACGCGGCAAGGAGCAGCACGTTGGCGTGCCCGCCAAGGTCGTGGATGAAGACAAGTTTGAAAACGGACACGCTTTCGACGGTTCTTCCATCGCGGGCTGGAAGGGCATTCAAGCCTCCGACATGCTCCTGAAACCGGATCCCGAAACCGCCTTTATCGACCCCTTCTTTGATGAAACCACGCTGGTCATCACCTGCGACGTGGTTGATCCCACCGATGGGCGTGGCTACGACCGCGACCCGCGCTCCATCGCCCGCCGCGCCGAAGCCTACTTGAAGTCTTCCGGTCTGGGCGATACCGCCTACTTCGGTCCCGAACCCGAATTTTTCATTTTTGATTCCGTGGAATGGAAGACGGACATCTCCGGCTCTTCCGTCAAAATTTTCTCCGAAGAAGCCGCCTGGGCTTCCGGTGAAAAAATCGACGGCGGCAACATCGGGCACCGTCCTTCCGTCAAGGGCGGCTACTTCCCCGTGCCGCCCGTGGATTCCTTCAACGACATCCGCGCCGCCATGTGTCTGGCGCTGGAAGAATGCGGCGTCGAAGTTGAAGTGCATCACCACGAAGTCGCCACCGCCGGTCAAAACGAAATCGGCACCAAGTTCGGGCCTCTGGTGCGTCGCGCCGACTTGACGCAGGTCTTGAAGTACGTGGTGCACAATGTCGCGCACCAATATGGCAAGACCGCCACCTTCATGCCCAAGCCCATCGTGGGCGACAACGGTTCCGGGATGCACGTGCACCAGTCCATCTGGAAAGATGGCAAGAACCTGTTTGACGGTAACGGCTACGCCGGTCTGTCGGAACTCGCCCTGTATTACATCGGCGGCATCATCAAACACGCCCGCGCCTTGAACGCCATCACCAACCCCGGCACCAACTCCTACAAGCGTCTGGTGCCCGGCTTTGAAGCTCCGGTGAAACTGGCTTACTCCGCCAAAAACCGTTCCGCCTCCATCCGCGTGCCGTTCGTTTCTTCCGGCAAGGCACGCCGCATCGAAACGCGCTTTCCCGATCCCATCGCCAATCCCTACCTCTGCTTTGCGGCGTTGCTGATGGCGGGGATCGACGGCATCCAGAACAAGATTCACCCCGGCGATTCCGCCGACAAGAATCTGTACGACCTGCCGCCGGAAGAAGACGCGAAGATTCCAACCGTGTGTTCCAGTCTGGAAGAAGCCCTCTCCTATCTGGACAAAGACCGCGAGTTCCTGACCCGTGGCGGCGTGTTCTCCAACGACTGGATTGACGCCTACATCGCCCTGAAGGGTGAAGAAGTCACCAAGCTCAGAATGACCACCCATCCGGTGGAATTCGACCTGTATTACTCCTGCTGATTTTGCAGGGTGGTCAACAACAAACGGAGCCGCGAGGCTCCGTTTTTTATGGATGATGCAAACTGTTTATTGACTCAATGCCTGGGAGCGCCGGCGTCCTCGCCGGCGGGTTTGGTTCCGCACGAGAAATCTTAGAGCATATTAACAAATTGATACGCAAATCAAACTTGGTGCGCTTTCAGTTTTTACGTAGGGGCGCGTCCGTGTGGAGACCGCGCAGACGGAACTACGGACGCTATATGCGCGCCCCTACACGATGGCAATGGATATGAGCCAGGTTAAGTTAATCTGCTCTAAACCCGCCGACGGGGACGCCGGCGCTCCCAGGTTGGTTTGTCATCAGTCAAAACGGAGCCGCGAGGCTCCGTTTTTTATGGGCGACGCAAACTGTTTATCTCCTCAAGGCTTGCCGCAGTTGCTTGAACAGTTCGTCGACTCTGGGTTTCACCGCCGCCTCGTCCGGACACGCGGCATTGCTTGTTTGATGCTGAATCAGCCCTTGCTGCAACGCGTTCTTGAAAATTTCATCGTAGGTCGTGTCTGTCGTCTGGGGCAGGATTCTATCCTTCTCTTCCGTGATGCGATCCATCGTGGTCGACTGCCGACAGGCGAGCGCAACGCCGCTGATTTTCCCCAGTTCCGTCACTTCAAGATTCCCCGCTGGCGCGGCGGACGCAGACACGGCAAACGACAAGGGGATGAGGGCGCAGACAAAAATTGCTTTTTTCATTATGGACTCCCAATAAAAAAACAGGCTGTTAATTGCGTTATCATACGCCGTTCATACCGCGCATGGGGGCGTCCGATTGACTTTCGCATCGGTTCTCTGAAAATTTTTATGAAAAAATGCATCTTCGCGCTGCTTGCAGCGTACCTCTTTGGATCTGGAACCAGCGCATTGGCGGAGCAAACAGCAATGGAAGACATCGTATTCGGTATGGGTTGCTTCTGGGGCGCGGAAAAGCGCATGTCGGAACTGGACGGGGTGCTGGACGTGGAAAGCGGCTTTGCCGGTGGCGACGCGGCGCGGGTCGGCTATCAGGATGTGCTTGTCGCTGAAAAGAAGTTGCGGGCAGCGAACGACAGCCGCCGCCGCAACCACGCCGAAGTTGTGCGCGTGCGCTTTAACCCCCTGCAAGTCAGTCTGGAAGACGTGCTGATTCGCTTCTGGGAAAACCACGACCCCACGCAAGGCAATCGCCAAGGCAACGACATCGGCAGCAACTACCGCAGCGCCGTTTATTACAAAAGCGCAGCCCAAAAAGAAGCGGCGGAGCGCACCCGCGACATTTACCAGAAGGCGCTCACGGCGGCGAAGTATCCCGCCATCACCACGGAAATCCTGCCGCTGAAAAACTACAATCGCGCCGAAGAAAACCATCAGGATTATTTGCTGAAAAATCCCGATGGCTACTGCGGTCTGGGCGGCACGGGCGTCGCGTACCCCGGAACCAGGACGGGCGCGACGGAAGCGGCGACACCCATCGCAGCGGCGGCGCAATCGGCGCAGCCCTTGAATGCCGACAGCCTCAATTTCCCGCGTCAATTGGTGGTCTTTGAAGCCGACGATTGCCTGTGGTGCAAAAAATTCCGCGCCGAAATTCTCCCCGACTGGCGAGCCGCCGTCCCCATCGCCACCAGCCTCTCCCCGCAAGCGCCGCATAGCAAAACAACGGTCTGGCAACTGGAAAAGGCGCTGTTCGCCACACCCACCATCGTGCTGTTCGAGCAGGGCAAAGAAGTCGCGCGTTACACCGGCTACAACGGCGACAAGGAACGTTTCTGGCAATGGCTGGGTTATCGGCTCCTCGATCCAGAAGCTCGCCGCATCGCCTTCGAGCAAGGCACGGAACCCGCCTTCGCCGGCTCGCATCTGGACGAAAAACGCCCCGGCGTATTCGTCGACCCCATCACCGGCGCGCCGCTGTTTCGCTCCGACAGCAAATATGAAAGCGGCTCCGGCTGGCCAAGTTTTTTCAATCCGGTGGAAGGCGCCATCACCCTGCACCCCGATCACACCCACGGCATGACACGCACGGAAGTCCGCAGCGCCAGTTCCGGCATTCACCTGGGACACGTCTTCGACGACGGCCCGCCGCCGACCGGAAAACGCTATTGCATCAATGGCAATGTGTTGAAATTTGTACCGGGTCAGACATCAGAAGACAGATGACATTTTAACGGGCACCAGCCGCCCCCAAACCGCGCAAACATGCCGACGCCACAACATGTAATGCCACATGTATTTTCAAGCCGCGAACAAACGCAATAAAAATAACTCGACACCATCCTCATACAAGGAGTCTGTAATGCAAAAAGAACGTGATGCACACCCTGACCATCAGGACATTTTTCTTGAGATATCCAATATGGAAATTCTCGCAAAACACATTGTCAATTTCCGCAAAGCCAATGGTTTATCCCAGAAAACATTTGCCGATCTGTGCAAGCTGCATCGCACCTACATTGGTTCGATTGAACGTCTCGAACGCAACGTATCCGTAGGCACGCTGGAAGTAATCGCCCAGACAATCGGCATCCCGGTATTCATGCTGTTTATACCCACGGCGATTGATTATTCCAAAAGAATCTCTCCCCTCGCGGGGGAAAAGGGCGACTCATCCGCCACCCTGTAAATTTTTGACCGCAACAGTCCGGAATGCAACAAAGTATCGTTTTTAATGCGAATCGGAATTAAATGGGTGACAGCGGCGCTCGCACATCCCCGCATTGGGCGCGGTGGCGCAGGGCGTGGTCGATGAGTACCAGCGCCAGCATCGCTTCGGCAATGGGCGTGGCGCGGATGCCTACGCAGGGGTCGTGCCGCCCTTGGGTGGCAACTTCTTGCGGCTGACCGTCGAGGTCGATGGAACGGCGTGGCAGGTTGATGCTGGACGTGGGCTTGATGGCGAGATGCGCCACAATTTCCTGTCCGGTGGAAATGCCGCCGACGATGCCGCCAGCGTGGTTGCTCAAAAATCCGGCGGGCGTCAGTTCGTCGCCGTGTTCGCTGCCTTTTTGCGCGATGCTGGCAAACCCCGCGCCAATTTCCACGCCCTTGACGGCGTTGATGCCCATCATGGCGTAGGCGATGTCGGCATCCAGCCGGTCAAACACCGGCTCGCCCCAACCCGGCGGCAAGCCTTTGGCGGTGACGGTAATTTTCGCGCCGATGGAATCGCCGGATTTTCGCAGGGCGTCCATGTAGGCTTCCAGTTCCGCCACCTTGCCCGCGTTGGGCGCAAAGAAGGGATTGGCGTCGATGTCCGCTTCATTGACAAAGGGAATGTCAATGGCGCCTAGCGCGCTCATCCAGCCGCGAATGCTGACGCCGTAGCGTTCGCGCAACCATTTTCTCGCAATCGCCCCTGCCGCCACGCGCACCGCCGTTTCGCGCGCGCTGGAACGCCCGCCGCCGCGATGGTCGCGGAAACCGTATTTCTGGACATACGCGTAATCGGCATGACCGGGGCGAAAGGTGCTGGCGAGATTGCCATAATCCTTGCTGCGCTGATCCTGATTGCGAATCAGGAGCGCAATCGGCGTGCCGGTCGTGCGCCCCTCGAACACGCCGGAAAGAATCTCCACGGTATCCGGCTCGCGGCGTTGGGTCACGTGGCGCGAAGTGCCGGGCTTCCTCCGGTCGAGTTCCGCCTGAATATCGGCTTCGGACAACGCCAGTCCCGGCGGACAGCCATCCACCACGCAACCAATCGCCGCGCCATGCGATTCGCCAAAGGAAGTCACTGTAAACAAAGCGCCAAAAGTATTGCCGGACATGCGGGTAGACCTGCTGAAAATGAGGCTGAGGAGTTTAGCATAGCGGCAAATTCAGGCAGGGCGGCAGGGGAGTCGCATGAATGTTAAAAGCGTGTATTTGTAGCAGCGAAGCCGCCTGAATCACCCCTCTCCCCTTGTGGGGCTGTACAGGGGCGAGGGGAGCAGAGCGGCTTCATCGCTATAAATGCATGTCTTTGGTATTCATGAGATTGCCCTGCACAACCCGGTTATTCATGAAATATGTGATTGATTTTATGGTATTCGCAAGGATTTGTCGGCAAGGCGATAATTTCAGGGGGATTCGTTTGGCGCTCCCTGTGGACGGCGAGCTGTGTCCTTGGGCGCGTAATTAAAGCTGTTTTGAAGTGAACTGCTTTAATTGGGCGCGCATATAGCGTCCGGCATCCCTGAACCATCGGACGCTATATGCGCGCCCCTGCATCGTCAAAAGCGAGGCGCGTAGCGACGCGGCGATCCAGGGGTCAGAGGTCAGGTGACAGTAAAGTGGGGGGAGCATCCTGCTCCCCATTCCAAACCCACGGGAGCAGGATGCTCCCGCTACTTTGTTTCAGGCATCCGGCGCGGATGCATTGCGGTTTGTCGATTTCATGCAAAAAGTTTCCCGCCGCGATAGGGCATGGACACCGGGGCACGGCACGCCGTGCCCCTACTGTGATCCGCCCATCCCCCGGACATTGCCGCCCATTTCCCCGTAGGGGCACGGCGTGCCGTGCCCCGGTGTGCCGTGCCCGATTTACCGTCGCCGTCAAAAGCGAGGCGCGTAGTGACGCGGCAATCTTGACAACAATGAGAGAAAAGCCGCGTCGCTCTGCTCCTCGCTTTTGACGCGGTTGACCAGCATTCGCGGAGGGGGAGGGCGTAGCCATGTAGGTCGGGCACGCTTCATGTGCCCGACATTGTTCGTTGCCAACCGCCAAACGTCCTGCATGTGAAACCATGCCCGACCTACATCGCTGGGAGCGCTGGCGTCCCCGCCGACGGGTTTGGTTCTGCGCGAAAAATCTTAAAACCGCCGGCGAGGACGCCGGCGCTCCCAGGGTGGCGCGAACGCGTTGGGTTTCATCGTAAAACTAACTCCGGTTGAAACCCCGCCCGTAAGAAAGATGGGAGCCAAACCCCTTTCTTACGGCCGGGGTTTCGGCGACCGTTTTGGGAGAGGATGCAAACCCCTTCCAAAACACGTGTTTGACCGACAGGCCTGAAGGCCTGTCGCTAATTTCTTGGTCGTCATGAGAAGCGGCGGATGAGGGCGAAATTTTCAGCGGCATGTCCCGTTCGTACTCTGGATTGGTCTTCATTGAATGCCATGTCAAGTACCCGGTGCAGATGGTTCTCAATGCTCCAGTGGGCGCGAATGCGCTGTCCGATCAGTTTTGCGTCAGACGACAAGGAACTCAGGAAACAACGACGTTCCGTACTGGTTTTGTCACTTGTCTCCCGTACCGCTTCAACCAGCGCCAGACTCTTGAGTCCCATGAAGCGGTGCTTCTCCTCAATCCGGTCGATACGGTCGCTCACCCATATCTGCGCAAAACAGGGCTGAGGATCGGGATATATGTGAGAACCTCGCAAAAAAACTCACTCCAACACATTCCATGCCAGATTTCGGGCGCTTATCGTGCGGTTGCCCTGATTTCTGGGCGCAGTACGATTGACAGCGGCGCTTCAGTTTCTTCTTTGTCTGTTCTGGAAGGTTTGGATACCAATTTATAGCAAATTAACTTAATATAGCGCATATCCATCATGTTTGAACCAGGCGGAGATGTCGGATAGGGAGATGTTGTTAAAGGCACAGGCAATAGCGTCATCGAGAAGCGCTTTGGCACGTACTTTGAGTTTGCGCAGGATCGCCTTGATTTTTGACCACATCAGTTCGATGGGATTGAGATCGGGACTGTAGGGCGGCAAGAACATGA
>BNUD01000044.1 GCA_025997095.1 Betaproteobacteria bacterium | reverse complement strand
CAGCTGCCTGGTATACGAACGGTAAACTGAACAGCAACCTCTTCGTAGACGGTGGCACCGGTAACGACACCATCAACCTCCTGGGCTCCGGTTACTGGGATGCCAAACTCGGTTCCGGTAACGATACCCTGTATTCGGATAACGCCGCGGATAGGGCCTCACTCCTCACCGCCAAAGCGACCTGGGTGTTCAATACGGCAGATCAAACCACAGCTGGTATTCTCGAGCGTAACATCGACAACCTCAAGAGCGGCGACAACGCCGACTACGTTGTGGGCAGAGCTAATAACTACAGCAGCTCGTCGGAAGCCAGTCTTTATGGCCTGAAACTGCGTGTGGTGTACAAGGATGTGTCCGCTTCGACCAGCAGCACCCCTGACGGGCATGGCACTTTCATCAGTTCTGTGATTGACGTGCCCACGGCGGCGAACAACAAGTTCATCGTCACCGATCTGAACATCAATCAGGCCATCAAGGCCGCCATCAATGACGACCCGGTGTTGAATAAACTCCTCGTCGCCACCGACGGCCCCGCCAACACGCTGGTGGTCACCTCTCTGGTCGATGGCGAGCACCTTAACGCGACTGACCTGCAAGTTGAGTTCGCCATCCCGACCACGGTTCCCACCAGTAGCGATGTCACGGGCTGGAACGCCGCGCTGGGCAATAGCCCGGCCTGGATTACGAACTGGACGGATACGGAACTCCAGGCTGCCCGTGCGAAAGCCTTCGTCACGCTGACGGGCGTAACTGCCACGGACGACGATTTCGGTCCCAATGCCGCCGCGGATGGCTACACCTCATGGGCAACGGCTGCGATCAACAGCAAGTCTTACGGCTCCGCCTTTGCGACGGATAGCAGCGTTGATCAGATCGGTGTGAATTCCGAACACACCACCGCCAACGTCATCCACATCAATGGCGCTTCTACCGACCAGAACGTGGTGGTACTTTCCACGGGCGAATACGGCACGGATACCGTCGTCTGGGATGGCACTTTCAACAACGGCGTCACCACCGTGGTGAACTTTGAATCGGATACGACGTCAGCAGGCGTACAAGCCGTCTTCACGACGGTTTTGGGAACAGGAGGGTCGGAGCAGGCAACCAGCGGATCGACTTTCTCCTTCACGCTTCCGAACGGGAGTAGCGTCAACGCTATAGCAACCTGGGTAGGCAGCTCCGACATCACAACTGGTGGTCAGGCGATTGCTGACGCGCTGGCAGCGGCGATCACCGCGCAAACGGGCGTCAGTTGGACGGGCAGCCTTGGTGGCCAAACGATCACCTTCACTTCGGTCAACGCTTACAATTCGGGTTGGAGTGGTGCCACTGCAGTAGTCACTTCCGACACTGGGTTAGATTTGCCAAATGCTTCTACGGGTACTGTGACCGACGCTGGTCGCTATCCCGGTCTGGGCATTGACACCCTCGACTTCACCGCCTACGGCGCGACCTGGCTGGGCGCGGCGGTTCTGGACGACTCCGCCAACCACTACGCCACTAGCTGGGATGTGGGTGGCTACGATGCAGGCCAGAACGACAGTGCTATCGCCCTGCCGACTACCCACCTGACAAGCGCGTTGGGTTCTACGCAACGTAATCTGGTCGAATTCCACACGGGCGACAAGTACATCACCCTCACCCATGTGTTGAATGATGTGGATGGCTCGACGCCGAGCGACCCAAGCGACCCCCATCAAGCGACCCTGTACAAGGTCGAATTGTGGACGGTCAATGGCGTTGTGGCAGATGCCTACACTGATCTCGTCGGCGTCGTTGACGCCCGCGACACCGCCCAACTCATCGGCTATGTCGACGTAGGTCGCGTCATCGAAAACGGCAGTTCCGCCGCCGCAACCGACATCCTGGGTCAAATCGTGTTCTAAGTAGGTCGGGCATAAAACCCGCCCGACATCGCAAAGCAAACCCCCAAAAACCCCGCCAAGGCGGGGTTTTTTTTCGCCCCACGCCGCCCTGGGAGCGCCGGCGTCCCCGCCGGCGATTTTAAGATTTTTCGCGCACAACCAAACCCGCCGGCGGGGACGCCGGCGCTCCCAGGGGTTTTTTTTCGCCCGTACCCCTTCCCCCCTTCGTCAAAAGCGAGGAGCAGAGCGACGCGGCAATCTCTTTGGTCAGCAAGATTGCCGCGTCGCTACGCGCCTCGCAATGACGGTACCCCCGTAGGTCGGGCATGGAACATGCCCGACATTGGACGCCAAACCACATGACATCGCCCATTTGCCGAACAACCCCGTCAAATCCCCGCATTCCTTCCCGCCCGCCCAACGTCGGGCATAAAAAACATGCCCGACCTACATGGCGGCAAAGCCGCCCCTGATACCTGTCACCTGACCTCTGATCCCTGATACCGACCTACGCCGCCCTGGGAGCGCCGGCGGCACCAAAGGCGATTTTAAGATTTTTCGCGCACAACCAACCCCGCCTTTGGTGCCGCCGGCGCTCCCAGGAACCCCCCCGCACTCCTTCCCGCCCCTATATCAACCCATGTGCTAGACTTCATCTATCACAGGAGAACCACAACATGACCGCCGTTACCTTCGACACCTTGCAGCTTGTCAAAGATCTGGAAGCCAGTGGCATCAAGACACAGCAAGCTGAAGCCATTAACAAAGCCCTGAAAAATGTCATGACCACCGCAGAGGTCGCTACAAAACACGACTTGAAAGAACTTGAAAGCAAAGTCGACATCAGAATGGCAGAACTCAATGCCGAGATGAAAATGATCAAATGGATGTCGGGCGCAACAATGGCAGGTGTCATTTCAATCATCATGAAAACATTTTTCTAGCCCAACGTCGGGCATAAAAAACATGCCCGACCTACGCCCTGGGAGCATCCGTATCAACGATCAATGGCGCGTGTGCTTTCACTTCGATGCGGGCAGCGCGTGGGACGTTGAAATTGTCGATGACCACTAAACGGAGCGCCCTGCCATGAGCCGCGAAATTCCCCTTGCCCATCCCGGCGAAATTCTGCAAAAAGACTGGATGGAGCCGCTTGGTCTCACGCAATACGCGCTGGCGAAAGCCATCGATGTGCCGCCGCGCCGCATCAATGAAATTGTGCATGGCAAGCGCGGCATCAGCGTGGATACCGCCTTGCGCCTTGCCGCCTGTTTCGGTACGGATGCCATGAGCTGGCTTAACCTGCAAACGCATTACGACACCGAACTTGCCCGCGAAGCCATGACGACTACCCTTGCCCGCATAAAACGAATGCAGAGCGCGGGATGCGCTGTTGCCGCCTGAGTTCACGTCTTTCAGGCGGCGGCGACAAGAATATTCAAAGCTGCGGCATTGCCCGCGCCAGAGAAATACTGCGTGAACTGGAAGGATGAATCATGGTCAAGCGTAGCGGGTGAGTGTCGGGCATGGAACATGCCCGACACTCACCCGCATCCCCCGAACCCGCGCATTCCTTCCCGCCCGCCCAATGTCGGGCATAAAAAACATGCCCGACCTACATGGTGGCAAAGCCACCCCTGATACCTGTCACCTGACCTCTGATCCCTGATCATGCAGCCAGGGGTTCAACACCTGGTCTACCAGGAATTTGCCTCCGGCATGAATGGAGAGGTGGTTGTCGTCATAATACAGGGGCAAACCTTGTTCGTTTTGCAACAGACATTCATCCGTCGGGCAGAATGCGTCCAGCGTGTCGATCATTTTTGCCCCTTTGATTCCTTTCAAAAGTTCCAGATATTCCCGCTGCCGCGCCAGCACGTCTTTTTTGTAAATATGGATCATTTCACGCCTCGGACGCAGGGGCTGTATGGGGAGAATATCCCGGATGCTGATTGGCAATTCCGGGTTTTCCGTGATGATAAAAACTTCTTTTCCCGCCTGCGTGAGTTTATCCACGGAGGATTGCAATTTTTTGCTGAATCCTTCCACACCATGCCTGGGATGCGTCCCCGTGGTATTATTGATACCGGTAACATATATTGATCCGCGTGTTGATATAAACACTTTGCGGATATTGACATCGTTCCGCAGCGCGGCAAAAAACCTGTCTGAAAATTCGTCGTCAGCAATTCGACCGGTTACGGGATTCCCTTCGCCCATGCGACCAAACAAAACCGTATTCACCCCCAGCTCCGCGTTACGTGAAGCAATGCCCTCAAAAATAAATTGCGCGTGACTATCCCCCACAACGGCAACGGTTGTTTCAGAATTCACGTCACGATATAAACAGTAGTCATCCGCGTTTTTGAATCCATAACGCCATTTACAGGCCTCGTCCTGATAACTGGCCGTTTGCAGCTCATTCACAATCGTTGCCATCCCCGCGACCGTATCCCGATTGGGCAGGCCATTTTGCGAATACACGATCCATCCGCTTCCCCCCATGAAGGATAGCAAAACTATCAGAATGACGGCCTTCACGTTTTTGCCACGTTTTCCGAAACGAACAGGCCGCTCAATCAAAAGCCAGGTCAGGGTTGCCAATACAATCGCCACGGCAATCAGCGCGATTCTGAATGTACGATCCGGCATTTCCCCGTGAATGATGCGCGCATAGGCGATCAACGGCCAGTGCCAGAGATAAAGCGGGTAGCTGATCAGCCCCACAAATACCATTGGACGCCAGGCCAGCAGAAGGCGATTACCCCAGCCTTCACCCCCCGCAACAATGAGGCAGACCGCGCCCAATACCGGCAATAATGCCTTGCTGCCGGGAAAATGCTGGATGCCGGTTGCAAAAACCGCTGTGATCAGCAACAGGAATCCCAGAATGGAAAGACAATGCCGCAAGGTACGCCCGTCGTTTTTTATTGTTGGCGCTTCCAGCATTATTTTTATCACGCCAGCGTCACACCTTAAAAAAATACGGGAAAACAGCGGGATATTCGACCGTTGAATGGCGGCAATCATGCTGCCTGCCAGCAATTCCCAAAACCGGGTCATGGGCACATAGAAATCAAATACTTCCTGCTTTTTATAAACAGAAAGATTCCAGACCAGAGAAATCAACAGAAGCGCAAAAATAAAGGTCATGAATCGCCATTTTTTGCGCCATAATGCCCATAAAAAAACAGGAAATATAATATAAAACTGTTCTTCAACGCCCAAACTCCATAAATGCAGGAGCGGTTTTCTCTCCGAAATCACATCGAAATAACCGGATTCTTGCCAGAGCAACAGGTTTGAAACAAAAGTCGCTCCGCCTGCGGTGTGCCTGCCCAAACTCCGATAATCGTCCGGCAACAGGGCAAACCAGCCAAAGGCCAGCGTCGCCGCCATCACCAGAACCAATGCCGGGATAATACGCCGGATGCGGCGGCTGTAGAATTCCAGTATGCTGAATCTGCCTTCCCGGATTGAATCCAGAAGAATACCGCCAATCAAAAAACCGGAAATGACAAAGAAGATATCGACGCCGACAAATCCGCCTTTTATCCATTGCGGGAAATAGTGATACCCGATCACGGCCAAAACAGCGAACGCCCGCAACCCGTCAATGTCAGGTCGATATGCCGAAAAACCGTTTCGGGGGGGGGCAGTGAGGGTCATGGGTTCTTTATTCATGTGCCCGACATCAGGCGGCGCGAGGATTTATCGGAGTTGTTCGTTCAGCTTGGCGCTGTCAGCGGTTACAGTGTCTCAAAGCTGTGGAATCATTGCGGTAATGCCGCATTCGGTCAAGATGCGTACTGCTCGTCTGTCGAATGACACAAAAACTGCTCTGCCGCGTGTCATGCCGCGCCCTGTGTGCGCGATCACGCCGTCTGCAAAATCGCCGCCTTGTTTGAGAAAGTGCATCCCGGCTTCTACCTCATCCTCGCGGACAACAAGGTTTTCACGTTGTAAAAAGTCAGACAATGCGGTGTAAACGATTTCCGGTTTCACTTTACAGCCGTTCACAAGTACCCAGACAAGTTCACAAAATACATGCGTCGGCACAATGATTTCGTCTGCCTCATCAATAAAATGCGTGGCGATTTTGTGTTGTTCGGTTCCTTTTTCAGAAGTCAACAGGAAGCGAACAAGAATGTTCGTGTCAACGATAATGTTCATGCTTCCAGCCCTTGCATACCGGCTGCCGCATAGGAATCCTCGATGCATTGCTGTAGTTCGTCGTCTGTCAAGTGGACGTCGGTCTGGATTGAACCTGCCAAGTCCATCAGACTGCCTTTGCTTCTTTGGGGCAGAATTTTCAGCCCGCCGTCTGCTGTTTTCGTCAGGTTCATTTTTTCGCCGCCTTTTGTGCCCATATATTCCATCAGGCTTCTGTTGATGGTGAGTTGTCCTTTCGTGGACAGGGTTACGGTGTGCATGGTGAATCTCCGATAGTGAATCGCATGTAAGTGCAAGATACTTTGTGTCTTACGTTCTCACAAGTATTTTCTGGTTTTCTGTGCACACAGTTTGTACACGGTTCCGGCGTGGGGTTTCTCCGGCGCTGGCTTGGGTGTGCACACCCATATATTAATCCGGCAATCGGATATACCGTCTGGCGCACGACGATAGCATTTGGTAGGGCGTGCCCAGACTGATGACAAATCCCTGCGTCAAAAGCGAGGAGCGCAGCGACGCGGCAATCTTGGCGACCAAAGAGATTGCCGCGTCGCTACGCTCCTCGCAATGACGGCAAGCGTAGTTTCTCGTAGGGTAAGCGTAGTTGAACCCGACACTGATCCGACAATCTGGTCATCCGCCTGGTATCTGGCAGGTTGCGCGGGATGAATCGCCAATGTCGGGTTCTTCCTGCGGCTTACCCAACCTACAGCCTGACATCTGTCACCTGATCCCACAACCGTTCGGCGCTTTCCTGCCAGCTTAGCCAGGGCATCTGGTCGGATTTGGGGTGTTGGTTTTCGGCGTGAAGCGCCAACCATGTTTCTATGGTGTGCGTCAGGTTGTCGGTAAAGTAGCAGGCGTGTTGCCCCGCTACTTCGCGGAACACGGGGATGTCTCTGGCAATCACGGGGAGTTTGTGGCGGGCGGCTTCGATGAGGGGCAGACCAAAGCCTTCGCCATATGAAGCGGCGATGAGGCAGGTTGAGGCGGCGTAGACGGCATCCAGATATTCGTCGCTGATGCCTTGGAGCCAGATCAGGCGTTTTTCTTCTGCCATGCGGGTTTTCAGGTGTTGTGCCAGAGCATCGACCATCCAGCCCTGTTTGCCAACCATTACGAGGTTGATGTCTTTGCCTTCCGCCCAGAGTTTTTCAAAGGCGGCAAGGACTTCACCGTGGGCTTTACGCGGTTCCAGTGTCCCCACCATGAGAAAAGTCGCTCTGGCACGCAACGCCTGGAGTTGTTCGACACCATCGGGCGGAATGCCGCGTGTGGGAACGGATGCGCCCAGATCGGCGCCGATATGCGACCATCCGATGTGATAAGGGCGTTGCCGTTTGATTCCGGTTCGCATTAAAAACGAACCTTTGTCGACTTCGCCTTGCCGTGCAAGAGCACTGTCTTCGGCTCGTCTTCGCGTTTCGTTTCTAATGCGAACCGGAATAATTTGTTCCGAGGCAGCGAGCCATTGTTGCAGTTCTTCCGCAACACTTCTGGAGATACACACCGAGAAGTCAAAGGCGCAGATGGTTTCAAGCCAGCGTTGGTGATTTTGCGCCGCGCCGGCGACAAAACATTCGGGATGCGACATGGCAAGGAGATCGTAGACGAGAAAGCCAATGACGACGCCTCTGTCATGCCAGTGTTCCAGCACGGCTTTTTGTTCGACAATTCTGGCGGGGTTCAAATCCAGCCCGAAGAAACAGTCGCCCGCCCAGGCTTCTACGGGCGCGTCTTCCGCCCATTCGCCGGAGATGCCAAGAAAACGGCTGGTAAATTGACGCGCGTAACAATAGCCGCCCGGAGCGGCATAGACCGGCTCCACTTGCCATTCGCCCGCTTCGCGCCGCAGCCATTCCCGTAAAATCGCGCGCACGACGCGCTGAATGCCGGTTTTGACATCGACCGTGACCAGTTCGGAGATGTCGACGAAAAGACGGCGTTTTCTGGGCGTGGGCGGAAAATCCGCTGCCAGCGTCACGGCGAGCGCTTGCGTTTCGGATTCCGGCAGGTTGTGGCTTATCTGGGTGATCAGGTTGTGGAGTCGGCTGTTTTCAGATGTCCGGTAGTGGTTTTCTATGGCTTTTGCGTAGAGCCGGGCGCAGTGTTCGGGGTCGTGCAGGGTTTCGACGATTTTACGGGCATGTTGCCCCATCTTCCGGCGGCGTTCGGGGTCTCGCCAGAGCGCGGTCAAGGCTTCCGCGAGTTCGTGGTCGTCAAATTCGTCGGGGAGCAGGCAGACCGCAGCCGGGTCTAAATCCGCCATGCTGCCGTTGGCGTTTGCGATGGTGGGCAGACTGTAATTCATGCAGTCGAGTACGGTGCCCGATGTTTCTCCCCGCGACAGGGTGCGTAGTTGCACGCCGATGTCCGCCGCCGCAAGGTAGTGGCGAAAATCTTGCGCCGAGAGCCAGCCTGTTACCCGGACGCGCCCTTCCATCCCGGCGGTTTTGATGCGCTGGTTGATGTGTCGCTCGTCACCGCCGCCCCCTGCAAATACGAGTTTTGCGCGCGGGTCTTGCGCGAGGGGTGATTGCAGCCAGATTTTGAGCAGACGTTCGTTTTGCTTGGTCGGCCCCAGATTGCCAAAGGCGCACACCATAAAATCTTCGGGCGCGATTCCCAGCGTCTGGCGCGCGCTGGCGCGATCCACGTTCTGGACGGCGACACGCAGGTGGGGCAACACTGCCCAGCGCTCTGCGGGTTCATACCAGCGCGCCGCCTGATGGCGCGCATATTCACTGTGCACGATGACCCCCAGCGCCGCTTGCAAAACGGGCAGGTTCGCCGGGTATTTCCAGATGGCCGCCTTCTGGTTTTGGTGGTTCGCGCACAGCGCCGGATAGCCGTGACTGTGATAGAGCGCCCGCATCCAGGTGTGGGGCGCGCCCCTGCCCAGAATTTCCCGACAGGATTGAATCCCGGAAATGAAGAAATCATGCAATACGACCACGCCGGGAATTTCGTCCAGCAGGTCAAACATGTGCGCGTGAAAGTGTGAGTTGCCAAAGTGATACAACACCCGGTTAAATTCTTCGGCATGGCCGCGAAACCATTCCAGACTTCTGACGGGGCAGTTTGCCCGAATCCAGGGGTCGCTGACGGTTTTTTTGGCTTCTTCCCTGACTTCTTTCTGATGGACAATAACGTCAATTTCGTACCAGCGGCTCAAAACGGGCAGGAGTTCCGCGCTGTAGTCACTGATGCCGCTCTCTTCCGGCGGCAGGGGGGAAATGTAGGCGAGGCGGGGACGCTTTTGGGGTTCGGACGCGGGAACCGGCAACGGGGCAAGCGCGGCTTGCGTGTCTTTGCCGCGTTGCCGCGCGGTGTGCAGAAACCTGAAAATCTGTTCCGCTCTGGCGGAGGATACGGGGTGCGCGTATCCCGATGATGCGTTCTCGCTGAACCTCGCCAATGTACTGGCTTGCGCTTTCAGCCATGAAAACAGGCGGGGGCGGGATTGGATATGGCGCTTTAACGCGGGGTGTCGCATGACAAACGCGATGCTCGCCCGCAACAGGGTTTTCAAGCCCGTTTTCATGTTTCGTTGCGCGGCGGCGGCGACCTGCCTTGCAGGAGAAAAATCGCCGGACAGCGCCCGTTTCAATCCACGCAGGGGGCGGGTCAGACGCCACGAGGCGCTGTTGTGCAACTGCAATATCTGTTGGTAGCGTTGATCCGCCTCTTCTTGCCAGTGACGCGCTTGCTCATGCCAATAACGGGCGTCCGTTTCCTGTTGCGATACTTTTTCCTGCAAGTTTTGGATCTGTTCCTGAATGTGGTTTTCTGATTGGTTCATCCGCGCGTTGATTTTGTGCATCCGCGTATTGATTTGCAGATCGTAGCGGGATGCCAGCGATTCGAGCGATATGCCGTACTCTTGGGCAAACGCCGTATCCAGCGCCGCCATCACGACAGAATCCCCTTCTTTTTGCGCGACGACCGCGTAGTCGGGACTCACCCCGCCCAAGACGTCGAGCAGCCCCGGTTCTTCACGGCTCCGAAGCGATGGCGGCTCTTGCAGCCGAAGCGTTTTCACCCGGTGAAAGCGGTTGAATTCTGTCAAAAACGTGAGCAACAAGGGGGGAATCGGTCGCTGGTGGGTCGGGTCAGTATAAAACCCGGTTGTTCCGACCACGATATTTTCCGGGTTCGGCGTTTCCATGATGAGCAGCCCGCCCGGTTTCAATACCCGAAAGGCATGGGCAATCAGGGTCTGGAGCAGCTCAAATTCAAGGTGTTCAACCACATGAAAGGCGGATACCAGCGTCTGACTTTGATCGGGTAACGCCGCCAGAACCTTTAAGGCGTCGTCATGAAGGACTGCCAACCCCGCCGCATGACATGCCTCAAGCATGCCCGCGTCCAGATCGACGCCAACGGGTGAAAAGCCTTTGGCGCGCAGGATTTCCAGCCACTCGCCGCGCCCGCAGCCCAGATCAATCGCCGATGCCGCGGGATGGGTCAGCAGCAGGGGTTCGACAAATGGAAGATAGACCGCCAGACGATCTTTGATGAGTTGGCGACCGCCGCGATAGGTTTCTTCAAATGTTCGATAAAAATCGTCACGCATCGTAAAACTGACTCCGGTTTGAAACTCCGCCCGTCGATGCGGCGGGAGCCATCCCCCTTTCTTGCGACCGGGGTTTCGGCGACTGTTCTGGAAGGGGAGAGAATCCCCTTTCAAAACACGTTATTAATCCGGCAATCGAATGGCGTATTCGATTGCCGGATTCGCAGGGGCACGGCACGCCGTGCCCCTACGGGGGAATCCGCCCCCATCTGTACGGGCACGGCGTGCCGTGCCCCTAGGGGGGAAAAATTGGTTGGTGCGTAAATTTTAATTTGGGGGGAATCCAGGCCGAACCGATAAAGGTGTGCTGACGATGGTTGATGACGCTGAAAACGAGCATCTGATCCCGCCATTCATAGTTTTTTTGCAGATGTGTGTCACTGGTATGCAGGGCAACCGCAATGGAATAGGTGCCGGGGCCGATATTGGCATTGAATTCAAATTCAAGTTCAGCGACTTTACCCGCCGACAGGTCGCGCAGGGGTTGCCCAAGGTGATGGGTGTTGGTGCCAAATACGGGCTGTCCAAGACGGTCTTTGATCATGTAGCCTACGACCAGTTCCGGGATGTCGACCTGACAGCTTGCGACAACACTCAAGCAGACCGGTTCGCCAACGCCTATCGCTTCGACTTCCTGCCCCTCCGCGTTTTTGAGTTGTACACGCGTCAAGCTGACTTCGCCTGTGCCTGAAATGGTCTGGATTTTTCCAGAGTCTGTGGTGATCTGCCGCACGCGCTGATTCTGGTGTTCCGCGAGCATGGCGTTGTAGTAGTCCATCACGGCTTCCGGCTCACCTTCTATGGCAATGCTGCCCGCGTTGAGCAGAATGGCGCGGTCACATACGGATTGAATCGCCTGTTTGTCGTGCGAGACGATCAGCAACGTTGTGCCTTGCTGACGGAACTGGCGGATCCGGTCGAAACTTTTGTGCTGAAAATAGGCGTCGCCAACGGAGAGGGCTTCGTCTACGATCAGAATGTCCGGGCGAATCGCCGTCGCCACACTGAACGCCAGCCGCACTTGCATCCCGCTTGAATAGACCCGAACGGGCTGGTCGATGTATTCGTCAATTTCGGCAAAGGCTTCGATTTCGGGCATCAGACGCTCAATTTCTTCCACCTGATAGCCCAGAAGCTGCCCGGCCATGAAGACGTTTTGACGACCGGTAAAATCAGGGTGAAACCCCATGCCCAGTTCGAGCAGCGCGGCAACCCGCCCCGCCATTTGCACGGAGCCTGTCGTTGGCCGGGTGGTTCCGGTCACGATTTTCAAGAGCGTACTTTTGCCCGCGCCATTTAACCCGATAATGCCTAACGCTTCGCCGGGGTTCACGGAAAAACTGATGTCCCGCAACACCCATTTCAAGGTATGGCGCGGTTTTTTGCCGGGCAGCAACCATTCCGCCAGACGCGACCAGCGGCGAGGATACTGTTTGTAGGCTTTGCCCAGTTGCGTGACGGTAATCGCGCCCATCAGAGTTCATCCACCATTTCGCCCACGTGCCGCCTGAACAGATAAAAGCCGAAAATGCAGAGCAGAATGGCGAGCGCCAGCACTGGCAACAGGCGGGTTAAATCGGGCACGCTGCCGGTGAGAAAAAGATGCTGACAGACGCCGGTCAAGGTCGCCATGGGATTGAATTGCATGAGCCTGGCCACGGATTCCGGCAGAATGCTGGCAGGGTAAACCAGAGGGGTACTCCAAAACCAGAAGGTCAGGACAATGCCGGAGCATTGCCCCACATCGCGGAAAAAAACGTTGAAAACGCCCAGCACCATCCCTAAGCCAATCCCCAGAAACACCATGATGCCAAGCGTCGGCAAGAGCGCCCAGAGGTTCCAGCCAGGGAATTGTCCGCACAACAGCAGAAAAACGATGAAAATGGCAAAGATGACGCCAAAATTGAGGAGCGCGCTCAAAATCACGATGACGGGAAGGCATGAACGGGGGAAATTCAGCTTCTTGATCAGATTGGCGTTTTCGATGAAAACATTCTGGGATCGGGTGACAATCTCGGTAAACAGCCCCCAGGTCAGTATGCCCGCGCACAGATAGATGCTGTAGGCGAACTGCCCTTCTACCGACGGCAGGCGCGCGCGCATGATCTGGGAGAAGATCACGGTGTAGACAGTAATCATCGCCAGAGGATTGATGATCATCCAGACCATTCCCAACATGGAATTACGGTATCTGGACTGGAATTCTCGTTGTACGCTGCCCAGAATAAATCCACGGCAGCCCCAAAGGGTGCGGAGCGCGCTCATGTGTCCGATTCCGTTCCGATTGGAAAAGCTGGCTATATTAGACGTTATTCACGCGCCAATCAATTCAGGCATCAGAGGTCAGGTGGCAGTTGTAGGGGCGGCTCGTGAGCGGCGTAGGTCGGGCATGGGTTCACATGCAGGGCGTTTGGCGGTTGGTCATATCCCGCCATTCATTCGGCGTTCGTCGGTCTATCGGCGTTATCAGGGCAAATGCGCGTGACCCTTTTTGCACCGCCTGATGTCGGGCACATGAAGCGTGCCCGACCTACATGGCTGATGTCTGGAAAATGAAGAACCACAAGACGAGAAAGCTCAGGTGGGCGCATTGGTCGGGAATCAGACCGTAGTATTTGCGACATTTGCCCCAGTCGACCAGCGCGTGTACCAGGGTTTCTGCCAGGGCGACCCACACGGAACCCAGAATCAGACCGGTTCCAATGCCGTGAATCAGGCCATGCGTTCCCAGCATGGCAATGCCCGCAAGGCCGGGCTTGCGCTTTCCATCGGCCAGCACAGGCGGTTGCAGTGGAATGTCCGCAATAAAATGCCAGATGATCAGGCACAGCAATGGTTCTGAAAACATGCGGGGTCAGTTGAAAACCGGGGCGGCAAGCATACTCTACCGGGCGCTGTTGTCGACTTCAGGTTGATCTTCGTTGACATCGCCTAAGGGCGGGGATGCTTCGCGCGCCCGGCCTATCGGTGCGGAAAGGGCGTGAATCACGATGGCGGCATTCACGCCGCGCAGCATGAGTTCGCCTAATGAACGGGTTGTGTGACGACGCAGTTTCGCTTGCGCGGTCGGGCCGATAATCAGGGATTCCGGGGTGTTTTTGGCGGCGGCTTCCAGACGCGAGGCGAAGTTGATGCAGTCGCCTACGGCGGTGTAGGTGCTGCGAAAGGGGGTGCCCAGGTCGCCGACCAGCGCGGGGCCGCTTTCTATGCCAACCCGCGCGCGCACTTCGGGGAATCCGGCGGCTTTTAACGTGACATTGAAATGTTCGATTTCGCGCAGAATGGCTTTGCCCGCGTCTACCGCCTGGTCTGCCTGATCATCACAGGCAAGCGGCGCGCCCCAGAAGGCGACGAGACCATCGCCATTGTATTTGTCCAGTGTGCCGCCGTTGGCCAATATCGGACGGGTCAGGCAATCGAGAAAGTCTTTGGTGAGTTGGGCGGCGTCTTCAAGGTCAAGGGTCGAGATCAGGCGCGTGTAGCTTTCCATGTCCGCAACCAGCACGGTGATTTCACGTTGCGTGGGCGCCAGGCTGTAAGCCCGGTTTTGACGGATCAGTTCGTCGAGTACGGGTCTGGCAACGTAGTGAGAGAGCATTTCCAGCGCGCGCCGGTTTTGTTGTTGGCTCTGCCGCCATTCGTAGGGGACGAGAACCAGAAGCAGAACAAAGTAACCAATGAGCGGCGCGGTCATGGAGTGTTCCAACTGATGCGCGACGCCGAAAAAGGCGAGCAGCAGCCAGAAGAGACCAAGGCCAACCAGCAGCAAGGCGCCTGCCCAGGCGGTCAGGCGCGTGACGCCATAGGCGGCGAACAAAATGGAGAGGGCGGCATAGACGAGCAGGAGCGCGCGACCATGACGGGTGAAGGGGTTATCTTCCCGCTCCGCCTGGTCAAGCAGGGCGGAGGCGCTTTGCGCGTGGACGAAAACGCCGGATACCAGCGGGTTCAAGGGGGTGCTGACCCGATCACCCAGACCTAACGAGGAGGAGCCGATGATTACATAGCGCCCTTCAATCAATGAATGCGGGGCGTTAAGCGAGAGCACTTCAGAGGCGGGAATAACGGTGTAGGCGTCTGTTGCGTAGCGAAAGGGGATGCGCCATTGCCCGCCCACCTGCGGTTGGGGGAGATCAGGTGTTTTTTCAGCGTCGGTGGCGGTGGCGCAGTACACCAGCGTCAGCGCGAATTGCGGATAGGCGTTGCCTTCGTAGGTCGCAAATAGCGGGGTGTGGCGCAGTACGCCGTCTGAGGCGGGGATGTAGCCGATATTGCCGACGCAACGCGCCTGTTCGCTTAATCGGGCATGATTGGCGATATAGCCAAAAGCCGCGACGCCGGGTGTTTTTCCGGCTTCCAGCGAGGGCGGCGCAAGTTCGCCCTGAAGAAGTTGCGGAAAGCGCGGGGTGAAATCAAAGACTTGCGCCAACGCCAGCGGTCCGTATTGCGCCAGTGTGGCAAGGCGGTCGTCGCCGGTTTTGTCTCTGGCTTCGGGAAATACGATGTCCAGACCAACGGCTTTGGCCTGATAGTCCATGACCAGAATTTCGACCAGATCGGCGATGCGGCTGCGCGGCCAAGGCCAGTCGCCCAACTGTCGCAGGCTTTCGTCGTCAATGTTGATGACCAGAACCCGGTTTTCCTGACCGGAATCCGCCAGTGAGCGCAGAAAGGCATCGCGGATGTTTTCGTCAAAATGTTGAATCAACACGGGACGCGACATATCCAGCAGGAGCAGCAGAAGGCAGGTCACAAAAGCAATGGCGAGCCGCACCCAACGCACGTCTTTCGACTGGGAAAGTCGTGCCGGAGGCGCCAGTTCAGAAGCGGACGCGGGCGAGGGCGGCAGGGATGACTCGGATTTCATGGCGGGTCGAGCAGGTTTTTGCCGATTGCGGCTTCGCGCAGGGCTTCCGGCTTGCGGACAATCAGACGGCGCAAATCTTTTTCCACCACGCCGCGTTTAATCAGGGTCGACAACGCTCTGGATACCGTTTCGCGGCTCGTGTTGACCATGATGGAGATTTCTTGCTGCGTGGGTATTCTGTTGATGACGGACAATCCGCCGGGCGCGATTTCCGTCAGTTCATGCAGAAGCGCGAAAACCCGCTGAAACGCATTGGGTATGCCCAGAATGGCACGATAGCTGGAAGCCTTGCGTACCGCCGCCGCCATCCGTTGCAACACCCGTTCGGCGACCAGCGGATGATGGTAAATCAACTCCTGCGCCTGACGCCTGGGCAAAAGCGCCACCAACGAATTCTCGCAGGCGATGACCGAAGCGGAACGCGGCGCGCCATCCACAATGGACAATTCACCAAAATAATCGCCCGGCAACACAAAGGCAAGCCCGACTTCTTTGCCTTCTTCATTGGTATCGACCACCTGCAACCGCCCCGCCAGCATAAACAGCAGGTAGTCGCCCGCCCCACCTTTATGCAGAATCAAGGAGCCCCGCCCCGCCTGCTTGATCTGCAAAGCGGCCACCATCTGCTTCAGGGTCTCCTCATCCAGCCCCCGCAACAGGGGTATATTTTGCAGATTGATGGTATACGCGGGTTTTTTGGGGGGGGGGGGGAGTAGAGTGGAGGGTTTGTTCATCGGACATTGGTTGACGGTGTTTTAGATATTTTACCAAGGGCATGACTATACTTCTTCACGCCCTGACCGCCAAGTGTCGGGGCAGACGAAACATTTAACGAACAATCCCGTAGGTCGGGCATGTTTTTTATGCCCGACGTTGGACGGGGCGGAAAGGAATGCGCGGGTTTGGCGGGGGTGGGGTTGTTCGGCAAATGGGCGATGTCATGTGATTCAGCGTTCAATGTCGGGCATGTTCCATGCCCGACCTACGGGGCAGGCGAATGCGTTGTCAGCCATTCCCGCAATGCTCCATCGACACGGGTTTGCCAACCGTTGCCGGAGGCGCGGAAGGCGCCTAACACGTCGGGAGAAAGGCGGATGGTGATGCGTTCCTTCGTCACCGTCGCTTTGGGTCGCCCGCGCAGCTTTGCCTGCAAGGCATCTTCTTCCACCAATTTACCGAGTTGTCCGATGGGCGGGCGACCAAAGCGCAAGCGCGATTTGGCGTCTTCCAATTCCTCGTCAGTATAGGGACGCGCATCTGGATCAGCCCAGGCTGCCGCCGTGATACGGGCATCTTCTTCCGGCGCATTCAATTCAAAAACCCTGCCATCGCGGGTTTTAACGGTATTCCTGAACATAGCTTGATTTCTCCTTGTCGGTTGCTTTACGCAGGCTGATGACGCGCATTGTCTTCCCGCGCTCTGTAAAGGTAATGTGGTAAAGACGGTCGCCCAGTGGGACCGTCGCGTTGATGCGGATTTCGTTGTAGTGAAAGCGGTTATCCACTTCATAAGCCGCGTGATCCCAATCCAGTTCCGCCGCCAGCGCCAGTGACAGACCATGATTTTTGAGATTCAGCGCGTCTTTCGCAGGGTCGAATTCGATTTCCATTTAATTATTGTATGCACAATATCTTGGCCTGTCAATTGCGGGCATCGGGAATCAGGGATCAGGGGCGGCTTTGCCGCCATGTAGGTCGGGCATGTTCCATGCCCGACCTACATGGATTGTCGTCATTGCGAGGAGCGTAGCGACGCGGCAATCTTGCTGACCAAAGAGATTGCCGCGTCGCTACGCTCCTCGCAATGACGAGGGGAGGCGAGGGGTGGCTGGGAGCGCCGGCGTCCTCGCCGGCGGTTTTAAGATTTTTCGTGCGGAGCCAAACCCGCCTTTGGTGCCGCCAGCGCTCCCAGGGCGTAGGGCGGGAAGGGGTGCGCGCGGGTTTGTCGGGGTTGGCGGTTTTCGTAGGCGCACAGGTATAAAAAACCTGTCCCCGCTTCTCTTCTTTTAATGCACACTCTTGTCACCCTCATGGAGCCAGCGGGGAATGTCTCGCATCTCATGCAGAACGCGCCAGACATCAATATGGTCGTCACGTTCAACATAAAATACGATATATGGATAACGCGGTAGCGTCCAGATACGCAGTTCAGGCAAATCGAGTTCATGCGCGTAATGCGGCGAGCCGCTTGCGGGATGGCGGCTGATGTGCGCGTAAGCTTTTTCCAGCGCGTCGATAAAGCCTGTCGCAACCCGTTCGCCAGCATCTGTCAGATAGAAGTGAATCGCCGCATCCACATCCTGCCTTGCAAGCGTTCTGGGGATAACGGGCTTTTGCTTCATGAACGCGCCGTTTTGACGCGCTCACGCAGCGCATCGAAGTAGCTCGCACCGGCGGGAACGGTCGGCGCCGATGCCGCTCCCGCCAACAATAGACCGCGTAATTGCTGGCGAAGCTGATCCTTGCGAATCAACTCGCGCACATACTCGCTGCTGGTGCCGTAACCACGCCGCCCGACCTCTTCGTCGACAAAGCGCTTGAGCGCGTCCGGCAGGGAAATATTCATGGTCGTCATGGCGGCATGGTAGTGAATTTGGCAAAATTTGGCAAATCATCCATAAAAACCCGCCGCCGTCACAAGCGAGGCGCGTAGGTCGGTATCAGGGATCAGGTATCAGGGATCAGGTATCAGGTATCAGGTATCAGGTATCAGGTATCAGGTATCAGGTATCAGGGATCAGGGATCAGGGATCAGGGGCGGCTTTGCCGTCATGTAGGTCGGGCATGTTTTGTATGCCCGACGTTGGGCGGGGCGGGAAGGGGTACGGGGCATGTCGTCAAAAGCGAGGAGCGTGGTTCGGGGATGCGTTCAATGTCGGGCATGTTCCATGCCCGACCTACAAGGCTGACGCCGCCCCGCGTCATCGTGCAGGGCGGGTGCTACAGTGCTACGTTACCAACAAGGCTTGCTGTAGAACAGCAATATCGCTATCATCACCCACAGGGTCAATCTAACGACTCGTTGCCGATGACTTTTTGACGGTTGCGGCTTCAAATGAATCACCTCCCATCCGGGCGAGGAAACCACCGAGCAGCGCCGTGCCAGGGCGCTTGTTCAGTGCGCCCGGAGTGGAGAATACCGAAAACCGCCTCGCGTAACAACGCCGAGGCGGTTTTTTTGTAGGTCGGTATCAGGGATCAGGGGCGGCTTTGCCGCCATGTAGGTCGGGCATGTTTTGTATGCCCGACGTTGGGCGGGGCAGGGTTTGTCGGGATGGGCGAGGTGGGAAGGAATGCGGGGGGTTGGCGGGGGCGGGGGTTGTTCGGCAAATGGGCGAAGGTATGGGGTTTGGCATCCTGGGAGCGCCGGCGGCATCAAAGGCGGGGTTGGTTCCGCGCGAAAAATATTAAAATCGCCTTTGGTGCCGCCGGCGCTCCCAGGGCAGCGTAGGTCGGACATGTTCCATGCCCGACCTACATGGATTGTCGTCATTGCGAGGAGCGTAGCGACGCGGCAATCTTGCTGACCAAAGAGATTGCCGCGTCGCTCTGCTCCTCGCAATGACGAGGGGGGGATGGGCGAAAAAAAACCCCGCCTTGGCGGGGTTTTTGGGGGTTTGCTTTGCGATGTCGGGCGGGTTTTATGCCCGACCTGCTTAGAACACGATTTGACCCAGGATATCGGTTCCGACGGAGGAATTGCCGTTTTCGATGACGCGACCTACGTCGACGTAGCCGATGAGTTGGGCGGTGTCTTTGGCGTCCGCGCCGATGTAGGTGGAATCAGCGTAGGCATCTGCCTTTTGGCCATTGACTGTCCACAATTCGACCTTGTACAGGGTCGCTTGATGGGGGTCGCTTGGTTCGCCCGTCGCCGAGCCATCCAGAGCATTCTCCACATGGGTGAGGGTGATGTACTTGTCGCCCGTGTAGATGTCGGTCAGCGAACGTGGCACCAAACCCGACGCGCCTGTTTGCCAGCTCGGCAGGGCGGTAGCAGAGCTGTTCTCGGTTGCGAGGTAGCCACCCACATCCCAGCCGGTGGTGGGGTCGGCGATGTGGGCTGCGGTGTCGTCCAGAACCGCAGCGCCCAGCCAGACCGCGCCGTAGGCGGTGAAGTCGAGGGTGTCAATGCCCAGACCTTCGACGGCGTCCGTGCCGTTGCTGATGGCACCCGCAGTGGGACTGACCGAACCCGTACCTGACAAGCTACCGCTTACGCCGCTCACTGTCAGATGACCAGTAGTACCCTCTGTGAACGTGATAGTACCATTGACGTTCTCGTAGCTCGCAGTCCAGGTGCCGCCGCTGATGGAGGTATTGAGCGCATTTAGCAGCGCGGCAGCGGTTGCAGCGCCGCTGCTGCCATCCAAGCTTGTGCCTGCGCCTGCGCCTGCTGCGCCATCGTCAACGTTGTGCGTTACACCATCAATCGTGACATTGAGATAAACGGTGTCGCCCGTCACAAACGTACTCGTGCCGGGGGTACCCAGGTCAAGGACGAAACTGGCTGCCGTTGCCACGATAGGGGATGGCGTTACCGTTTCAAAGTTCACCACGGTGGTGACGCCGTTGTTGAAGGTGCCATCCCAGGTGACGGTATCCGTGCCGAATTTGCCCGTGGAGAGTACCACCACGTTCTGGTCGGAAGAAGCGCCATTGATGTGGATGACGTTGGCGGTGGTGTGTTCGGAATTCACACCGACCAGATCAACGGTGCCATCCGTCGCAAAGGCGGAGTCGTAAGACTTGCCCGTCGTGACGGCGGTTGCCCATGAGGTGTAGCCATCCGCGGCGGCATTGGGGCCGTAAGCGTCGGCATAGGCAGCGCCGCCCGTCAGCGCGGTGAAGGCTAAATCACGGGCATCCTTGAGGGCTGCCGCATCCCATCCCGTAGCCCAGGGCACGTTATTGCCCAGCGCGGCGTTCCAGCCCGCGACATCGCTTGAGGCGACCGCTTCCGGGATGGCGAATTGAACTTGCAGGTCAGTGGCGTTCAAGTGCTGACCATCGACCAAAGAGGTGACCACCAGCGTGTTGGAGGGGCCATCGGTGGCGACGAGGAGTTTATTCAACACCGGGTCGTCATTGATGGCTTTTTTGATCGCCTGATTGATGTTCAGTTCGGTGACGATGTACTTTTTGTTCGCCGCCGTGGGCACGTCAATCACAGAACTGAAGAACACGCCTTGACCTTCAGCGTCAGGGGTGGTGTTGGTTGCCAGCGACAGATCCTGATACACCACACGCAGCTTCAGGCCATAAAGACTGGCTTGCGATGTGCTGGGGGCGTAGACGGCACCGTTGCCCACAATGAAGCTACTGTTGTCGTCGCTCTTGAGGTCGCTGATGTCACGATCGGCAATACTGCTTTGATTCGCCGTGTTAAACACCCAGACTGCCTTGGGTTGGATGGTGGTTTCTTCCGCGGCGTTATCCGAATACAGTGTATCGTTACCGGAACCGAGTTTGGCATCCCAGTAACCGGAGCCCAGGAGGTTGATGGTGTCGTTACCGGTGCCACCGTCTACGAAGAGGTTGCTGTTCAGTTTACCGTTCGTATACCAGGCAGCTG
>BNUD01000043.1 GCA_025997095.1 Betaproteobacteria bacterium | reverse complement strand
GGCCTCGCTATCAACCATCTCCAATTTTTGTGTAAAAACCGGCTCACCCTGTTCCTTGTTGTGTACCCAAATGCCGTGATCCCCCACAAAATACGTATGGAATTCCTCGACCTCGATGTTGTAAACAAGGCCTGCATCATACTCCGATCTCTTCACCGATACGACAGTTGCTTGCCAACGCTGACCACTCATGATTAGGTCGGTAGACTTCGAACCTTCTGGTCGGTAATCATCGTCTTTTCCGATAGGATCGCAGATTTCCAGTTTGTCACCTGGCTTGAGTTTGCTCGCTGCTACCCAACCCGCACCATTAACCCAGAAGGGGTGCTCGGCAGTTGCTGACACTGCTGATTCCTCGCCTGATTCCGTGATGTAATTAATATTATAGATCGGTATTTCAGGTTCGTTATCCGGTACCATATGTTCAAACTTTTTTGTCACTCGACGATAGGCTTGCTCGCCCGTCTTTTCGTTCCGGGATAAAACCCAGCTACCAACGCCCATCACCCCAATGTCTAAAAATTGTGAATACCTTCCCTTCACATAGGTACCCCCAGTAAAACACGTCGGGCGTGGCTCGTTGCGTTCAACTTTTCTCAAAACGGAATCCACGGCGCAATTCGTGTTATGCACCCAAACCGCCGCCTCGCCCACATAGTAGGTATGAAACTCGTCCACCTCGAAGTTGTAGACCGGGGTAAGGTAAGGTTCTCCAAGCTCCAGCTTGCCGAGGTTTTGGGTTTGAGCATCGCTGGCAAGTTGAATCTGGCGTTCGCCAAGGTCAAGCACGATGCCGATCCCCGCTCTGTCATCTGCCGCAAAGCCAATGTTTGCGTGTTGCGTGCGCCTGACCAATCCCGATGCATGAACGACAGCCTTTTTGCCATCCACCAGTTGCAATACAAAGCCGGGTTGCAAGCATTCCGCCGCCATCCAGTGCCGACCGTCGACCAGCGGCGCATCGACCCAGAAGGGGTGGTTGCCCGTAGCGATGATGGTGGTGAGCGCGGCTGTACCTTCGACCTTGACCTGTACGGCGTAGACCTGTTGGTCGAGGTGCGCGACGGTGTTGATGACCAGACGATAGTCCCGTTCGCCACCGTCTTCCGGCTGCGAGAGAACCCGCGTACCGACACGGATGTTTTCAATGGGGGTGGTGCCCTGGTCGGTGTGGATCAGGGTGCCGGGGGCGAAACAGGCGGCATATCTCACGATGTTGTTATCATCGATTTCCCATAGACCATTGGCAGCCTGGGCAACTTCCTTAACTGACACGGCATCGGCTTTCTGCACAGCATCAACTGCGACAGGTTCCCCCCTCGCGTAGCATCCCATGTCGCGGACGCTGGCAGGCAAATCTGAAAAGAGTGTGTTATCCATTGTTTACTGGGCAATTCCGATTCGCATTAAAAACGAACCTTTGTCGACTTCGCCTTGCCGTGCAGCAGCACTGTCTTCGGCTCGTCTTCGCGTCTCGTTTCTAATGCGAACCGGAATAATGACGAAGTTACGAATGTTTCAGCAAGCGTAGCACGGACAACCTGTGATGAGTAGGTTGGGTAAGCGAAGTTGAACCCGACGGTTGTGAACAACTGGCACACCCTACCAGGGCAAGCGCGCTACATGCTGATTTCATCGTAAAACTAACTTCGGTTGAAACCCCGCCCGTAAGAAAGGTGGGAGCCAAACCCCTTTCTTACGGCCGGGGTTTCGGCGACCGTTTTGGGAGGGGAGAGAAACCCCTTCCAAAACACGTTAGACCGACAGGCCTCTTGGCCTGTCGCTAATTTCTTGGTGTTAAGGAGGTTGGAGCGGTATTCATCGTCATGAGAAGCGCGGAATCGTTTTCTTTTGATACTGCGTTTGCACAGGGAATTCGGGCGCTTATAGTGCGTTTGCCCTGACCCGACCTCTGATATCTGTTTGATTTCCCCCCCTCGTGCCGATATAATCCGCCGTTTTGCTTTTGGAGTTCCCGCATGTCGCATTCTTCCGTCCGCCGACCGTTTATTGCCGGTAACTGGAAAATGCACGGCTCGGTGGCGTCCAATGCGGCGTTGCTGGCGGCGTTGAAAGCGGGGTTGGCGGGCAATGCGGCGGAAGTCGCCGTGTTTGCGCCGTATCCCTATCTGGATCAGGTTGCCCGGCTGGCAGCGGATTCGCGGCTCGTCTGGGGCGCGCAGGATGTCAGTCGTCATGACATGGGCGCTTATACTGGCGAAGTGTCTGCGGCGATGTTGCGGGATTTTGGCTGTCGCTATGCGCTGGTCGGGCACTCGGAACGGCGCGGCTTGCATGGCGAATCGGATGCGCTGGTGGCGGAAAAGTTTTCCGCGCTGGCGGCGGTCGGCATCGTGCCGGCGCTGTGTCTGGGGGAAACCCTGGCGGAACGGCAGGCGGGGGAAACCCTGTCGGTCGTCTTTCGGCAACTGGATGCGGTTTTGGCGTCGCACGTTCCCGCGCTACTGGCTTACGAGCCGGTCTGGGCGATTGGTACGGGGCTGACGGCTTCTCCTGAAGAAGCGCAGGCGGTGCATCTTGCCTTGCGCGCGCATGTCGCAAAACAGGATGCGGCGGCGGCGATAGGGTTGCGGATCGTCTATGGCGGCAGCGTCAAGGCGGGTAACGCGGCGGCGTTGTTTGCGATGCCCGATATTGATGGCGCGCTGGTCGGCGGCGCGGCTTTGAATGCCGATGAATTCCTGGCGATTTGCCGGGCGACTAATGTTTAGGAACCTTTAATGAACTGGTTATTTCCTCTGATTTTGACGCTGCACGTTTTGGTGGCGCTTGCCATTATCGGGCTTGTGCTGGTGCAGCATGGCAAGGGCGCGGACATGGGCGCGGCGTTTGGCAGCGGCTCGTCCGGCAGTCTTTTCGGCTCCTCCGGCTCGGCGAATTTCCTCTCGCGCAGCACGGCGGCGATGGCGACGGTGTTCTTTCTGACCAGTCTGGGATTGGCGTATATCGCTTCGCACACGACAAAAACTACTGGCAGCATCATGCAAGACGCTGTACAATCCGCGCCAGTTTTGCCCGTGCCGATCCCGTCTGATGATGGCGCGGCGAATGGCGCAAAACAAAATGCCCCGCAAGAGGGCGCTACGGTACAAGACAGCCAGCCTGCCAGTCAGGACAAGGCTGCGGGGATACCCCAATAAGCGGAAAGAGGCTTTGCAAAAAAGCCCGAAAACAGATTTTTAGCCGACGTGGTGAAATTGGTAGACACGCTATCTTGAGGGGGTAGTGGCGCAAGCTGTGCGAGTTCGAGTCTCGCCGTCGGCACCAGTCTTGAAACATGACAGAGGGGGCAGACCAAGCGATTGGGTTCTGCCCGTTTTTTGACAGACGCTTGGAAGAATCATGCTGGAAAATTATTTTCCGATTCTGATGTTTGTTCTGGTCGGGTTGTTCATCGGCATCGCGCCGGTCGCGCTTGGCTGCTTCGTTGCCCCTCATCGTCCCGACGCTGAAAAACTCTCCCCTTACGAGTGTGGCTTCGAAGCGTTTGAGGACGCGCGTATAAAATTCGATGTGCGCTACTACCTGATTGCCATCATCTTCATCCTGTTCGACCTCGAAATCGCCTTTCTTTTTCCGTGGGCGACGGTGTTTCAGGACATTGTGGCGAACGATTCCGTAAAAATTTTTGGCTTTGTCGAAGTCGTGGTCTTTCTCGCCATCATTCTGGTGGGGGATGCCTACGCCTGGGCAAAGGGCGCGCTGGATTGGGAGTGACGCATGGCGATTGAAGGCATTCTTGAACAGGGTTTTGTCACCACATCGGCAGATGCGCTGATTAACTACATGCGTACCGGCTCCGTGTGGCCGATGACCTTCGGGCTGGCGTGTTGCGCGGTGGAAATGATTCACGCCGGTTGCGCCCGTTATGATCTCGACCGTTTTGGCATCGTTTTTCGCCCCTCGCCGCGTCAATCCGACGTGATGATTGTCGCCGGCACCCTGACCAACAAAATGGCGCCTGCCTTACGCAAGGTGTACGACCAGATGGCGGAACCGCGCTGGGTGATTTCGATGGGTTCCTGCGCCAACGGCGGCGGCTACTACCACTATTCCTACTCTGTCGTGCGCGGCTGCGACCGCATCGTGCCGGTGGATATTTACGTGCCTGGCTGTCCCCCGACTTCCGAAGCGTTGATTTACGGTCTCATCCAGTTGCAAAACAAGATCCGGCGCGAAAGCACCATCGCCCGTTAATTTTTCAGGCTGCCCCCCAATGTCCGCAAAGCTGGAAAAACTCAAACAAGCCCTCGAACAACATCTGGGCGCGAAACTGAAAAGTCTGACGATCGCGCTCGGTGAAGTCAGTATCGAAGTCGCCGCCGCCGATTACGTGGAAGTAGCGCGCGCCCTGCGCGACACGGCGGCGTTGGGCTTTGATGAACTCATCGACCTCTGCGGGGTCGACTATTCCGGTTATCAGGGCACTGCCTGCAAACCCGCGCGGCGTTTCGCCGTGGTCGCGCAGCTCCTCTCCATCCCCCACAACTGGCGGTTGCGCCTGCGCGTGTTTGCCGAAAATGACGCTTTTCCGGTGGTCGCTTCCGTCACCGGCGTCTGGAATTCCGCCAACTGGTACGAGCGCGAAGCCTTCGACCTGCTGGGGATCCTCTTTGAAGGGCACGAAGATTTGCGTCGCATCCTCACCGACTACGGCTTTGCAGGGCACCCCTTGCGGAAGGATTTTCCCGTTTCCGGTCACGTCGAAATGTGTTACGACCCGGACGACGGGCGGGTGATTTATCAGCCGGTGAGCATCGCGCCACGGGAGAACATCCCGCATATCCGGCGCGAAGAAAGCTACGGCGCCAGTGCAGCGGGGAATAACTCATGACCGACATTCGCAATTTCACCCTGAATTTCGGGCCGCAACACCCGGCAGCGCACGGTGTGCTGCGGATGATTCTGGAACTGGACGGCGAGCAGGTCGAACGCGCCGACCCGCATATCGGTCTTCTGCACCGGGGGACTGAAAAGCTGGCGGAAACGCGCAGTTGGGTGCAATCCGTGCCCTACATGGATCGCCTCGATTACGTCTCCATGATGTGCAACGAACACGCTTATTGCCTGGCGGTGGAAAAACTCGCCGGGGTCGAAGTGCCGGAGCGCGCGCTGTACATCCGCACCATGTTCGATGAAGTCACGCGCATCCTGAATCACCTGCTCTGGGTGGGCTGTCACGCGCTGGACGTGGGCGCGATGACGATGGCGTTGTACACCTTCCGCGAACGCGAAGATTTGATGGACGTCTACGAAGCGGTTTCCGGCGCGCGCATGCACGCCGCCTACTACCGTCCCGGCGGCGTCTACCGCGACCTGCCCGACCGTATGCCGCAGTACGAAGTCTCCAAATGGAAAAACGCCAAAACCGTGGCGGCGATGAACGAAAACCGGCAGGGTTCGCTCCTGGATTTTCTCGAAGACTTTACCGGGCGATTCCCCAAATACCATAGCGAATACCACACGCTCTTGACCGACAATCGCATCTGGAAACAGCGGCTCGTGAATATCGGCGTCGTGTCGCCGGAGCGTGCCCGGCAACTTGGTTTTACCGGCGCGATGTTGCGCGGTTCCGGCGTCGAATGGGATCTCCGCAAGAAACAGCCTTACGCCGCCTACGACAAGATGGATTTCGACATCCCCGTCGGCGTCAATGGCGACAGCTACGACCGCTATCTGGTGCGGATGGAAGAAATGCTGCAATCCAACCGCATCATCCGCCAGTGCATCACCTGGCTGAAAGCGAATCCGGGGCCGGTGATGAGCGACAACCACAAGGTTGCGCCGCCGCCGAAAGCGGACGTGAAATCGAATATGGAAGCCTTGATTCACCACTTCAAACTCTGCTCGGAAGGCATCCATGTGCCGGAAGGCGAAGCCTACGCGGGCATCGAACATCCCAAAGGCGAATTCGGCATTTACGCGATTTCCGACGGGGCGAACAAACCCTACCGCCTGAAAATCCGCGCCCCCGGCTTCGCCCACCTTGCCGCGATGGACGAAATGGCGCGTGGACACATGCTTGCCGATGTCGTAACGATTATCGGTTCTCAGGACATCGTTTTTGGCGAGATCGACCGCTGATGTTTACTACCGAAACCCTGCAAAAATTCGCCCGCGAAGTCGCCAAATATCCGGCGGGGCAGCAACGTTCCGCGGTCATGGCGTGTCTTGCGCTGGCGCAGGAAGAAAAAGGCTGGCTCGCGCCGGAAACCATCGAAGCCGTGGCGAAGTATCTCGAACTGCCGCCCATCGCGGCGCTTGAGGTGGCGACCTTCTACAACATGTATGACCTGAAACCGGTCGGCAAATACAAGCTCACGGTGTGCACCAATCTGCCCTGTGCCTTGTCGGGGGGCTACCACGCCGCCAGATATGTGCAGGACAAACTCGGTATCGCCTTTGGCGAAACCACGGCGGATGGCAAATTCACCCTCATCGAAGGCGAGTGCATGGGCGCTTGCGGCGACGCGCCGGTGATGCTGGTCAACAATCGGCGCATGTGCGGCGCGATGACGCCGGAGCAAATCGACAAACTGCTGGAAGAGTGCAAATAATGGCAATCCTGGGCGCAATCCATCCGGTCCTCACCGCTGGCTTAAACGGCGCAGTTGACAACAACAGCGGCTGGCAACTGAAAGACTACGTGGCGCGTGGCGGTTATTCCGTGCTCAAAAAAATCCTCGCGGAAAAAACCCCGCCGGATGAAATCATTACCGTCATCAAGGCCTCCGTCCTGCGCGGGCGCGGCGGCGCGGGCTTTCCCACGGGTTTGAAATGGAGCTTCATGCCCCGTTCGCTGCCCGGCGACAAGTATCTGGTCTGCAACACCGACGAAGGGGAACCCGGCACTTTCAAAGACCGCGACCTCATCCGCTACAACCCGCACGCCGTCATCGAAGGCATGGCGATTGGCGCTTACGCCATTGGCGCGACGCGCGGCTACAACTACATTCACGGCGAAATCTGGGAACTCTATCAACGCTTTGAAGCCGCGCTGGACGAAGCGCGCGCGGCAGGGTTCATCGGTCAGAACATTCAAGGTTCCGGCTTCGGCTTTGAACTCTTTGCCCATCACGGCTACGGCGCCTACATCTGCGGCGAAGAAACCGCGCTTCTGGAATCCATCGAAGGCAAAAAGGGGCAGCCCCGCTTCAAGCCGCCGTTCCCCGCTTCCTTCGGTCTGTACGGCAAGCCCACCACCATCAACAACACGGAAACCTTCGCGTCCATTCCCTTCATCCTGAAAATGGGTGGCGAAGCCTTTTTGAATCTCGGCAAGCCCAATAACGGCGGCACCAAGCTGTTTTCCGTTTCCGGTCACGTCGAGCGTCCCGGCAATTACGAAATTCCCCTGGGCACGCCCTTCGCCAAACTGCTGGAAATGTGCGGCGGCGTGCGCGGCGGCAGAAAACTGAAAGCCGTCATCCCCGGCGGCTCCTCCGCGCCGGTACTGCCTGCGGACGTTATTCTGGATGCCACGATGGATTACGACGGCATCAGCAAGGCGGGTTCCATGTTGGGTTCCGGCGCGGTCATCGTCATGGACGAAACGACCTGCATGGTGAAGGCGCTGGAACGCCTGTCGTACTTCTATCACGAAGAATCCTGCGGACAATGTACCCCCTGCCGCGAAGGGACGGGCTGGCTCTACCAGATTGTGCATCGCATCGAAAACGGCGCGGGTCGTCCCGATGATCTGGCGCTGCTGGGCGACATCACCGCCAACATCATGGGGCGCACCGTCTGCGCCCTGGGCGACGCCGCCGCCATGCCGGTACAGAGCTTCATCAAACATTTCCGCGATGAATTCGCATACCACATCGAACACAAAACCTGCCTCGTGCCGAAGGATGTGCAATGGGCGGGGAGCGGATTTCACAAAGCCGCCGAGGTAAGGTAAAGACGACATGTTAGAAATCGAAATCGACGGCAAGGCGGCACGAGTGCCTGACGGCAGCACGGTGATGGACGCCGCGCAGTTGTTGGGGACTTACATCCCGCATTTTTGCTATCACAAAAAACTTTCCATCGCCGCCAACTGCCGCATGTGTCTGGTGCAGGTGGAAAAAGCGCCCAAGCCCTTGCCCGCCTGCGCGACGCCTGTAACCAACGGCATGAAGGTGTTTACCCATTCCGCGCTGGCGAAGAAGGCGCAGGCGGGGGTGCTGGAATTTCTGCTCATCAATCACCCGCTGGATTGCCCGGTGTGCGATCAGGGCGGCGAATGCCAGTTGCAGGATTTGGCGGTCGGCTATGGCAATGGCAAGAGCCGTTACGGGGAAGAAAAACATGTTGTCGTGCATAAAAATGTCGGTCCGTTGATTTCCATGCAGGAAATGAGCCGCTGCATTCACTGCACCCGCTGTGTGCGCTTCGGGCAGGAGATTGCGGGCGTGATGGAACTGGGCATGACGCATCGCAGCGTGCATTCCGAAATCATGAGCTTCGTCGGGCGCAGTGTGGATTCTGAACTCTCCGGCAACATGATTGACCTGTGTCCGGTCGGTGCCTTGACCTCCAAACCCTTCCGCTACAGCGCCCGCGCCTGGGAACTGCAACGTCACCGCAGCGTCAGCCCGCATGATTCCGTCGGCGCGAACCTGATCGTGCAGGTAAAGCATGACAAGGCGCTGCGCGTGTTGCCGCGTGAAAACGAAGCGGTCAATGAATGCTGGATTTCCGACAAGGAACGCTTTGCCTACACCGCGCTGAATTCCGACGAACGCCTCACCCAACCGATGATCAAACAGGGCGGCGAATGGCGCGAAGTGTCGTGGAACGCCGCGCTGGATTACGTCGCGCATGGTCTGAAAGACATCGCCAAAACCGCTGGTGGCGATGCGCTCGCCGCGCTCGCCGCGCCGAATGCCACGGTGGAAGAACTCTATCTGCTGCAAAAACTGCTGCGCGCTTTGGGCAGCGGCAATATCGACCATCGCCCGCGCCAGCGCGATTTTTCCATAGACGGCAAGCGCGTCGGCACGCCGTGGCTGGGGTTGACGCTGGCAGACCTGAAACATCGGGACGCGGTGCTGGTGGTAGGCTCCTTCCTGCGGAAAGACCATCCGCTGATTGCCCAACGCCTGCGCCACGCGGTGCAAAAACATGGGGCGGAAGTCAGCCTGCTTTCAGTTGCCGTGGACGACCCACTCCTGAAACTGCACGCGGCGCGGGCGGTTCTTCCCTCTGATCTGGCAAACGCGCTGGCTGCCGTCGTCAAATCCGCCGCCCTGCAAAAAGGCGTATCCGTGCCCGCAGGGCTGGAAAATGTTGCCGTCGACGAAACGGCCGAGCGCATCGCCAGGAGCCTCATCGCGGGTGAAAAAACCAGCATCCTGCTGGGCAACGCCGCGCAACAATCCGCCGATGCCGGACATTTGCACGCCTTGGGGCTGCAACTGGCGGCGTTGACGGATGCTACTTTCGGTTTTTTGGGCGAAGCCGCCAACAGCGTGGGCGCGCAACTCGCAGGCGCTTTGCCGGATGTGGTTCAGGGCGGCAAGGGCAATGCCCGCCAGATGTTCGAGCAGCCCCGTCACGCCTATCTGCTCTTTGGTGTCGAACCGGAACTCGACTGCGCCAATCCGCAACTCGCTGTCGCCGCCTTGCAACAGGCGAAGATGGTGGCGCTGTTCTCCGCCTTCAAACACACGAGCGCCCTCGAATATGCAGATGTGCTCTTGCCGCTGGCGCCTTTCACCGAAACCTCCGGCACCTTCATCAATACCGAAGGGCGTATCCAGAGTTTCGCGGGCGTCGCCCGTCCTTTGGGCGAAGCGCGTCCGGGGTGGAAAATTTTGCGCGTGCTGGGCAATGTGCTGAATTTGCCGGGGTTCGATTACGAGAACAGCGAAGAAGTGTTGCGGGCTGCGGGTATTCAAGCCGCCGATGCTGGCTTCGCCACGGGTCTGGATAATCGCCTGCAAGAGACCGAGGTGACGGTGTATCCGAAGCCGCAACCAACCAACGCCCTTGAACGCATCGCCGATGTGCCGATTCATTTTACCGATCCGATTGTGCGGCGTTCCGCGCCCCTGCAGGCGACCGCCGACGCCGCGCTGCCGACGGCGCGTTGCTCCGCCGCGACCCTGGCGCAACTGGGTTTGCAAGCGGGGCAGAACGTGAAGCTGACGCAAGGGCAGGGCAGCGTCGTATTGCCGGTCGCGCAAGATGAAGGCGTGCCCGCTGGCGGCGTGCGCGTGGCGGCGGGTCACGCCCTGACCGCCGGTTTGGGTGACATGTTCGGCAGCATTACCGTGGAGCGCGCTTGATGGAAACCATGACGCAATTCGGAATCGGCATCTTCGGCGCGACCTTGTGGCCTTTTGTGTGGACGTTGCTCAAAATCATCGCCATCATCGCGCCGCTGTTGCTTGGCGTCGCCTATCTCACCTATGCCGAACGCAAAGTGATTGGCTACATGCAGGTGCGTATCGGGCCCAATCGCGTCGGACCTTTGGGCTTGATACAGCCGATTGCCGACGGCTTGAAGCTGCTCTTCAAGGAAGTGGTCATCCCTTCCGGCGCGAACAAAAAACTGTTCCTCATCGCGCCCATGCTCGCCTTCGCCCCGGCGTTGGCGGTGTGGGCGGTGGTGCCGTTTAACGATACGCTGGTGCTGGCGAATATCAACGCGGGGCTTTTGTACATCCTCTCCATCGGTTCGATGGGCGTCTATGGCATCATTCTGGCGGGCTGGTCTTCCAACTCCAAATACGCTTTTCTGGGGGCGATGCGCGCCGCCGCGCAGGTGGTTTCCTACGAAATCGCAATGGGCTTCGCGCTGGTCGTGGTGCTGATGGTGTCTGGCAGCCTGAATCTCTCCGACATCGTGCATGGGCAGCAACAAGGGATTTTCGCGGGCATGGGGCTGAATTTCCTGTCATGGAACTGGCTGCCGCTGCTGCCGCTGTTCATCGTGTTTTTCGTTTCCGGCATCGCGGAAACCAATCGCGCCCCGTTCGACGTGGCGGAAGGCGAATCGGAAATCGTCGCCGGTTTTCACGTCGATTACTCCGGCATGGCGTTCGCGGTGTTTTTCCTCGCGGAATACGCGGAAATGATTCTGGTGGCCGTGCTGACCAGTTTGTTGTTTCTGGGCGGCTGGTCGTCGCCCGTCGGTTTCCTGCCCGACAGCATTTTCTGGCTGCTGGCAAAAAGCGCCTTCATGCTCTTGTTCTTTCTCTGGTTTAGGGCGACCTTCCCGCGTTACCGCTACGACCACATCATGCGTCTGGGCTGGAAAGTGTTTATCCCCCTGACCGTGTTCTGGCTGCTGGTTGTGGGCGTGTGGATGCTCACGCCCCTGAATATCTGGCATGTTCAGAAGACAGGGGACAGAGGACAGGGGACAGAAATCGTGAATCGGGCTGCGCCCGCATCAGCGGCAATGGAGAGCGCTCACACCTTGCCAGCGCGCTCCTTGCAAACCGGAACGGAGCATTGACGATGAGCGCCATCAAACACTACATCCGCAGCTTCGCTTTGTGGGAACTGCTGCAAGGTCTGGCGGTGACGGGCAAATACTTTTTCGCCCGCAAAATTACCGTGCAGTATCCAGAAGAAAAAACGCCGCAAAGTTTCCGCTTTCGGGGTCTGCACGCCCTGCGCCGCTACCCGGACGGCACGGAACGCTGCATCGCCTGCAAACTCTGCGAAGCCGTTTGTCCGGCGATGGCCATTTCCATCGACCTCGCCGAACGCGAAGACGGCAGCCGCCGCACCACGCGCTATGACATTGATCTGACCAAATGCATCTTCTGCGGTTTCTGCGAAGAAGCCTGTCCGGTGGATGCCATCGTGGAAACGCGCGTACTCGAATACCACGGCGAAAAACGCGGCGATTTGCACTACACCAAAGACATGCTGCTGGCGGTGGGCGAACGCTACGAAGCGCAAATCGCCAAAGACAAGGCGCAAGACGCAAGGTATCGGTGAGGCGGATATGGAGCAATTAACTTCACTTGAAATCTGCGCGGGTGCGGGCGGTCAGGCATTGGGGCTGGAAATGGCGGGATTTGCCCATTCGGCTTTGGTGGAACTGGAGCGCTCCGCCTGCGAAACATTGCGTCTTAACCGTTCGTATTGGAATGTCATTGAGGGTGACTTGCGGGATTTTGATGGTTCGCCCTATCAAGGTGTCGATTTGGTCGCGGGGGGCGTACCTTGTCCGCCCTTCTCAAAAGCGGGTAAACAACTTGGTGCGGGGGACGAACGGAACCTGTTCCCGGAGGCTGTTCGCCTGGTGGATGTCTGTCGTCCCAAAGCGGTGATGCTTGAAAACGTGCGTGGCTTGCTGGATGCCGTATTCGACGACTATCGCGGGAAAATTGAACGGCAACTGAAAAAATTAGGTTATGTGACAGGTTGGCGTTTGTTGAACGCTTCGGATTTTGGCGTTTCCCAGCTTCGTCCCAGAGTGGTGTTTGTGGGAATCCGCAAGGATTTTGCAGATGACTTTTCGTGGCCGGAGCCGAACAAAACCGATCCGTTGCCCGTAGGGATTCTGCTGCATGATTTGATGAAAGCGAATGGTTGGCGTGGCGCCGACCTGTGGAGCAAACAGGCGGACAGTATCGCGCCGACTTTGGTCGGTGGCTCAAAAAAACATGGCGGACCCGACCTTGGACCGACTCGTGCCAAACGTGCGTGGGCTACTCTGGGGGTTGATGGCATGGGCTTATGGGATGATGCGCCGCCGTCTGATTTTGTTGGAATGCCGCGTCTTACGCCCCGTATGACGGCACGGATTCAGGGATTTCCTGATGACTGGCAATTTTGTGGGCGTAAATCCGCGATGTATCGACAGATTGGCAATGCTTTCCCGCCGCCAGTCGCCAAAGCCGTGGGAGCCAGCATTTACGCTGCCTTGTCAGTGCGGCAACCATTCAGGGTGGCAGCGTGATGACGACTTCCATTGCTTTCGCCCAAGCCCGCAGGGCGTTCCATGCACGCTTGCTCGAATCGACGCTGACCATTAATTCGGCAGGCGTGGTGAGTAATGCTGACAGTAGCAACACAACGAGTAAAGCGATTGCCAAAGGAATTGCCGAGCAGCTCAAAGTGGAAACCGTGGGCGAAAGAATTGCGGGGCAAACATCTGGCAACCAATTTGAAGATATTTGTGCCAGCTTCGTGCGTGACACATTCTGTAACCTGAACCATTTACGCCCCGGCAGTTGGGATGTGCATCAGGTTTCCGGTCGCAACCGGCTGGAAATCGCACGTTATGAACAATATGCCCATCTGGTTGCGTTGGATGAGGCTGCCAAAGCGAATCCGGCATTAGCGGCCGTTTTAGGGAGTGATTACACCATTACGCCGGATATTGTGGTGGCACGTGCGCTGGAACCTGATGCAACGATTAACGCACATGCTGCGCTGGTCGACGAAAATATCAGCAAATTAGCCTGTCTGCGTGAGAAAAACGGTGGCTTGCCGCTATTGCACGCCAGTATTTCGTGCAAATGGACGATTCGTAGCGACCGTGCCCAGAATGCGCGTTCTGAAGCGTTGAATCTGGTACGTAATCGCAAGGGACGTTTGCCCCATGTTGTCGTCGTGACGGCGGAGCCTGCACCAAGCCGTTTGGCGTCTATTGCGTTGGGGACAGGCGATATTGATTGCGTATACCATTTCGCGCTTTACGAATTGCAGGAAACGCTGGCATCGTTGGGCTTTCAGGACGCAGCGGATTTGTTGGCGGTCATGGTCAATGGCAAACGCCTGAAAGACATTTCAGACTTGCCATTGGACTTGGCGGTATAACGCGGAATCGAACTAGGATATTTTATGGAATTCAAAACCCTCATCTTTTACGCGCTCGCGGCGATTCTGATTTTTGCCGCCTTGCGCGTCATTACCGCCCGCAATCCGGTGCACGCGGTGTTGCATCTGATTCTCGCGTTTTTCACCGCTGCCGGTATCTGGTTGTTGCTGCAAGCCGAATTCCTCGCGCTGGCGTTGGTGATGGTGTACATCGGCGCGGTAATGGTGTTGTTCCTGTTTGTGGTGATGATGCTGGACATCAGCGTTGACGTGGTGAAGCAGGGTTTCTGGCGGCATCTGCCTTTGGGCGTGATCATCGGGTTGGTGGTGGCGGCGGAAATGGGGCTGGTGCTGGGCGGCTGGACGGATGCCGGTTTGCCGGAAGTCGCGGCGTCGGCTTCCAACACCCGCGACCTGGGCGCGTTGCTGGTGCGCGAATATGTGTATCCCTTTGAACTGACGGCGGCGATTTTGCTGATGGCGATTGTGGCCGCCGTGGCGCTGACTTTCCGGGGCAAGAAGCCGGGCAGCCGTAACAGCAATCCCGCAGACCAGATTCGCGTCAAGGCGGCGGATCGGATGCGGATTGTCAAAATGCAGCCTGAAATTGACCTGCCTGTTGTTGCCGTAGAAGTTCCGGTTGAAACCGCTTCTGGCGCAAAGGAATAAATGATGCCTACCTTGAGCCACTTTCTGATTTTGGGCGCGTTGCTGTTTGTCATCAGCATTGTCGGAATTTTTATCAACCGGAAAAATCTGGTCGTGCTGCTGATGGCGATTGAGTTGATGCTGCTGGCGGTGAATACCAATTTCGTCGCTTTTTCCAGCTATCTGCAAGACCCGCACGGGCAGTTGTTCGTGTTCTTCATTCTCGCCGTGGCTGCGGCGGAAGCGGCGATTGGTCTGGCGATTCTGGTCTTGCTGTTCCGTAATCTGAAAACCATCCATGTGGATGAACTGGACGAGTTGAAGGGCTGATGAACATGGCGGCGCACACTATGCAAAATCTTTACCTGCTCATCGCTCTGGCGCCCCTTGCGGGGGCTGTGGCGGCGGGGCTTTTCTGTCGGCTGATTCCCCGCTGGCTGGCGCATACCGCCGCCATTCTCGGTGTGGCGGTGTCGTTTGCAGGCTCCATCATCGTGTTTCAGGACGTGCAGGCGGGTCACAGCTTTAACGGCAATGTCTACACCTGGCTGACCAGCGGCGGTTACAGTTTTCACGTCGGTTTCCTGATTGATTCCCTCTCCGTGCTGATGATGCTGGTCGTGACCTTCGTTTCCCTGATGGTGCATATTTACACCATCGGCTACATGCGCGACGACCCCGGCTATAACCGTTTTTTCAGCTATATCTCGCTGTTTACCTTCTCCATGCTGATGCTGGTGATGGCGAATAATTTCATGCAGCTTTTCTTCGGCTGGGAAGCGGTGGGGCTGGTTTCCTACCTGCTGATTGGCTTCTGGTACACCCGTCCGAGCGCCATTTTCGCCAACATGAAGGCGTTTCTGGCAAACCGCGTCGGGGACTTCGGTTTTATTCTCGGCATCGGTCTCGTCCTGGCGCACGTGGGTTCGCTGGATTACAAAACGGTGTTCGAGCGCGCGCCGGAGTTGGCCAGCGCGACCATCAACCTCTGGGGCGCTGCCGACTGGTCGCTGCTGAGCGTGACCTGCATCTGCCTCTTCATCGGCGCGATGGGGAAATCGGCGCAAGTGCCCCTGCACGTCTGGCTGCCGGATTCGATGGAAGGCCCCACCCCCATTTCCGCCCTGATTCACGCCGCGACGATGGTGACGGCGGGCATTTTCATGGTCAGCCGCATGTCGCCCCTCTTTGAACTCTCCACCACGGCGCTCTCCTTCGTGATGGTCATCGGCGCGATCACCGCGCTGTTCATGGGTTTTCTGGGCATCATCCAGAACGACATCAAGCGGGTGGTGGCGTATTCCACGCTCTCGCAACTGGGCTACATGACCGTGGCGTTGGGCGCTTCCGCCTACTCGGTGGCGATTTTCCACTTGATGACGCACGCTTTCTTCAAGGCCTTGCTGTTTTTGGGCGCGGGTTCGGTGATTATCGGGATGCACCACGATCAGGACATCCGCAACATGGGCGGCTTGCGAAAATACATGCCGATTACGTGGATGACCTTCCTGGTGGGTTCGCTGGCGCTGATTGGTACGCCTTTCTTCTCCGGCTTCTATTCCAAGGATTCCATCATCGAAGCCGTCAAACTTTCAAACATCCCCGGCGCCGGTTTTGCCTATGTCGCGGTGCTGGCGGGCGTGTTTATTACCGCCTTCTACTCCTTCCGTCTGTATTTTCTGGTCTTCCACGGCGCGGAACGCTTTGGCAAGGAACACGCCGAACATGACGCGCACAGTGAAGAACATCACGGTCTTGCCCACGGACAGAAGCCGCACGAATCGCCCTGGGTGGTGACGATGCCGCTGATTCTGCTGGCGATTCCTTCCGTGTTGATCGGGTTCTTCACCATCGAACCCTTGCTGATTGGCGAATACTTCAAGGGCGTGATTGCCGTGGATGCCGTCGCGCATCCGGTGATGGCGGAATACGCCAAAGAATTCCACGGCGCGGTGGCGATGGCGTTGCACGCGGCGGTTTCGCCCGTGTTCTGGCTGGCGCTGGCAGGGGTGGCGCTGTCATGGTTTTTCTACATGCAGCGTCCCGACCTTCCCGCCGCAATTGCCCGCCGCTTCTCCGGCATCAACACCCTGCTGGAGAACAAGTATTACTTCGACAAATTCAACGATCTGGCGCTGGCGCGCGGCGCGCGTCTGCTGGGCGAGGGCTTCTGGAAATTCGGGGATGTGGCGGTGATCGACGGCATCGTAAACGGCGCCGCACGGCTGGTGGCGAGGCTTTCCGCGCTGCTGCGTCCGGTACAAACCGGCTACGTGTATCACTACGCCTTTACCATGATCATCGGTCTCATGCTGCTGCTGGCGGTTTGGGTTGCGCCGCTTTCCATCAGCAAATAACGCAAGGAAAAACATGTCTTATCCCCTGCTTTCCCTCGCCATCTGGGTTCCCGTCGCCGCCGGTATCATCGTACTGGCGACTGGCTCCGACCGTAACGCGGGTCTGGCGCGTACTCTGGCTCTGGCAGGCGCGATGCTCGGCTTGCTGGTCACGCTGCCGCTGTATTTCGGCTTCAATGCCACGACTGCCGACATGCAGCTCGAGGAGATTCACGCCTGGATTCCGAATTTCAATATTCGCTATCATCTGGGCGTCGATGGCATTTCCGTGCTGTTTGTCATCCTGAACAGCTTCATTACCGTGCTGGTGGTGCTGGCGGGCTGGGTGGCGATTAAAAACAAGGTGGCGCAGTACAACGCCGCCTTCCTGATCATGTCCGGCTTGATGAACGGCATTTTCTCGGCGCTGGACGGGATGCTGTTCTACGTGTTCTTTGAAGCCTCGCTGATTCCGCTGTATCTGATTATCGGCGTCTGGGGCGGACCCAATCGCGTCTACGCCGCCATCAAGTTTTTCCTCTACACCCTGTTGGGGTCGCTGCTCTTTCTGGTGGCGTTGATTTATCTGTTCCTCGCGTCCGGTTCGTTCTCCATTCTCGTCTGGCATGGGTTGTCGTTGGATGCGTCCGTGCAAATCTGGCTGTTCCTCGCCTTCCTGATGGCCTTCGCGGTGAAAGTGCCGATGTTCCCCGTGCATACCTGGCTGCCGGATGCCCACGTCGAAGCGCCGACGGGCGGCTCGGTGGTGCTGGCGGCGATTGCCCTGAAACTGGGCGCTTACGGCTTTCTGCGTTTTTCCCTGCCCATCGCGCCGGATGCCGCGCATGAACTCACCTGGCTGATGATTGCCCTGTCGCTGATTGCGGTGGTGTATATCGGCTTCGTGGCGCTGGCGCAAAAGGACATGAAAAAACTGGTCGCCTATTCTTCGATTTCGCACATGGGCTTTGTCACCCTGGGCTTTTTCATGCTCTCCTCCTTGAGCGTGGAAGGCGCCATCGTGCAGATGATTTCGCACGGCTTTGTGTCCGCCGCCATGTTCCTGTGCATCGGCGTACTCTACGACCGGATGCACTCGCGCCAGATTGCCGATTACGGCGGGGTGGTCAATACCATGCCCAAATTCGCCGCGCTGTTTATGCTCTTTGCGATGGCAAACGCTGGCTTGCCCGCGACTTCCGGCTTCGTCGGCGAATTCATGGTCATTTTATCCGCCGTGAAATTCAATTTCTGGATTGGTTTCGCCGCCGCCAGCACCATGATCATCGGCGCCGCCTATACCCTGTGGATGTACAAGCGGGTGATTTTTGGCGCAATTGCCAATGAGCATGTGCGCGCCTTGACCGACATTTCACGCCGTGAATTCCTCATTCTTGCCCTGCTGGCGCTCTGTGTGCTCGGCATGGGGCTTTATCCGCAGCCGTTCACAGAGGTGATGCACGTTTCGGTCGAAAACCTCTTGAAGCACGTTGCTCTCCCCAAGTATTGATTTTCCGGTAGCCGACATGTTCGCCAATTTCGCTGTCCCCGACTTCTTCCCCGCCGCGCCGGAAATTTTCCTGCTGGCGATGACCTGCGTGATTTTGCTGCTTGACCTCACCGTCAAATCACCGCGCCGTACTCTGACCTTTGCCCTGACACAAGCGACCCTGTTGGGCTGCGCGCTCTTGACGCTGTTCCTGTTCATTTTGCGCGGGATCGCCAGTCAGGAATTCGTCGCCAACTACACCTTCAGCAACATGTTTGTCGATGACGGTCTGGCGGATTTCCTGAAACTGCTCACCTATTTCACGGTGATGGCGACCCTGTTCTATTCACGCCGCTACATCGAAGATCGGCAGGCGATTCCCAAAGGCGAGTATTACGTGCTGGCGCTGTTCGCCACCCTGGGCATGATGGTGATGATTTCCGCCAACCACTTCCTCACCATTTACCTGGGGCTGGAACTGCTCTCGCTCGCGCTCTACGCGACGGTGGCGTTAAACCGCACTTCCGCCACGGCGACGGAAGCGGCGATGAAATACTTTGTATTGGGCGCACTGGCGTCCGGCATGTTGCTCTACGGCATGTCCATGCTCTACGGCGCGACCCACGGCGCGCTGGAAATCGGCGCGGTGGCGGAACAACTGCGCAGCGCTCACGAAATGGGTTCGGTCGACAAAACCGCGCTGGTGTTCGGGCTGGTCTTTATCGTCGCGGGTCTGGCGTTCAAACTCGGCGTCGTGCCCTTCCACATGTGGCTGCCCGATGTCTATCACGGCGCGCCCACCTCGGTCACGCTGCTCATCGCCGCCGCGCCCAAGCTGGCCGCCTTCGCCATGACCGTGCGCCTTCTGGTGGGCGGTCTGCTCGACCTCTCCGCCGACTGGTGCGCCATGCTGATGCTGCTGGCGGTGCTCTCCATGGCGGTCGGGAACATGGTCGCCATCATGCAGACCAACATCAAACGCATGTTGGCGTACTCCGCCATTTCGCACATGGGCTTCATGCTTCTGGGGCTGGCGGCGGGCGTGAGCGTGGCGGACAAGCCTTTGGGTTTGATGGCAGCCTACAGCGCCTCGATGTTCTACGTGGTGACTTATGTGCTCACCACGCTGGCGGCGTTCGGGCTGGTGATGCTGCTCGCCAGGGAAGGCTTTGAATCCGACCGTCTGGACGATTTCAAGGGTTTGAACAAGCGCAGCCCGTGGTTTGCCGCCATGATGATGATCCTCATGCTCTCGATGGCGGGGATTCCCTTCTTCGTCGGCTTCTTCGCCAAATTCGCCGTGCTGCGCGCCGTGGTCGATTCAGGACACTACTGGCTGGCAATCGCCGCCGTGCTGTTCTCGCTCATCGGCGCGTTCTACTACCTGCGGGTCATCAAAATCATGTATTTCGATGAACCCGAAGCGGATAACGCCCAGCCGATTACCGCCTGCTTCTTCACCAAGGCGCTGGTCTCCGCCAACAGCCTCGCCGTTGCCGCCATCGGGCTGTTCCCGAATCTCTTGCTCGGCATCTGCAACGCCAGCCTGCTGGACGTGTTGCCGAGAATATGACGCGGCGTATTTCGCTCACTGAAACGCAGCTTGCCAGCCGCGTCGTTTTTCAGGGCAAGCTGCTGAAAGTATTAAGCGACCGCGTGCGCCTGCCCAACGGCGCTGAAAGTGTGCGCGAACACATCGTCCATCCCGGCGCGGCGCTGATCTTGGCGCAACTGCCCGACGGCGCATTGTTGTTTGAGCGTCAGTTTCGCTATCCCCTGAAAAAAACCTTTCTGGAACTTCCCGCCGGTAAACTGGACGCGGGCGAAACGCCGCAACAGGCGGCCATCCGCGAACTCGCCGAAGAAACCGGCTATGCGGCAAAAAGTTGGCGACACTTGGGCGTCATTCATCCCTGCATCGGCTATTCCGACGAAGGCATCGAAATTTTTCACGCGCATGACCTGAAACAGGTCGCGGGTCAAAGTCTGGACGACAACGAATTCCTCGAAGTCTTTCCCCTCTCCGTCGCCGCCGCGCAAGAAGCCATCGTGCGCGGCGAAATCACCGACGCCAAAACCATCGCGGCGCTATCCATGGCGCAGTTGCACGGGATTTTTTAACGCCTCATGGCAAGGAAGGATGAGTGTAGCGTTAGGGCGCTTTCACAAACATCTCCGCAATCCAACCCAATGACAACCTCCATCACGTTTACGCCAACTCGTTTCGATCTCATGCGTGCCGGGCTTCTGGGTATCCTGGAGCGGTCAAGTGTATTCTACGGCGGAGTCGTGTTTTTTGTGGTTCTGCCGTGGTTATCTTCTCTTGGCGGCTTTGTCGCGCAATTGTGCGGTCTCAAGGTTATGGGGTGGGCATCCATTCTGCTCCTGGCGGCTTTGCCACTTCTTGCTATTTCTGGGTTCGCGTTAATATCCATCTGGTCGTTTCGGAATGCTCCGGCACTTAAGGGGGCGCATCACTATATCTTCTCGGATCAAGACATTCATGCAACAGGTCCGGGCTTTGATACGCACATCAGTTGGAGCGTGATGACGCATTACCGCTTTCATTCATTCGGTCTTCTTCTTCGCGCCAGCAAGGTTCCAATGGTTGCTGTTCCAGGGCACGCAATCTCAAAGGTCGCGCAACAAGAGCTTATCGCGTTATTCAGGAGCAAAGGCATTGTGTCCTCAGTTGGTTGAGCGTAATTCATTCAAGCCGACGCCGCTTCGCGCCTCCTGACTGATGACAAACCCCGTAGGAGCGGGTTTTAAACCCGCTGCCTAGAATCTGTTGACAATCACCACCCATCTTTATGCCATAGTCAAACAACAGCGATTTTTCTGTTTACTTTCAATCACTTAGAAGCTGTTTTAGAAATTGGCACGAGAAATGCTGTGGAGGGACATTACGGTTGATGTGGAGAAGATAATGTACCCAAGCGATCTGACAGAAGCGGAATGGAAGTGTTTGGCACCTTATCTGATCAA
>BNUD01000042.1 GCA_025997095.1 Betaproteobacteria bacterium | reverse complement strand
TTGGGGCGGGGTTTTTCAACATCCTGTTAACGCCTACCGTCATTGCGAGGAGCGCAGCGACGCGGCAATCTCCTTGGTCGCCAAGATTGCCGCGTCGCTCTGCTCCTCGCTTTTGACGCGGGGGGTTTGTCATCAGTCTGGGGGCGCTCTTCGACCCCGCTCTACCAAATGCCATCGTCGTGCGCCAGACGGCGTATTCGATTGCCGGATTAATACCATCGTCGGTATTATCGTAACGGCATCCATCCTTTACCCCTTGACATCCTCCCCCGCCTAAAGGCGGGGGATTCCTACGGCGCTCACTCCCGACATTACGCCGGAAAGAGTCGCTTCGGAGGGTTCCTGCTTCACAGAGTGACCTGACTGCGCCAACTCTCCACAGGCTGCCACGCGGTGTCCCCGCGCCAGTATATTGACTGCGCCGACGACATCGGCGTTTTCCTCGAATCCGCATTCGACACAGGAGAATTTCGCTTGCGTCTTGCGGTTCTCAGCCGACACATGCCCACAAGCCGGACACGTCCGACTGGTGTTCTGCGGCGGTACAGCGACAAGCCAGCCGCCGTTCCACGCCAGTTTATAGTCCAACTGCCTGCGGAACTCAAACCAGCCCTGGTCGAGGATGGACTTGTTCAGCCCTGATTTCGCCCGCACGTTTTGACCCGGCGCAGTTGCCGTGCCGGAGGCAGAACGGGACATGTTCTTCACCTGCAAATCCTCGACACAGACCATCGCGTGATTTTTGCTGATGTCGGTTGAGCATTTGTGCAGATAGTCCCGCCGCACGTTGCCGATGCGGGCGTGGAGCTTCTGGACTTTGGCTTTCGCCTTCTTCCAGTTGTTGCTGAATTTCTGTTTCCGGAACATCGCCCGTTGATAGCGGACAAGCCGCTGTTCGTGCTTTCTGAAACTGGAAAGCGGTTCATAAAACGAACCATCCGAGAGCGTGGCGAAGCGGGCAATGCCCATGTCTACGCCGACTGCGCTGCTTGCTTCGGGTACGGGCTGTTCTATTTCCCGTTCAGTCTGAATCGACACGTACCACTTGCCCGCCGAAAAACTCACCGTGGCGTTTTTTACCTCGCCCGGCACAGCGCGGCTGTTTCGGTAGCGCAACCAGCCGAGCTTGGGGAGAAACAGGCGGTTATTGCCTTGTTCCAGTTTGATTTGCTTCGGGTCGGGGTAACGGAAGCTGTCGCGCTGACCTTTCTTTTTGAAGCGCGGGAAATCCGCCCGTTTCTCGAAGAAATTCCGATAGGCACGTTCCAGGTCTTTCAGGCTTTGCTGCAAGGGGTGTGTTGGCGCATCCTTGAGCCAAGGGGTCTCTGCGCCATTGCGCCAGTCGGTGAGCAGCTTGCACAAACCTGCGTACCCTAATTTCTTCTCCCCTTGCTCGTAACGTGATTTCTGTAACGCCAGCGCCTTGTTGAACACGAACCGGCATGACCCGGCAAAGCGGCGCATTTGCCGCGCCTGCTCGCCATTGGGCATCAGTTCGTATTTGAAGGCTTGGAGACGTTTCATGGCGACATTATAAATTACCCCAGCATCCGCAAGAAATTGTGGGGCGGCGCATTGTGGTCGCCTTCCTATTTCGCCGCCAGTTGCGGCGGCGCACCCATCGGAATCATCCGCCAGTACATCGAACAGCAGCAGACACCCCATTAACCGCCCAAAGGACGGCTACGCCGTCCGCGCTATCCTTCCCCTTTCTTACGGGCGAGGCTTGCCGCGCACTGGGTCAAATCCCTCAAAAACCCGCTTCCTCAAACTTATCCACTTTCCGCAAGGTCGGAAAAAGCCGCATCCACAAGCCAACCACACCCAGCGTACACAAGCCGCCGAGGATGGCAGCAGTAATCGGGTTGAAGCCTGCGGCGGCGCTGCCGGCGCGGAATTCTCCGAGTTCGTTGGATGAGCCGATGAACAGCATATTCACGGCGCTCACCCGTCCGCGCATGTTGTCCGGCGTGGAAAATTGCACCAGCGCGCTGCGGATATAGACGCTCACCATGTCCGCCGCGCCCGCGACCGCCAATGCGAGGAAGGAGAGCCAGAACCAGTACGAAATCGAAAACACGAGATTCGCCGCGCCGAAAATGGCGACGGCGAGGAACATCCGTTTGCCGACCGCGTGGTTGAAGGGATGCAGACTCAACCACACGCCCGCGCAGATTTCACCGATGGCGATGGCGCTCCGCAGCGCGCCCAGACCGGTCGGGCCGACATGGAGAATTTCTTTGGCATAGATGGGCAGCAGCGCGACCACGCCGCCCAGCAACACGGCGAACAGGTCGAGTGAAATGGTGCCCAGGATGATGGGACGTTGCCGGATGAAACGAATGCCAACGCCAAAACGCTGCCACATGCTGCCCGCATCAGTGGCGGGCGGTTCGGCGTAGCGGGTCGTGATCGGCACAAGGAAGGTCACGCCGAGCAGAAAACACACGGCGCAGACGGCGTAAGTCAGCGTGCCGCCGCCCAGACTGTAGAGCACCCCGCCGACCAGCGGACCGCCGATGCTTGCCGCCCGCATCAACATGCTGTTGGCGGCAATCGCCTGCGCCAGTTGCGCACGCGGCACAATCTGCGGCAGCAGGCTTTGCACCGCCGGGCCGGAGAAGGCACGCGAACAGCCGAACAGTACCAGCGTCGCGTAGATGCCGGTCAGCGCCAGCGTCTTGCCTTCCGCGCCAGTGGCGGCGTGCGCCGAGAGCGTCCAGAGCGCGCCCGCGCAGATGCTGGCAACCACCCAGCTCGCCATCAGAATCGAGCGGCGCGAGTAACGGTCAATCAAATCACCCGCTGGCAAGAGCAGCACGAGCATGGGCAGAAATTGCACCAGCCCGACATAGGCAAGGCTCATTGCCTCGCCCGTGAGTTCATAGACTTGCCAACCGATGATGACCGCCTGAATCTGGGTGGCGAACATGCCAGTCAGCCGCGCCAGCAGGAACGCGGTAAATGCCGGGTTCTGCCAGACGGCAGACAGGGAACGGAGTTTTATCATTGGGGCGGGTGTTCTGTTGGGCATCGAAGGTTAAAGGATGCCTGTTTCTTTGTACAGTCTTCTTGCCATGCGGCATAGAATGCCATTGCATTTCAACCAGTTTGTTCGTAAATTTCTTCTCCAATCCGATACGCTGGCATCGTCAATGGATGATACGCCATCAACAACTTTTAGCAGGTTGTTGAAAAACGCTAAAAACGCTTCCAAACCCCCTGATTTTTCGTCATTTGAGAACGGAAAATGACGGTTTTTTGGAGAAAATCAACAACCTGCTATGAGAAGCTCCGGTGGATAATAAACGCCGCCATCTTCATTTTCAGATGAAAAGCAATCGCGATTTTCTAGTGCGAGTTCATATTGGTTTTGATTTTTGAAGGCAATGATAATGCCTCGACGGTTGCGATCCAGTTGCCCTCTGCGCTCATCGTTGACAAAATTTATTTTGTCTGTTCCCTTGATGATTAAAACGTAATCCTCCTGATTGTCTTTATTCAAGTCCCCGCGAATTTCATTAAAAATGACATATCAGGCCGGGACAAATTCTTTGGGGGATTTTGCTGTTTTGGGTGTCGACTGCCCAAAAGCATTTGTGCCGATTGCAAGGAAAATGATGAAGATAAATTTTTTCATTCCACACCTCGATTGTTGTTGGATGTCAGTAATTCCGATTCGCATTAGAAACGATACTTTGTCGACTTCGCCTTGCCGTGTAAGAGCACTGTCTGCGGCTCGTCTTCGCGTCTCGTTTCTAATGCGAACCGGAATAAGTAGCGCGGTAAATATAGCATGTACATGAGGGTGGAAAAATGAAGCGCATTTCACTCTTGTATTTGAGCGTAATCCCCTTGGGCGAGTTGCAAAAAGACATTGAAGTCATCGGCGAAAGCGCTTGAAAGCGGGGGTTGATGGACTGCTTGAATGTCGAACTTCCCGCCTTTTTCGCGGGGCGAATTCTGCCCGCTCCCCGCCGCCGTCGCTGCGTCATGATTGGACGATGGTTATAGTTTCTGATGCACAGGGATTGAATCCTTGGAAAGCATAAATTTACTTCCCCGTCACCACCTCAACCGCAACAATCGTTTGTTCATCCTTTAATTCAAAACGCACAACATCATTTACCTTGAGCTTTTGCAGCAGCGCCTTGTCGGTGACGGCGAAGGGCATGGTCATGGCGGGCCAGCCGAGTTTTTTTATGGGGGCGTGCGCCAGGGTCAGGCGCAGTTTTTCCGGGTCGATTTTTTTCACGGTACCCTGTCCGACGGCAAGCGCGGTTGTGTTCGTGTTGGCTGCGGGCGTTGGCGTGGCATGGTGTTCGTGTTGCGCCAGCGCGTTTGGCGCGGCAATGAGGGTGAGCGTGGAGAGGATCGCTACGATTTTAAGGTTCATGGTGTTTTCCTTCATGGCGTGAAAAAATCCGTTTGGCTTCGCGGCGGCGCAGCAGCAGGTAGAGCGCGGGGATGACGAACAGGGAGAGCAAGGGGGCTGAAATCATGCCGCCGACCATGGGGGCGGCGATGCGGCTCATGATTTCGGAACCGGCGCCGCGCCCCAGAAAAATGGGCAGCAGACCGGCGACGATGACGGCGACGGTCATGGCTTTGGGGCGCACGCGCTGCACCGCGCCCTCGCGGATGGCGGCGAGCAGGATGTGGTCGTGGTCGGGGCGGGTTTGCCAGTCGGGGGTTTTATTCAGGCTCTCTTTCAGGTAGAGCAGCATGACGACGCCAAATTCCGCCGCGACGCCTGCCAGGGCGATGAAGCCGACGCCGACGGCGATGGAGAAATGGTAGCCCTGCGCGTACAAAAACCACACGCCGCCAACCAGCGCGAAGGGCAGGCTTGCCATGATGAGCAAGGCTTCGTCGGCGCGGGAGAAGGTGAGGTAGAGCAGCACGAAGATGATGATCAATGTTATCGGCACCACCTGTTGCAGGCGGGCGTTGGCGCGTTCCAGATATTCAAATTGACCGGAGTAGCTGACGCTGACGCCGGGCGGCAGGCGCACCTGTGCATTCACCCGCGCCTGAATGTCGTGCACGATGCCCGCCAAATCGCGGCTGGCGTCGGAGTTTACGTAAAGCCATGCGGACAGGCGTCCGTTTTCGCTTTTCAGCATGGGCGCGCCACTGCTGATGTTGACTGTGGCGAGGGTGTCCAGCGTGACGAGTTCACCGCGCGGCGTGACAATGGGCAGGCGTTTCAGGGCGGCGAGCGAATCGCGCCATTCGCGCGGGTAGCGCAGGTTGATGGGATAGCGCGCGGTGCCCTCGATGGTCTCGCCGATATTCTTGCCGCCAATCAACAGGTCGACGGCGCTTTGCACGTCGTCGATGTTCATGCCGTAGCGTCCGGCGGCGGCGCGGTTGATGTCGATGTCAATATAACGCCCGCCGGTCAAGCGTTCCGCCAGCGCGGAGGTAACGCCGGGCACGTCCTTGATCGCCGCTTCAATGGCGATTGCGGTGGCTTCGATTTGCGCCAGATCGGCGCCCGCGACCTTGATCCCGATGGGGCTTTTGATGCCGGTCGCCAGCATGTCGATGCGGTTGCGGATGGGCGGAATCCAGAGATTCGCCAGACCTGGAATCTGCACGGCGGCGTCGAGTTCCTGCGTGAGTTTTTCCGGCGTCATCCCCGCGCGCCATTCCGAACGCGGCTTGAACTGGATGACCGTTTCAAACATTTCCAGCGGCGCGGGGTCGGTGGCGGTTTCCGCGCGCCCCGCCTTGCCGAAAACGCGCGCGACTTCCGGCACGCTTTTAATCAGGCGGTCGGTTTGTTGCAGGAGTTCGCCCGCCTTGCCCACCGACAGCCCCGGCAACGCCGTTGGCATGTAAAGCAAATCGCCTTCGTCGATGAAAGGCAGGAATTCGCCGCCCAGTCGAAACGCCGGAAAAAGCGCGGTCAGAAAGACGAGCGCGGCGATGAGCAGCGTTTTTTTGGGATGCGAAAGCGCCTTGTCGAGCCAGCCGGAATAGAGGCGCACCAGAATGCGGGAGAGCGGATTTTCCGCCTCCGACGGAATGCGCCCGCGTATCCAGTAGCCCATCAGTACCGGCACGAGGGTGATGGAGAGCAGGGCGGCGGCCGCCATTGCGAAGGTTTTGGTGTAGGCAAGCGGCGCGAACAGGCGACCTTCCTGCGCTTCCAGGGTGAAGACGGGGATGAAGGAGAGGGTGATGATGAGCAGACAGAAAAACAGCGCCGGGCCAACCTGCGCGGCGGCGTCGCCAATCACCCGCCAACGCGCGCTGCCTTCCAGTACGCCGCCTGGATGCAGGGTCTGCCATGCTTCCAGCTTTTTGTGCGCGTTTTCAATCATCACAATGGCGGCGTCGACCATGGCACCGATGGCAATGGCGATGCCGCCCAAGGACATCATGTTGGCAGAAATGCCGTCCGTGCCCTGATAGCGCATCACCACAAAAGCCGCGAGGATGCCCAGAGGCAGCGAAATAATCGCCACCAGCGCCGAACGCAAATGCCATAAAAATAACGCGCAGACCAGGGTCACGGCGAGAAATTCTTCCAGCAGCTTGTGGCTCAAATTGTCGACCGACGCCTGAATGAGCGTACTGCGGTCGTAAGTCGGCACGATTTCCACGCCAGCGGGCAGGCTTTGGCGCAAACGTTCGAGCCGCGCCTTGACTTCCGTGAGGGTGGCGAGGGCATTCTTGCCACTCCGCAAAATCACCACCGCGCCCGCCACCTCGCCCTCGCCATCCAGCTCCGCAATGCCGCGCCGCATCTCCGGCCCCAGTTGAATCCGCGCCACGTCGCCCAGACGAACCACCGTACCGGAAGCATCCGTTTTTAACGGAATGGCGCGAAAATCATCCAGATTTTTCAGGTAGCCGGAAGCGCGTACCATGTATTCCGTTTCCGCGATTTCCAGCGACGCTCCGCCGGTTTCCCGATTTGCCTTGCCGATTGCCTCGGCAATTTCCATGTGATTGATGCCAAACGCCGCGAGGCGCATCGGGTCGGGCGTAATCTGGTATTGCCTGACCATGCCGCCGATGGACGCGACCTCGGCGACATTGGGCACGGTCTTCAATTCGTACTTCAAAAACCAGTCCTGCAAGGCGCGCAAATCCGCGAGACTGTGGCGACCGCTCCTGTCGACCAGCGCGTATTCATAAATCCAGCCCACACCGGAAGCATCCGGTCCCAGGGTGGGCGTCACCCCTTCCGGCAACTGCCCCGCCGCCTGATTCAGATATTCCAGCACCCTTGAGCGCGCCCAATACAGGTCGGTCGCGTCGTCGAACAGCACATAAACAAAAGAATCCCCAAAAAACGAAAATCCGCGCACCGTCTTCACGCCCGGCACGGAAAGCATGGTGGCAGACAGCGGATACGTCACCTGATCTTCCACAATCTGCGGCGCCTGCCCCGCAAACGGCGTGCGAATAATCACCTGCACATCCGACAAATCCGGCAAGGCATCCAGCGGCGCAAAGCGCAGCGCCCAAATGCCCCAGGCGCACAAAGCGACCGCCGCCAACAGCACAAGCAGCCGCTGTTCGATGGCAGCGAAAATGACACGGGCAATCAAGCCATGCGTTTCGTGGGTTGGCGGGGATGGTGAGGTAGAGGTCATGACAGACGGCGCAGGTGAGGATAAGCGCCATCATGCCCATTCACCGCCGACGAGAGGATGACCGGGGGATTACAAGTTTGTAATGTGTGGATACGAACCCCAAACCCCCGCGAATGCCGGGCAACCGCGTCAAAAGCGAGGAGCGCAGCGTTATTCATCACATGGCGTTTGTGCGCGAACACCGGTCAAACGTTGCGGTGGCTGTTGTTCGTGCTGATCAGTCGGGTGGTGGAAGGCGTTGCGCTTTTGCCGCCCCCCTACATGATGTCCGTGCTACGCTTGCTATCATTATCAGGCGGTCTACGTGAAATTCATCGGTACGCACAAGGCGTATGACGCGATAGACGCTGAAACTGTCGAGATGGAGCGTTGATATGGAAATTCGCCCAATTCACACCGAAGAGGATTACGAAGCCGCGCTACGCGAAGTTTCGGTTTTTTTCGATGACGAACCGCAACCCGGATCGCCTGAAGGCGACCGCTTTGAAATCCTGCTGACGCTGGTTGCCGCTTACGAAGCCAAACACTTTCCGATTGCTCCGCCCGATCCGGTGGATGCCATCAAGTTCCGCATGGAACAGGCCGGACTGACGCCCAAAGACCTCGTGCCCGCGATTGGACGCCTGAATCGGGTATATGAAATTCTGAACCGCAAACGCCCGCTGACCCTGAACATGATCTGGAATTTGCACGAGAAACTGGGCATTTCGGCAGAGTCCCTGATTCAGCCGCAGACACTCAATCTTGCTGCCTGACTGCGCTGATTTCAGCTTGACGCTGCATACAGGCACATGATGAAATACGCCTTCACCTCATAACATGCCGCGTTTCGCAAAATTCTCATGTTTTTTAGCCACCGCCCTTCGCCAATCGCAGTAGAACTGACGCCAGTCATCGGGATGTGTCGTGCGTTGGATTGCGGGGCGACTGGAATTGTAAAAAACATTGTAAAATCAAGTGTCTTCGACATAATTTTTGCAAGCAAACAAGCAAACAAGCAAACAAGCAAACAAGCAAACAAGCAAACAAGCAAACAAGCAAACAAGCAAACAAGCAAACAAGCAAACAAGCAAACAAGCAAGCAAGCAAGCAAGCAACTAGCTAACGTTTCCTCATTCTTGACATTTCCGCAAAAAGCCTTGTTCTTGGTACAGGAACAAGGCTTTTTGCGTTTTTATGGGTTGTACCCAAAAATTCAACAACGATGGAGTTTCACATGCTGAAAAATTTAGTGCTGCTCATTTGCATTGGCATCGTAATCTGGTTTGTCACGATCGGTCGCTTGCAGGTGACGGAAGAAAATGTTCGCGCGTTGTACGCACAAGCCGAGGCTGCGTTCGAGCGTGCTGACGGGAAAGCGTATTGCGAGCTGTTTACCGATGGTGTGAGTGGAAAAATCATCGTCAGAGCACCTTCCGCGCCAATATCAAATTCCAAAGCTCTTATCGACAAGAGATATGTCTGTACCGAGGTCGCAGGCTTTTACCGCTCCAAAGAAAAAATGGAAAACATGTCGAGAGGTGTAAGTATTGATGTAAATCGTAGCTATGATATTAAATCAATATCTATCGCATCAGACAAGAAAAGCGCGACTGTTGAAGTGCTGATAGACATACGGTTTGTGACTTATGTTGGCGAAATGATGATACTGAAAATTAAACAGACCGACCAAATCAAGATTAGCTCCGGGAAGATAAAATTTTTCCAAAGAGAGGCGGTAGGAACATATAGCGCAGGAGCCGCTGGCAACCCTTCTTACCGATAAACGACGTAGCCCGGATGCGCGTTGATGATATTGAAATAAAGCGGAAAGGAAGTTTGAAATGGTAATAGAACTTGTCTTTGCAATTATTGGCGTAGTAATTACATTCACGGGCTTTGGGTTGGTAAACAAACTGGAATCGAAATTCTTGCGGTTTTTGCTCAAAACCATTTCGCTTGTTGTAGGTTTTGTTGTGGTTGTTACACTTCAAGTGTTGTTGTACGAAGAGGGACCGATGGAATCATTGCGCTATTTTGTTTACATGATGATTGGCTATTGGCTGTTTTTCGGGGGAGGGATATTTGGAGGCAGGAAAATAGAGGATTTGTAGGGGCAGCAAGCGTCAGATCAGGTTCAATTTCAGCAATTCAGCGGCAATGCTCTGCCATTCCTTACGAAAATACCAGCGGCAGAAAACGACAAATCCTTTGTATCGCAGTCTTGCAATCAAATGATTTTGTGCGTTCGCCAATTTTTCACGAATGCCGCTTATCAAATCGTCCCGAGGAAAGCAGCTCCATATCGGCGGAATCGCGGTCATTAAATTTGGATAGCAATAAGGCGCGACTTCGGTAAAGAAAATTTCTTTAACCTGAACGTGGTTGGCGTCATTGACTTGGCGAGCGATCAAGCTGTAATCGACCTCGTTGTCGACAAATACATCCGACAACGCATACCAAATTTCCTCGCGGCGCGTATCATTCAATGTAGTTTCCATTTCTTGAACTCCTCAAGCAAGTAGCGCGGACATTTGTAAGGGGAGATGAGCGCAGCGTTATCCAAGCGATTAACCGCCCAATGGTGGGGCGCTTCGCTTGCTGTTAAAAACAAGGCAAGATGCAATACATGACAAAGGTGTTGCATTATCGGCGCGGGGGCAGGATTGGATGGCTACGCAATAGCGTACCCGTGGTATCAAACCATAATTCCCGATTTTCGAGTGTGCGAATCACAAAATAATCATTTGTGTCAAAAAAATCGGACATAACATCATCGCGCGCCCAATTGAAGTGTGATGTAGTTGGAATCAGCGAGGATAGATCATGAAGGAGCATGTTGAGTTTCAATGCTTTCAGTTTTATGTCTTTGGCGTAGAACTGATACACAATCTGTTGTGGATCATTACTTTCCAACATATTGCCATGATCATATTCTACATAATGAACCCCATCGTCTGCAACCCTGTAGAATCCAGGCGTTTTTTGCATACCAATACGCCACAATTCCTTGCTTGTCGATGGAAATTTTACGTCGGATGCTGCGACTGAAAAACGATGCGATCCAAACGCAAGCTTTGCTGTGCGTATCTCTGTGCTTGATGAAGCAGGGGCATTGTCCATCATGATCAATGACTTCTGTCCGATGTCTGTTTTAAGGCAATAGCGACCACTCAATGAACAGAATACTTTATCTGCCGGAAGAGGCATGGGAGCATCTGATTTTGATAAATCTGGAAACAAAAGTAGAAAAGCAAGTAGCGCGGACATTTTCAGGGGGGTGAGCGCAGCGTTATCCGTCATTTGGATGTCCGCGCTACGCTTGCCATTTCTTCCATGATTCATTATTATCCTTTGAATAAAAGCAAAAAATCATCAAAAGAGTCTGATATTTTTCTCCAATAAATATCGTCCCACCATATTATGGAAGGGGTGTTTTTATCCTCTCTAAAATCAAAACAAAATGGTGCGTCATCGCCGGAAATACCAAAACAAACTATTTCATCAAAACAGACAATATCAGAAATCGATCCGGGTTTTTTAGTATCCAAGTCAGATCCATAAAAACCATCGGGGACAAAATTCCGGCTAAGGTCTTCTGTTTCTTTAACTATTGTTGCCTTATCACAAAAAATCATTCCCAAGTCTGTGTCCAAAACATTCCCAAAGGAGTCAACATTTTCTATCAAATCGATATGGCAACATCCATTGATCGGTTGAATTTGCCTGGCAAATTCAACAAATGACTGTGGTAATACCATACCTTTTGCCTTCATAACTTTTCTCACTTTTTGAATTCAGGGGATGTCCGCGCAATCGCGTCAAAAGCGAGGAGCGCAGCGACGCGGCTTTTCTCCCATCGTTGCCAAGATTGCCACGTCGCTGCGCTCCTCGCTTTTGACGGCAAGCGTAGTTTCTCGTAGATGGAGAGCGTATTGTCCCTCATTTTTCTATGCAAACGCTTAACCGCCTGCCATCCGACGGATGTCCGCGCTACGCTTGCTATGTATCATTATTTAGCCATGTGCGGTTTTGATGTCATCCAGCATCGCCTGTCTCAAAATTTCGTTCATGCGGGTTTGGTAGCCTTTTCCTTTCAGCTTTAGCCATATCAGCACGTCGGAATCCAGACGAAATGTTGTTGTCGTTTTTGTTGGGCGGTAGTAGGGGTTTCTGACGGCATTTTTCCAGAATGAATCATCCAGCGGCGGGATGTCGCTAAAGTCGATGGTTTCGTCCGGCATTTCAGCCAGCGCTTTCAGCTCTGCCTTCAATTCAGGCGTCAAAGCCCGTGGCTTGGACAGGTCTGCTTTGTGTCTAACGATGCTCATAATAGCTTCTCCTTTCTTTCGGTTCGGCGCGACGTGCTGAAATGATGCGGACGATTTCGCCTTCATCGCCGTCCCGAACGGTGTGTGCGACCAGAAGCAGCAAGGCGGCGTTATCTGCAATCCCCAGAATTTGCCAGCGTCTTTCTCCGCCTTCAATGCGGTCTTGTCTGACGATGGCGAACGGGTCGTAGAACACGCCTTGCGCGGCTTCAAAGCTCACGCCATGACGTTTGATGTTGAGCGCAGCCTTGGCGTCGTCCCATTCAAAAACAAAATTGTCCATACATTGATGTTACTGCATTAATGACAAAAATTCTATTGTTTGTTCACGTCTATTCCTTATGTCCAGTGCAAAATCAGCCACGCTAAACACCAGATGCACTGCACCAGCAAGCAGCTAATGCTTTCAGTTTCAAAATGATTTTCATGTTTACGAGGCCTCTTCGCCGCGCCTTCCCACCGTTACGCCCAACTGTTTCAGTTTGCGATACAGGTGGGTGCGTTCCAGTCCTGAGCGTTCCGCGACGCGGGTCATGTTGCCGCGTTCCATTCTGAGGAGATGTTCAAAGTAGTGCTTTTCAAAGGCGTCGCGGGCTTCGCGCAGGGGTTGGGCGAAGAGGGCTTTGAGACCTTCCGGCAGGAGTTTGTCTTCGGCTTCGATGGCGCTGTCGGCGGGGAGCAGGCGTTTGATGTCTTCTTCGCCGATTTCTTCTTCCAGGGTGGTGAGCGCCAGATTGCGAATCAGGGCTTGCAGGTCATGCCATAACGAGCCATCGTCGCTTTTTTTGCCTGGCAGGCGCATCCGCAAGAGGTTCAGCGCGGCGCTGGAAAAGCGGCGCAGCGGGACTTCTTCGCGTTCGACCATCAGGTTCAAAAACAGGCTGGCGATTTCCGGCAGGTTGTCGCTGTGTTCGGCCAGATCAGGCAAGGTAATCCAGACTTCTGACAGACGGGCGAGCGCTTGACTGTCCCAACCGCGTTTGGCGAAGTATTCGAGGGGTTGCGATGAGGCGGCGACGAGCAGGATGTTGAAACGGGCAATGCGTTCCAGCGCGAAGGAAAGATTCATCTGCTGCAATTTGCCCAGAGCGGTCAGGTCGCCGATGTAGATTAACCCGCCTGACATTTTTTGCAGGGCTTCCTGATTCAACGCGCTGGGGCAGTCGAGCAAATCCAGCCAATGCGAACGCGGGCGTTGCAGGGTACGGGCGCAGAGTTCGGCGATGACGCCGGAGCCGCCCTTGATGAGCAGGGTGCTGCTGCGGAGAGCGGCTTGTTCCAGACGTTTTTTCAGGTCGCGGAACATGAGGGCATGGGTGAGCGCGTCGAGGGTGGCGGGCGGGCGCAGTCCGATGTGGTCGTGTTTCAGGGCTTTTTGCACGGCGGAGAGCAGTTTTTGCAGGGCGATGGGCTTTTCCAGAAAATCCACCGCGCCGATGCGCGTGGCTTCTACCGCCGTGTCGATGGTGCCGTGACCGGACATCATCACCACGGGCATGGTGAGTTGACCGCTTGCACCCCATTCTTTTAACAGCGAAACGCCGTCGGTATCGGGCATCCAGATGTCCAGCAGCACCATGTCCGGTCTTTTTTCGGTGCGCGCTTTGCGGGCGGCGGCGGCGTTTTCCGCAAGACGCACGCCGTGACCTTCATCAATCAATATCTCGGAGAGCAGTTCGCGGATGCCGATTTCGTCGTCTACGACCAGAATGTCAGCCATGTTTTTCGTCCTCTTTTGTTTCCAGTGTGCAAATGGGCAGACGGATGCTGATGACAGCGCCGCCTTCGGGTTGATTGGTGATTTCTATGGCACCGTGATGTTCGTCCACGATTTTCTTGACAATGGGTAAACCAAGTCCGGTGCCGCGTGGCTTGGTGGTGATGTACGGCTCAAAAACGCGCGGCAGGATTTCCGCCGGGAAACCTTCGCCATTGTCGCTGATTTGCAGCAAAGCGTAAGCGCCGACCGCTTCGGTGCGGATGAGCAATTCGGCGTGTTCGACATTTTCCAGCGCGTCTTCGCCGTTTCTGAGCAGATTGTGAATGACCTGCCGCAACTGATTCACGTCGCCCGATATGGGCGGCAGATGCGGAGCGAGGCGCGCTTGAATCGTGGCGTGGGAATGTTCGTACAGCCCCAGCACTTCCCGAATCAGCGTGTTCAGGTCGAGGGCGGCGAGCGTGGGCGCGGGGTGGCGGGAATAATCGCGGAAATCGTCGACCATGCGTTTCATCGCCAGAACCTGATTGATGATGGTCTGGGTTGAGCGGGTCAGCAATTCCTTTGCCTTGCCGTCCAGGTGTTCCGCGAGTTTCATTTGCAGGCGTTCGGCGGAAAGCTGGATGGGCGTGAGCGGATTCTTGATTTCGTGCGCCAGCCGCCGTGCCACCTCGCCCCAGGCGGCGCTGCGTTGGGCGGCGATCAGTTGCGTCACGTCGTCGAACACCACCACATGCCCGCCGCCACTCATTTCCGGCAGATGCGTGCCGCGCAGGAGCAGGATTTTTTTCTGCCCGTTCGCCGCGTCCAGTTCAAGCTGCCCCTGCCATTCCTCGCCCTCGGCGCGTAAAAAATGCGTGGCGATGAAGTCGCCCAACGCCGGATAATCCACCCATTCGGCGGCGGGCTTGCTGATGAGTGTTGTGATGCCTTCACCCAGAATGGTGACGGCGCCTTCATTCAGGGTGCGCAGGGCGGCGTGCCGGTCGAACACCAGAACACCGGCGGAAAGGTTGGCGAGGATGGATTCCAGATAGGCGCGCGCGGCTTCCACCTCGCCGCGATGCCGTTCCGTTTCACGGCGGGCGTCGTCGAGTTGGCGCGTCATCTGGTTGAAGGATTGCGTCAGCACGCCCAGTTCATCGTTGCTCATCACCGCCTGCCGCTGCGAATAATCGCCCTGCGCCACCGCCTGTGTGCCTTCCGCAAGAATGGAGAGCGGCGCGGAGAGCCGCCGCGCCAGAACGAAGGCCAGCGCGAAGGCGGCGAACAGCGCCACCAGCACGGTGAGCGTGAGCGTGAGCGCGTAGATGCGGGTCAAGCCCTCCCGCGCCAGTTGCAATTCCTGATAATCGCGGTACACCTCTTGCACCGCCTCGGCATTGAGGCTCAAATTTTTCGGCACATTCTGCGCCAGTTGCAGTACGCGCGGCTGCTCAAAAAAATTTTTCGGCGTTACCGGAATCAATACTCGCAGCAAAAGTTGCCCGCCGCCCAAATCGTCGATGATCGCAATGGGCACGACGCTTGCCCGCGTCTGCTTCAGTTCGGCGGAAGAGGGCAGCGGTGGCAGGGGCTGCGTCAAATCGTGCTGGGCGCTGACCATCAGTTGTCCATTCGGCGCGAACAGCGCGGCGGAATCCACGGCGGCCTGCTCGCGCAAGCGGGAGAGCGGGGCGCGCAGGTCGCGCTCTTTGAGCGAAGATTGCGCCTCCAGATCGTGCGCGATGCCCTGCGCCTTTTGCAGCAATTCGCCTTGCAGATAATCGAGGGACGAACGCCCCAGATTCAGCCCCGATTCCAGCGCCTTTTCCACCCGCACGTCGAACCAGCTTTCAATCGAACGAGTCACAAATTGCACCGAAACGCCATACACCAACACGCCGGGAATCACCGCCACCAGCCCGAACATCCACATCAGGCGCAGTTTTAAGCGCGCCCCGAAAACCTTGTGGCGAATGTCGCGCCAGAGTCTGCCAAACTGCCAGCCGACCAGCCCGAGCAACGCCAGCACCAGCAGAAAGTTGGAGATCAAAATCACCGGGTATTGTTCTGCCATCGTATCCGCCGACGTAGACGCCAGCATGAGAAACCACATGACGCCGCCCAAGAGCGCGCCCAATCCGCCGATGATCGCCAGCCACCGCTTCATTGCGCTTCTCCGGAGGCGGAGGCTTCGTTTTCAGGGGGCAGGGTTGACAACGGCGCGGGCGACGGCGCAACAAACTTCCAGCGCACCCACTCGGAATCCAGATTCCAGTCGCGGTTGGTGAAGGCGGAAACCTGAAAGGGTTTGGGCAATTGCGAAATATCCAGCCGCAAACGCAGATTCGCCTGATAGCGTTCGCCGGGTTTCAGATTGTTGCCGACCACCCGCCGGTTGCGAATGTGCGAGAGCGCCTGCAAAGCGTTTTCCAGACTGCCAAAGGATTGATGCAAGGAGCCGGTGGTCAGCCGATATTGGCGGGTGAGCGCGTGATAACTCAACCGCCAGGTCTGCGTGTCTTTGGCGATGACCTCATCCGACCAATACCAGCGCGGGCTTTCCAACTCGAATTCCATGACAAAAGTGAGGGGCACGCCCCGCGCCACCGCTTCTTCCAGACGGGGGTTGAAGTCGATGCGAAAATCGGCGGAGAGCGCGTAACCGCCCTCTTCGGCAGGCGACAGTTGCGAATTGCGAATGTCAATGCCGCCCGCGCTTGCGGTAAGGGCGTAAAAACAGAACGCCAGCACGGGCAGCCAATACATGAGCGCCGTAAAAATGCCGGATGACGCATTGCGTGAGGCGCGGCGGTCAATTCCTTCACGCCCTTCCTTCTCGCGCTGAGGATTACCCGCAATTCCATATGGATGCCCCGCAGGTTGGGAAAATCGGTGAGCGGCGCATTCCGACGGTCGTACTACGCTTGCCGTCATTGCGAGGAGCGTAGCGACGCGGCAATCTAGGCACAGATGAGAGATTGCCGCGTCGCTACGCTCCTCGCAATGACGCGGTTGTCTGGCATTCGCAGGGGCTTGGGGCATCCCTATGGAATTGCGGGTAAACCTTGGCGCGTGAAGAAGGAAGCATCCGCGCCGTACAGGGTTGGCACCCGCAAACATATGCGTGCGTTCGCTCTGGAAGCGGGTGCCGTCAGGCTGTTTTTTCGATGAGCGCATAGTAAAAACCATCGTGTTCCGCGTTGGGCAGCCATTGTTCTTCAATGCCAAGCCGCGCGTCGCGTTGCCGCGCCAGAAATTTTCGGATTTGTTCGCCGTTTTCCTGCGGGAACACCGAGCAGGTGGCGTACAGCAGCTTGCCGCCTGCCGCGAGCGCGCGCCACAAATTCGTGAGCATACGTTCCTGCGTTTTGGCAAAGCGGGCAATATCCTCGGCGCGGCGCAGCCATTTTATATCCGGGCGCCGCCGCGCAATGCCGCTGGCGGAGCAGGGCACATCCGCGAGAATGGCGTCGTATTTGCCTTGCACGGTGAGCGCGTCGCCCGTGAGCACCCGCGCAAAAAGACCGAGGCGGCGCAGATTTTGCTCAATTTGCCGACAACGCGCCGGGTCAATATCCTGCGCCGTCAAGTCGATGTCGCAGCGTTCCAGCAAATGCGCCGCCTTGCCCCCCGGCGCGGCGCAAGCATCCAATACCTTGCTGCCCGTCGCCAGGGAAAGCAACGCCGCTGCCCGCTGCGCGCCCAAATCCTGTACCGAAACATAGCCCTCGGCAAAGCCCGGCAAACGGCTCACGGGCAGGGGGTGGTCGAGCAGAATGCCGTAATCTTCTTTTGCCGTCGCGTGGATATTTTCCGCCGCGAGTCTGTTCAGATAGCCAGACACATCCGTCTTGCGCCGATTGACCCGCAAACTCATGGGCGGCGGCGCGTTGCCCGCCGACACGATGCCCTGCCAATCATCGGGATACGCCGCCTGTAATTGCGCAACCCACCAGTCCGGGTGTTTTAAGCGCGCAGCATTCGACAGGTTGGCGGCGAGTTCCGCCCGATGGCGCAGATAATTCCGCAACACACCATTCACCAGCCCCTTGTACCGCCCGCCTTCCAGTTCCCCCGCCGCGCACACCGCCTGATCCACGACCGTATGCGCGTCTGTCCAGGTATCCAGCCGCAGCAAGGCGCAAAACAGCAGCGCGTGAATTTCCGGGTAAGGCGGGTTGCGAAGCAAGGGCGCAAGCAAAGCCTCGCTCTCCACATGCCGCCGCAACACGCCATAAACCAGATCCTGCACCGCCGGTCGCGCCAGAGCGGGCACCGCCTCCAGCGCCCCCTCCGCCAGACTCTTGCCCCCCATCACCGCAGCCACAATGGGCGCGGCGTGCAGGAACACAAAAGCCAGTGAGGTAGGAGCAAGCGCAGAAGACATGAAAGACGAAGACAGTCAAAAACGGCGTCAGTCTAACATCATGAAGCGGTTTTGTTGGTAAAACGCAACAAATGCAGGGGGAATTTTGTGGATGCCTCGTAGGGGCGAACTGCGTTCGCCCCTACATAACAAACGCTGGATAGATTCCATAAAATATTGGCAGGATTGGCAATTCAGGAAGCAGGAGAAGAAAAAATGAGAGACCGAACACACGATGATGCAATGGCAGAAGCCTTCCGCGAAGCACCTGAATACGCCGCCGAATTACTGAACAGCATCCTTGAAGATGGCGACCAAAGCGAACTGTTGATTGCGCTGCGCCAGATGACCAAAGCCTTTGGCGAGAAGCCCAAAGTGGCAGAGCGCGGCGCGTAGGGGGTAGGGGCGGTTCGTGAACCGCCCCTACGGAGCAGCACTGCGTCTACCGGGAGCGCCGGCGGGGGTTGACGTTCAAAAATCGCCGGCGAGGACGCCAGCGCTCCCAGCAAAACCTTCCGACAAATTCACGACGGGCGAACGCAGTTCGCCCTTACGGTTTATCAGCGGTGGAATGCTTACGGCGCAGTATTGCTCTGGCTTCCCGCATTTCCGCTGCGCTAAAGGGGCGAGCGTCAGCATCCGCCATCGCCGCCGCTGTGATGGCGGCATCTTCTTCCGACGTTGGTAAGACAAATGTCCGACCAGAACGGGTTTTTACCGTTTTGACGATTGCCTCACGTTTGTCGGTTGAAAAATCGTATTCGTCTCTCATGGTTGTCATTTCTTTCGCAGGGAGCGCTGGCTACGTCTACCCGAAAAATCCAGGCTATGCGCCGACATGCACCGCCTGCGCCACCAGTTTGACACCAAGCGCCGAGCATACGCGGGATATGGTGTCGAAACGCGGTTGCGTGTTGGGGCTTAACGCCTTGTACAGCGCCTCGCGCGTAATGCCGGACGCTTTTGCAATTTCGCTCATGCCACGCGCGCGGGCAATATCCCCCAACGCCGCTGCCAGCAACGCAGGGTTGTTCTCCGTCAAAATATCGGTCAGATCAGCAGCAATCGCTTCTTCGCTGTCGAGATAGGGCACAGCGTCGAATTCTGGCAGGTCAGCGACCTTGATGGCTTTGTTCATCATGATTTTCTTTTCTAATCCAGCAACGCCGCCAGTTCTCTGGCGCGTTTGATGTCGCGTTTCTGCGTGCGCCTGGAACCACCCGCCAGCAAGACACAATCCACGCTTTGCCGCGCTGCGTGAAATACACTCGCCAGCCCGCACCCAGATGAATCCGCACACCGAGCGATTCCACATCGCCCATCAAGCCAGGTTCCAGGCGTTTGTGCCGTGCTACGCTTGCTATTTTGTATGCCGTATGGTTCAATGTGTACGCTTAACGCATGTCAATAGCATCGCCTTTATGCACTTATGCGTTGAGCGCGGCATCTGCTAATTTTGGTGAGCATGGAGGTCATCATTGCATGAGAGCTTTTAATTTCTTGGGGGCGGTGGCGGGTATTCTCGGGACAACCCTTACGGTTGCGCTTGCGGTAGCCGCTTGGGCATCTGGTGAGTATGCGCCACAGGTGGTAATCGCTGCCCTTGGCACCGTAAATATTGCCCTTGCAATTATATGTCTCCTCATGTTTTTGCGCAGTGAAGAATTGAGTCGAGACAAGCTCAAGCTTGAGCCTTTGGTTGATGCTCAGGGTAGAGAAATTACTCAGTTTGAACGTGCGATCAAAAAAATCGAATCAGATTATTGTGAAGCTGCAAGTGCCCTGCATAGCATTCTGGATCAGTTGCGCGACAAGATGTATGACTTAGGAGGTGTTGTAGAAGCGATTGATAGGGGCGACAGTGTACTAGATCCTGTTTTACGGGATCACGTGCGAACAAACGAAATGTTCTACCTCTTCGTTGTTGACATTGTCAAGACGTCAATGGACATACTGACGGGTGGTAAGTGTTCCGTATGTATCAAGTTTGTATTTGAGAATGAGCGTGAAATTCTGATGCTACGTACCTTCATGCGCGATAGTAACTCATACAGGGAGCGAAAAATTGCGGATCTCATGGCGACAGTGTATCCATATTACGATAATACAGCTTTCAAAGAGATACTCGACGGGAAGCGGAATTATTACGCGTCGGACGATCTTTCGTCTGAAAAGCCTTACTTCAACTCTAATCAAAACTGGCGGGAGCAATACAACTCAACCCTTGTTTGTCCAATTAGAATCCTGGGGCTGCCGGAAAATGACAATGATGGGGTGTATTATTCGGTGCTAGGATTCATCTGCGTAGACAATCGAGAAGGTGGCTTGGCAAAGCAGATTTGCGTACAAACGTTGGCTTCTGTTGCGGATAGCCTGTACAATCACTTCCTTGCCTACCATAAGCTCACCGATCTTGCTTGGGATGTTATGGACGATGGGTTGTCATCGGCTCATCCACCCGAAGGGCACGAAAGCGCATCCACTGATGTGTCTCGGTGATTGTGCGCGCTAGGTGGTTTTTTTGTTTACGGAACTTAACAGGAGGATACTTGTTCAATGTCTAGAATCGTAAGGACTCCCAAGATTGGAATAAGGGTTTCTGTGCCCTTGAATCAATCGTCTGCGTCACCGCAACAACCAGTAGTGATTGACCGCGAAGCTCACAAGAGCTTCATCAATAATGTGTTTACGTTGCGTGACAAGAGTAGCTTGTTAAGCAAAAGGATTATAGAAAATACCTAGAAAACAATGGCTTAGGTTCCGTAGTCATGGTAATCGACTAGTGCTCTACTACGTTGAGTCTTCATGACATCGGGAAAATGAAGGTGGTTTGTGGGGCGCTTTTGTTTGTACCCCCAACATGGGGCACTCTTGTGGGTGCAAGCAAGCGTAGCACGGACAACCTGCGACAAGGGTGGATGAGTACAGCGTTATCCACCATCAAACCTGTGTTCACGCACTACCGCCAAGCGTCGACAAATGGGCGATGGTGTGCGTGATGGACCGCCGAATAGTAGAAGGCGCTTCGCTTTTCCACCCTACAGAAGATGATGTCCGCGCTTACGCTTGCTTTTGAAACCCAACCCGCATCCCCTTCTCTCCCACCTCGCATTGCCATTCCGCCGCAACCGCCACGCCCGGCACCGCAACCAGTTCTTCCCCTGCATAAATCAGCGGCAGGCGTTCCCGTTCCCACGGCGGAATGTGGGTTTCTTGCAGCAGGTTTTTCAAGGTGCGGCGGGGGCGGTTGGTTTGCGACGTGATGTGTTCGCCGCCTTGACGGGGGCGGAGGGTGAGGGTTTTTCCGGCGAGTTTGGCAGAAGAGAGTCCTTCGCCTGTGCAGGGTTCCAGGGTGAGCCAGCCGTCTGCCC
>BNUD01000041.1 GCA_025997095.1 Betaproteobacteria bacterium | reverse complement strand
CAGACGTGGTGCAACGGCGAAGCGAATGGAAGATGAAACAGAAGCACTTTGAGGCAACCCGCCTGGTTTTTCTGGACGAAAGTGGCGTGAATACCGGCATGACCCGTCTCTATGGCCGAGCCGTCAAACATAAGCGCGTCATTGAAGCCGTACCGGATGCGCGGTTCCATCGGACGACGATCCTGTCTTCGATCCGGATGGACGGGACAATGGTTCCGTTTGTCTTCGAAGGCGCGCTTAATGGCGATCTCTTCCGAGCTTATGTCAGCCAATGGTTGGCACCCTCACTCAAGCCCGGCGATATTGTGGTCATGGACAACCTGTCAAGCCACAAGGTGAGCGGTGTGATCGAAGCCATTGAAGCCGCTGGAGCCTCCGTCATGTTCTTGCCGCCCTACAGTCCCGATCTCAATCCCATCGAACTGATGTGGTCAAAAATCAAGGCGATCCTGCGCAAACTCAAAGTACGTGCCAAAGCGCTTCTCGATGACGCTATTGCCTGTGCCTTTAACAACATCTCCCTATCCGATATCTCCGCCTGGTTCAAACATGATGGGTATGCGCTATGTTAAGTTAATTTTCTATAATCCGGCAATCAAATACGCCATATGCTGCCACAGGCTTCAGGTAGGGCGCGCTCTTCGATCCCGCCCTGCCAAATGCCATCGTCGTGCGTCACAACGGTATATTCGTTTGCCGGGTTAATAGAAAAATGAGTGTGTAATTCCGGTTCTCAAATCGCCCCTACCTGTGTTTTAACGCCCCATCCAGACTGGCGACCAGAATGGCGGCGCCGAGCACCAACACCCAGGTGAGATACAACCAGAGCAGAAAAATGGGCAAGACCGCCAGCGCGCCGTACAGCTTGGAATAGAAGGTCGCCTCAGCGATATACCAGCGAAAGCCCAGTTTCATCCCCGCCATCGCCAGACTCACCACGATACCCCCGCAGAGCGCGGCGGCACGGCTGACGCGCACATTCGGCATCGCCCAGTACAGCAGGGCGAAAAAGGCGGTCAGCAGCGTGAAATCCAGCCAATTGATCATCTGCTGTTGATAGGGCGCAAGACCCTGCCCCCAGCCTAACGCCAGAGTGACGAGAAAATACGAGAGGCTGGTCAGCATCCCCATAAACAACGGCACACCGACCATGCCGACCAGATACAGCGGCAAACGGCGTAACCAGGAACGCCCTTCCCGCACGTTCCAAATCTGGTTCAACGCGCCTTCCAGCGTATGCAACAGCAAAAACACCATCCCCACCAGCGTCATCACCCAGGGCCAGGTCAGCTCATTCGCCTGACTCGCCATGCGAAAAACATGTTCCGCAACCGTGCCACCGGATTGATTGGGCAACAGGTTGCGAACGAGAAAACGGTCGAGTTGCCCGACCAACACATCGAATCCCGGCAGACGCGTCGCTATGACCAATACCAGCGTCGTCAGCGGCGCCAGCGTCAGCAGCGTGGAATACGCCAATGCCGCCGCCATTTGCGACAGTCGTTCACGCCGAAACACCCGCACGAGATCGACGGGCAAGACAACAAGACGCTGAAAAATGGAACGTGGCACAAGGAAGGAAGACAAAATGAGGGAGCGACTATAATAGCAAGCCTTTCGCCCCCCGCCTCTTTCCATGAACCTCAAAACCCTGCACCTGACCGCCGTGGTCAGCCTGATTGCCCTGATACTGCTCTCTATCGCCTGGGAAATGTGGCTTGCCCCCATACAACCCGGCGGCTCCTGGCTCATCTTGAAAGCGCTGCCCCTGCTGCTGCTCTGCAACGGCATCCTGCGCCGTCGCCGTTATGCCCATCAGGTCGCGTCGCTGGTCTCCCTGCTCTATCTCATGGAAGGCGTACTGCGCGCTTTGAGCGATCGCGGGATAAGCCAGGGTCTGGCGCGCGTCGAAACCCTGCTGGCGCTGACGCTGTTTGTAAGTGTGGTCTTTTACGCGCGGAAGACAGGGCGGGATCAGGTGACAGGGAACAGGTAGCAGGTGACAGTAATTTGCGGCGGCGTAGCCGCCGGCAGACTGCTGACAAATCAGGCTGAGAGCGCCGACGTCCCCGTCGGCGGCTACGCCGCCGCAAATTACTGCCACCTGCCACCTGTTACCTGACTTCTGACTAAACCTCGCCTTTCTGCGGATTCACCCTGCCTTGACTGGAATGGAGCTTGTTCAGCGCGTTGATGTACGCCTTGGCGGAGGCAATCACGATGTCGGTGTCCGCGCCTTGGCCGTTTACGATGCGCTCGGCTTCAGAGAGGCGCACGGTGACTTCGCCCTGGGCGTCGGTGCCAGTGGTGATGGCGTTGACGGAATAGAGCAGGAGTTTCGCGCCGCTGTTTGCGATCTGTTCAATGGCCTTGAATGCCGCGTCTACGGGACCTGATCCGCTGGCTTCGGCTTCCTGCTCTTGACCGCCGACGCTCAACGTGACTTTGGCGTGGGGCGTTTCGCCGGTCTCAGAAGACACTTGCGAGTAATTGAGTTTGTAATGTTCAGTGGCGGGCGTCACCGTTTCGTCGGAAACCAACGCCTGCAAGTCTTCGTCGAAAATCTCGTGTTTTTTGTCTGCCAGTTCCTTGAATCGGGCGAAGGCGGCGTTCAGGGCTTCTTCGCTGGCGAGCACGATGCCCAGTTCAGAAAGGCGGCTCTTGAAGGCGTTGCGTCCAGAATGTTTGCCAAGCACCAGTTTGTTTTGCTTCCAGCCCACGTCTTCGGCACGCATGATTTCGTAGGTTTCGCGGTGTTTCAGTACGCCGTCCTGATGGATGCCGGATTCGTGCGCGAAGGCATTGGCGCCGACAATCGCCTTGTTGGGCTGCACGGGATAACCGGTAATCTGGGAAACCAGACGGGAGGCGGGCACAATCTGGGTGGCGTCGATGGTGGTGTCGACGGCGAAAATATCCGGGCGCGTGCGTACCGTCATCACGATTTCTTCCAGCGCGGCATTGCCCGCACGTTCGCCCAGACCGTTAATCGTACATTCCACCTGCCGCGCGCCCGCCAGCACGGCGGAGAGGGAGTTGGCGACCGCCAGCCCCAGGTCGTTGTGGCAATGCACCGACCAGATGACCTGATCGGCATTCGGCACGCGCAGGAGCAACTGGCGGATGGTTTCGGAAAACTGCTGCGGCAGGTTGTAGCCTACAGTGTCGGGCACATTCAGGGTGCTCGCGCCTGCCTTGATGACCGCCTCAAAAATGCGACAGAGAAAATCCAGTTCGGAGCGCCCTGCGTCTTCGGCGGAAAATTCCACGTCGTCGGTGTATTGCCGCGCCCAGCCAATCGACTTTACCGCCTGTTCCACGACTTCATCGGGCGTCATCCGCAGCTTTTTTTCCATGTGGATGGGGCTGGTGGCGATGAAGGTGTGAATCCGCTTGCGTTCGGCGGGGGCGATGGCTTCGCCTGCCCGTTCGATGTCTTTTTCGCTGGCGCGGGCAAGCGAACACACGGTAGATTCCCGAACGGTTTGGGCAATCGCGTGAATGGCGTCGAAATCGCCGGGGGAGGCGGCGGCAAAACCGGCTTCAATGACATCCACCCGCATTTTTTCCAGTTGCCGTGCGACGCGGATTTTTTCTTCCCGCGTCATGGAAGCGCCGGGACTTTGCTCGCCATCGCGCAAGGTGGTGTCGAAAATGACCAGACGTTCTGTCATGTTGTGCTCCCGTATTCGTTGAAGATCGCCATTATCGCATTTGTCGACGACAAAATAGCGGGCAACAAAAAACCCGACGTGGGCGAATACGTCGGGTTTGCGGTTTGAACGCAGTGTTCAGCAAGAATTGGTTGCGGGGGCAGCCCTCCAATAAATCGCTAAAAGCCTTGTGGTTACTGGAAGTATTGCGCCACAATTTTTGCGTGTACTGTCAAGTGTACTGTCAAAATCGACAAGTGCCTCTGTCTGATGCATGGAGATGATCTACTTTTTCCCCGGCGCGCGTTCGGATTGTACGCGGGGGAATTTGCACCAAAGCGGTGCAAAAATGGGTTTTGGGCGGGGAAAATCTGGCGACTGGGGGAGCGGTGATAGAAAAAAATGGGCGTTTTTTGTGGAAAATGCCGTGTGAATTGTCATAAACCGCATACCTAAGCCTCGCGCGGGGTGTTTTGGCGTCCACAAAATACAGATTTTTTTCCACACCCTTCCACCACTTTTTTTCACATTCAATAAAATCAAGTACTTAGAAAATGGGCTTTCCACAAAAATCGTGGAAATATGCATATAAACTGTGGTTGCATTTTGTTACAGGTGTGGAAGGGTTTTTTATGTTTTCTGCATTCTCTCTTCTCTCTCTCTCTTTATTTATAAGGAAGAAAAAGAAGAATAGGTAAAAAAAGGGGCAAATATGCAAAATAGGAATTGTGGAAGAAAACGGGGTTTTTGTGGAAGAAATAGGCATTTCTGTGGAAGAAAGAGCGGTTTTTGTGGATGGAAAAAAGGCGTTTGGGGCGTAGGTACGCGGTTTTGATGGTCGCATCCACAAAAATCCACGCTTTTTTTTATATGTGTGCCCCCCAAGTCCGGGAAATTCGGGCGCGGTTTGTCGGGGGCTGGCTGGCGCGTTTTGGGCGGGATGAAAAGGCGAGGCAGAAACGAAGATGCCCTAACGAAATGCGAGGTCATCGGTGACGGGCTACGGGTGTTGGTGGGGTGTCCACAATGTGCGAATGATTGCCCCGCAGCCACAGTGCGGACAGGTAATTTCGTGATTCGTCTTTCTGCTCATTTTCCCCTCAACAACATGTTGCGCCAGTCGTTGACCTGCTTGTCTTGGCGGGCGCGGCGCTTGTTGTTGACGGAACGAAGCACAAGCGCCCCGATGATGTAGCAGGCGATCTCGACCAGAAAAGTGCACACCAGGGCAAACCAAAAGCTACCGGCGCTGATCCAACTGGCGACAAAGATCACACAGCCAGCGCAGCCGATGGCAAACGCCCAATCATCACGATGATCGATGTCTATGAAGGCATCCAAATCATCAAAGATGCCCGGTTGCTTCGACGCGGGAAAGATTGGCGGATATGGGCTGTCATCGGCGCTCATGCCGCATGAATACGCCGTTATGGGTTTCTGCACGGGCGCTGGCTGTTTGGGTTTTTTTGGCGCGCTTATCCGCTTATCTATCGCACCGAAAATAGCCCCCACAAGCTTGCACACAAGCCAAATCCCGCATACAGCTATACCAAGCGCAGCGGCACCGCCAAAGAAAATGCCGACGAACACCATGATGAATAACGCGCCAAGGAAAGAGCCACAACTGATCCAAAGCCAGACGAACACAACGAAAGCGCACAATTTTGCCAGGCCTTCCAACATATCAATATCGGAATCCGCCCCACTATCAAATTTGTTGTGTTTTTTCTTCTTTCCCATCGCTCTGCCCTCCCTCATCCAAATCCGCCATCCACCTTGTGGACAGCGGCTTCATAAAAGCATAGCAAAAAATCCCCCGCCCATAGTGATAGATAGCGGGGAATTCCGATAGCGCACGTAAATCATGCGTGAAAACCCACCTCTCAAGCCGCACGATGCACGGGGCGGGCTTTGCGTTTTCTCACGTCCGGCTTGTGCTTGTCTGTCTGTAGGGGCGTTCCCCCCGCTTTGCGGGCTTGCAGCCATGCCTGCACCTCGTCTGCATCCCATACCGGGGTTCTTGGGGTCAGGTAGAAGCGGCGGGGAAAATCGCTGCGTTGTTCCATGTCGTAAATGGTGCTGTCTGCCAAGGGCACAAGCCGCCGCAAGTCTTCGCGGCGTAAGGGGCAGGACATGGACTTATGCGGTGTTGTGTTCATTGCAGACCTCCTCTGTCAAATTTGGGCGCAGCGTACAAGCCAAGGCGTTCCAGCCGCTCCAGGCTGATCGCGGTCAGGTGCGCCCTGCGGGTGCCCCTGATGGTGCGTTCCAGCCCATCATGGATGACTACGCCGCTTTCAAGCAATTGACTTTTGAACACCTTGCTGTTTTTTATGGGCAGGGCGTCAAATTTCCCGCGCAAATGCGGGGCGGTGGAAATGTGATCCATGACATGTGCGGGGCGTAGCAGTAGCGCCACGTGGGTTTTGTCGTCAGCATCCGGTATTTCGTCCCATTTGTAGGGGTGATTGAATTTATCGGATTCAATTTCTGACAGCAGAATTTCCATGATCCACACCCAAGGCAGGCGCGTGCCGTCTGTCTCGCTGATATGCCAATTCATTTCGCCAATCAGGTCATCAATAAAGCCGCCTTCATCAGCGCCGATGGCGGCAAACTCGCAGAGTAAATCCCATGTGGTCAGCAGGGCGGCGTAGTTTTCGACCATTCGGCGGGCGGTCGCGTCCTTTGGATCGGCGCGCCCGCGCTCTTCGCAATCCTCTATGCGCTGCGCGTGCATTTGCCGGATACGTTCGGGGTCGATTTTTTCCAGATACAAGAGCCATTGCCAGACCGGGAATTGCGGCAGATTGCGGGGAATCGGCGTGCCCTGTTTTTCAACGGTCAGGGTACTTACGCAGAGCTTCGACTGTAAGGAATCAAAATCCACTTCCTCGCCTGCCAGCAATACCGGGGCGCACATCAGATAGGGAATCAGCGCCGCGCCGACGCGGGTGAACTCGAAGCGGTATGAGCTTTGCAGTAGCGCATCCGCTTCCGATAACACGTTTTTGGTTTGCTTCGAGATTTCATCCCATCCAACTGGGTGGCTTGTGTAGCTCACAGATGCTCGCCGCCGGTGATCGGTTTTCAGCATTTGCCCGGAAAGCATCTGCAAGCCAAGCGTGCGCTGCATGGCTTCCGTCAGGATGGACTTGCCCGCGCCCTTGTTGGCTTGCATCTTGAAATGCGGATAGAAGCCGATCACGCATTTCAGGTGCGCCCCCAAAGCCCATACCAGAGCAATCAGCGCCGCATTATTTTTGAAGGTGCCCTGATAGGCGGCAATCACTTCCCGCGCCGCCTGTTGCGTGCCACGCGGGAAAACCATGTTGTGATACAGGCATTGCCTGGCGGGTTCTTGCAGGTAGCAATCCCGCCCTTCCAGCGCCGCCAGCTTGCCGCCGCGCCACGCCAGCCCGACGAAGTTAACCGCATCGCGGGCGGTCAAATCGGCAGTACGTTCCAGCATGGTCAACATGCGCTGATACTGTTGCGGGTTGAAAATCGCCCCGAATGTGGCGCGGTGATAGTCCAGACTGTACAGGGTTTGGTCTGACAGCACGCGCCGTACAAGGTTGGCATGACGGGGGACTTGGGCGGAGACGGCAAACACGGTTTCCGCTTGCGTGTCCGCCGTGCCGGAATAGGTGGCCATGTGCCCCTGCACGGAGAGACGCGACAGGCTGGCAATGCGAAATGAACACACATCCCCAAGCGTTTCCTGTTTGCCGTCCGCCTCTTCCTTCCAGTCCACCACGTATTGCGTGAAGTCTTCGTGCGTCCGGTAGCGCCAGTACACGCGCCAGTCATGCGCGGGCAAAAAAACCCGATGCCGCCCCACCAGCGTGCCCTGTTCGCCGCCGCCGGGCATACCCGGTATCAGCCATGCATCCCGCTTTTTCAGGCGTAGCCAAAGCTCTTCCGTGCCGTATGCCTTCAGGATGTCGTTAATGTCTTCGCCGTCTTCCCAGTCCTGCATGTCCACCATCATGGCGACAATATCGGCGGCAATCAGTCTGTCCAGCAAACGCCACGCCGCCACCAATCCGGGGCGCTGATGAGTGTGTGGGTTCACCGCGTCGGCATGATCCAGGGCAATGATGACCCGCTTGCCCTTCAAAAATGCAATGTCGATTTTGTCCGCATTGCCGGTGCCGCGCAGCGCCAGCGCCGCAGTACCGGCGGGCAGTGGACAGCACTCGATGGACAGGGCATTGATCGGGCTTTCCACGATATACACGGTATGCGCGGTTTTCAGACGGTCGAGGTCGCTTGTCCACGGCTGCCCAAAGCGGATGCCCTGACAATTCGTTTTGTTGCCCCCATTCAATGCGGGATCGGCATAGCGCATGTCCACCGCCACGATCAATCGCCCCTCAATGGCACGGACGATAAACACCGCCGCCGCGCCGCCGTGCCCGACTTCCCCCGCCGCTACTTTGGGATTTGTCCAGTCGTTCCAGCCCAGTGCGCGCTTGGCTATAGCCGCCGCCGCCACATCCTCCGCAATGCCCCGACTGGCGAGATACGCCACAACCGGCGCGGGGTTGGAGAGGGAGCGGGCGGCAATGATTTCCGGGATGGTCTTGGGTTCGCTTGGCGCGGCATGGTGGGCAGACGTAGCGGGGGCGCTGATGCCGTACCATTCCGCCAGCAACTTCGCCGCCTCCACGGGGCTGGATATTTCCGGGCGGACGTACATCAAGAGGTCTATGCAGCTTCCCCCCGCCTCGCTGGAAAAATCCTTCCAGCCGCGTGCATTCTGGCTAATGGACAGGGACGGGCTTTTGTCGGGATGGTGCGGGCTTTTGTAATTGCCCTTGCCGCCCTTTCGTTCCAGGCCTAGCCGTTCCGCCAGATCATGCAGGTCGACCGCATCCTTCACGCGGTCAAACAGCCCCTCCCCGGTGCGCGCATGGGCGCGGTTGGTCATGAGGGCGCTCATTACCATTCCTCTGATTCAAGGTCGAATCGACATGTTTGCCGCGCCGCCTGTAGCCCCTCTTCCACGTTGTAGCGCAAATCATCCAGCAGCGCCTCCCGCACAGTATGTCGGATAATTTCGGACGCGTTCCGCTTGTTCAAAACGCGCGACGTTGCCAGATGTTTAATCATGCTGAGGGTGCGCTTGAAGGTGGGTGCCAGCGCATCAATAAACCCGCGTGAATACTGAAAATGCGGATCGGGAATCTTCAGCACCCCCGGAGTCCATCGCTCATGCGCGTCAAACACTTTTTGGGCATGGGTGAAAAGTTCCAGCATGGTCATGGCGTTCAGATAGCCTGCGCGGTAAGCCATGCCGGATTCTTCATGCTCTTCCTTGAAGTCATCTTCATTCATGATCGGATTCCTCCGCCTGGGGGGTGACATCGAAGCGCGGCGCTACATCAGGGCAAGCGCAGTCCAGTTTGTTGACTTCATCAATGCCGATTGATGCAATGATGTTAATGACATCCGCCAGTTCCCCCCGCGCCTTCTCCCGCGCTTCATGATCATGGCGACATTGCAGCGCGTCATACGAGAGGGCAAGGGCGGCAAGCTGGTTAAACAGCGGCCAGATACGCCCAAGCCCATCCTCCATTTCTTTTTGATCGGTGTGATCTATCCAGCCTGTCACGTCCTGGCCGTGCTTATCCTGCCCTATCAGCCAGTAACATTGGATGTCCCCCTGTTCGGCAAGGTCGGCAATCGCCATGGCCAGGTATTTGCGCTCCCCGCTACTTTCCGCCAATCCCTCATGAGCAATGGCAATGGCGCGAATTTCGGAAAACAGCGCATGAATGCGCTTCAAAATGGTTTGCAGATCGTTATTCATGGCGGAGCGCCTCTCTCAAAAGGTCGCGGGGAATGCGTTGTTCTTTGGAAATGGGATAGGGAAAAAACACGCGCAAATCCCCGTCATCAAAAAGCTGGACAACCTCCCCGATGTTCCCGGTTTCAACATGGCGCACCTGGTCGCCGGGAAACAGGGGAACAGGCTTGCCGTTAGGGGAACCCTGTGGCGCGGGCACCTTGGCATCAGGCGGCACGCAAAACAGCGGCGTGGTATCGCGTGTGCCGCTCTCTTTCAAACCGGCATAAATTTTGTCGGAAAGGACATCCAGAATGCTTTTTGCACCCCGCAGGATGTTGGAAACGTGCTGTATGCCTTCGGGATTGGGGCGGTTTTCGAGGTCGGCAAGCGCCACCAGGTCAGCCGCCGCCGTCAGGTCAATCAGGATGCTGGAATAGTCCATGATTACTCTCCAATCAACGTCGCAAGGGCTTGTTTTTTACGGATGAGCGCCGCCACTTCCGATGCGGGAGCGAGGGCATGAACCGGTAGCGCGCGCCCGACAACGGGGACGGAGAAGAAAACGCGGCGCCGCTGGCAGTACGGTGGACGCACGGTAGCCGCGCGGCGTGCAGCTCGGCGCGGGCGGTTTGAAAAAAGGGATACAGAGGGAAACGCAGCGGGCGCGGGCGCGCCTTGGGGGTGGGTTTGAGACATGGCAATACTCCGTCTAAGCAAGGTTTTTAACCTCGCCTCCCCGTTTCCAAGCGGGTGGGCGAGACCGTGCGGGTTGGAAAACCGGTAGACGGAACCGGCAGGGCTTGCGCCCTCCCGCACGGCTCGCCCATTGATCGGCTTTGCCATGCTACGGATGTAAAAAAACCGCCATTTGGTGCGCGAGGCACTCTGGTGGCGGTTCATCCGCCGTCTATCCGGGTTTCCAAGCCCGATCCCTGATAACTCAGGAATGGGGTGAGCATAGGGCAGGCCGACGGGGGATGTCAAGCGTGGATTGTTAAATATACGTCTATGACGGATAATGCCGCCATGTACACGATTGCTGAAACTGAAATTTTTACGCACGACGCCAAAGGGATCTGGTCGGAAGGCGAGCGCGGCGCGTTCTGCGCCTGGCTTGCCAAAAACCCGGAAGCGGGCGACGTGATTAAAGGTTCGGGCGGTTGCCGCAAGGTGCGTTGGGCGCGTACCGGAACCGGTAAAAGCGGTGGCGTTCGGGTGATTTATCTCAATCGGTTTGGCGAGGGGAAAATTTATCTTTTGGTGATTTACGCCAAAGCCGTGCGGGGGAGTATTCCCGCGCATTTGCTCAAGGCGATTGCAGGGGAAATTGAAAATGTCTGAATCAAAAACGATGACCGGCGAGGAACTCGGCAAGAAATTGCTGGCTTCCGTGCGCCAGATGAAAGCGGGCAAAATCGCCCGTACAACCAGAGTAACGATTTCTACAACAGCACAAGCGCGGCTTTCTGTCGGTGTGAGCCAGTCGGAATTTGCACGCTTGTTAGGCGTTTCGGTGCGTACCTTGCAGGAATGGGAACAAGGTCGACGCGAGCCTTCGGGCGCTGCCAAAATGTTGCTGAAAATCGCTGCGACAAACCCGCAAGCCATTCTGGAAGCGGCGTAATGCGGACAAAGAGGGTATTGCAATGGGGATAAATTGGGTTTATGCTCTCGCATGGTGATGATTCCTATGCAAAAGGGGTTGTCATTGTGGTATCTACAATCATTTCAAACGGGCGCTTTCAGATCAGGGAGCGCCCTTTCTTTTTGTGTTGCGGCTTGGCGCGTGCTCAATTCACCCGTCTAGCAGTTTGTGGAATTGCTCATAAATCAAATTCTCAATCATCTGTTCATCGGCGGGGGTAATGCCCAGCAATTCGCGGGCGGGAATTTTTTTATTCAGCCCAAGATGGTGAATCGCAGCAACCAATCCGCCCTTACCAAAACCGACTTGTACGCCACCCTCGATAAGCCGGGCTTTCAGGTTTTGAATGGAACGCAACTTTGTAAACATCGCTTTGTGTTTCAGCTTTTTGCGAATTGATCCGCCGCCCGATATTTTGTCCCGCAAGTTTTTACGCCCATGCATGGCGTGATAATTCTTCAATCTATCCGCCAGTTTGCTAATCCCCGCAGAATTTCCATGCGCTTCCATCGCGGCAAAGACGTTCTTGATCTGGAAACGATCTCTTATGCCACTTCTTTCCCTGATTTTGCGCGGGGCAAAGGGCGTTCCATCCGGTTGAATCTGCGATTTAATGCGCCATCGATTAATGGCGGCAAGGTTGCGCCCTACCTGCATCAATAATTTCCTTTGCGCGGCAGGAGAAAGGGCATTCATGAGGGAATCCAGAACGCGCTCAAGTTCGGCACTACCGATGATGTCTTCTTTACTCATGGGGATACTCACGAAGGAAAATTTCCGCGCGCGGCTGGCGGCTTGGGGTAACGGTGCTCACGGCAGAGATGAGCACACGCCATGTATGCCCGCAAAATATATTGGGGCATTGCACATAGGCTTCACGGGAAAGCGGGGTAAGCGCGCGTGAGGTGCGGATTCTGGCGGTTTCCCCGCAATGTGGACAGGTGATTTTCATCGCTTTCCTTTCGGTGTCAGCAGTCCGTTTTGATGCCGCCGTTGTTACTGCCAGCGGTGAATGTTTCCATTTCTGGAATGCTGGCGCGGGTCAGGATGGTTTCCCCGAAAAACGAACAACGGCATTTCGGGTTATCGCAGGTGAATTGAGAAAGGGTGATATTTTTCGTTTTCGCCTTTTGGCTTTTCACGCTGGAATCCCCGCCGCATTCGGGGCAATGGAGGGTTATGGCTTTCATAATGGGGATGCCTGCCTTTCTGTGCGTTGGCGAAAAGCGCGGTCAATGGTTTTCGCTTTATTTCGCATGGCAATCTGCACAGGAGAAAAAACCTCTATGCCTCTGACTTCTTTTTGCATGGCTTTACGGATGTAATCAGGGAGTTCTACATGATCATTTCCAAAACGCAGATCTCTTTTAATCCACAGCGCAAAGAGGCAATCAATGGATTCTTTTTCGTTGAGATGTGCCGGGATGCCGTGGTGTACAGGGTCAAACTCGCTGCGCCGGTATTCCTTCTCGGCATGGTTATAGACGATTCCCAATCTTTCATGGACGCTATCCAGGGTTTCCTTTAGCAAAAGACGGGGAAAGGTCAGTTCAAGCCTGCGGCGTTCATTGTTCAGTTGCCTGATAAACGGGCTGATCTGGCAGTGGATTTCTTTTCCCTCCTCTTCGACTTTTTGGGCAAGGATTCTGTAATCCTCTGCCATTTCAATTTCGGAACGATGTTGCGCCTGTTTTTCGAGTAGCGCCTTGCTTGGAGCGCCAAGCGTTTCCAGCATGATGAGCCTCATCTCTGCGCGGGAATCCTCTGCCCTGCCTTCGGCGGCTTCGGCGGCTTTTAACATGGAGCTTCTGTGCGCTTCCAGCGTTGCCAGCTTTTCACGCAACGGCGCAGCTTCGGCATAGGTGCGGTCGATTTTTTCAATGATGGCGTTGACGGTCGCCATGTTTTCAGGGTTTTTAAGCATTGTGAGCAGCCTTTCTGTTGCGTTCTTCGATAAGGTCATTCATCCATTGCAGGACTTCGGATTCAAGCCATGCGACGCGCCGCCCCAGCATGGGGACAGGCTTTGGAAACCTGCCCTCCCGGACATGCTTATGAATTGTGCTTTTGCTCTGCGAGGTCACGTTGATGACTTCATGAATGGACAAAAACCGCTCCCTCAGTCGGGTTGGCAAGTCCACATACAGCGCCTGCGAAGGCTTGTAACTGGCGGGCGGGGCGCTTGTTGCTGCGCGGCTGGTACTCAACATGTGATCACTCCTTTGGGTTGTGTGGCATGGAATGGAAAAACCATTGGCACATCATCGACGGTGCGCTAAAAATCTGACAGTGAATTGTGTTGTATGGGCAGCCCATACAACAATCCGGCAAAAAGAAGCCGGGGTTAAGCCCGGCTGCGGTGTTGACTTAAAGCGGATGTTGGTTTGATGGCGTGAAGTCGAAAACCTCCGTAAAGCCCTTGCCCGTGCTTTTTTCGCCTGCTCCCAGCGGTTCGTGCACGAGGGCGTGCATGGTTGCCCAGGCGAGATCGGCATGTGAGGATTCTTCGCTGCGGTCTGCCTTGAAGGTGACCTGGCGCCCGGATTCGGTCACGGTTTTTCTGATCGCCATGAAGGATTGCGCCATGTCTGTCCACCCGGCGTCAAATTCGAGCCGCCCCTTGTTGAGTACCTCCAATGCCTTCAACACCATTGCCACTTTTTTGTCAGCGGAATACTGGATTGCCTCCGCCGCCGGGTAGAACTGGCGCACAAGCTGATAAACGCCTTGCCCGATGCCGGTTGTGTCAATGCCGATATAGGCGACGTGGTAGCGTTCGGTCATTTCCTTGATTTTGTCCGCCTGCCCCTGAAAATCCATACCCTTGTATTGATGCCGTTCGAGAATGCGAAACTTGCCGCCCGGAGCCATCGGCGGCGCTACCACTACCAGACCGGCGGAATCGCCAGACAGGGACGGATCGTAGCCAATCCATACATCCCTGTCCCCAAAAGGGCGGCCATAGAACACTTTGAAGTCTGCCCATACTTCCCATGAATCCACCATTGCCCGCATCAAGAGCGCCAGCGGGAAGATACTGGCGGTATCGTCTATGAACAGGCACATGAGCAGATTGCCGTACTCGTCTGGCGAGTATTCGCTTTTGAGTTGTTCAAGGTCAAACAGGTTACAGCCGCCGGCAATGGCATCCTCCACGGTGACAATCTGTTTCCATTGCCCATCGCCCGTGCGCTTGCCGCCAGCCAGTGCAGCATGAGCAATGTCGATTTCCACGCGCTCCTGTTTCTTGCGCCCCCGGTTGTAGAGTGCGCCAGACCAAAACGGGTAGGCTTCATGCGACATGGCGGACGGCGTGGAAAAATAGGTTTGCCGCCATTTCGTATGCATCGCCATGCCGCTGGCAACTTTGCGGAATTCCTGAAATTTGCAAATCCAGAAGTATTCATCCATGTACAGATTGCCGTGGTAGGACTGCGCGGTGCGGACATTGGTACCCAAGAAATACAGGGTAGCGCCGTTCGGCAGCACAATGGGATCGCCCTTCAACTCCACCTCGCACGCCTCGCGCGCGAACTCAACGATGTATTGTCGGAAGACATACGCCTGTGATTTCGAGGCGGACAGGAATATTTGATTGCGACCGGTCGCCAGCGCATCTATCAGCGCCTCGCGGGCAAAGTACCAGGTTGCCCCGATCTGGCGAGATTTCAGGATATTGCGAATGCGCTCTGTTTCGCCCGCGCGGAACCACACCTTCTGATAATCGAACAGGGAATCATGGAAGGCGGCATTCAGTTTTTGGGCTTCCTCTTCAGTAAACACATTCTTGACGGGCTTCTTGTGCGGCGTTGCGTTTCGGTTGGCGACCGCCGGGTTAAGGTCAGTTTCATTGCCGCCGCGCAAATACTTCTTAACCCGCGCCGTGCGTTCGAGCTGGCGACTTAACAGATCGATTTCCTTATAGTCGCATCCTTCCTTCTGATCCTTGGCAATCAGCATAATCATGCGCGCTTCAATGGTGGAGTCGACGCGGGCAATGGATTCCTCTTCGTCCCAGCCGTCCCGATACTTCCACGAAAACAGCGTCGCCTTTTTTATGCCTAACACATCCTCAATACGTGAGATACGCCAGCCCGCCCAATACATGATCTTCGCCGCCTTGCGCGGGTCAAGGTCGCCGGGGGCAAGCGGGGCAATGGGAAAGGTAAGTTCGAGGGTTGATTCAGTCATGATGATGAGCCTGTGAGCAATGAGTTCCCCCGCATTGGGCGTCCCCCGCAAGTCCCTTCCAAGCACTCAATGTTGTATCGCGCCCCCGCACAACCAACGGCAAACCGCGCCCCATCGCCCCGCGCGCCACACCACAAACCCAAGCACTCGCGCAAGCCAATAACCACAAGTCATCAACACAAATGAATATGCATGAAAAATAAAAGTCTTCCCCAACCGCGCGCCCTCATCCCCTCCACGCCTGCGCCCTCCTTTTCAAATTGTTTTTATGCGGTATGCACCCAAAACAAAAAAGGCTGCCACGCTTTGCGCGTGCAGCCTCGTGCGGGGAAGAATGCGACCGGAACCGGTGGGCAAGCCCTGTCTACGCCTGCTCGTAACTGCTTATTTGGGGTGAAGCGCCCGGAAAAGTTCCCAACAAAAAAATTTACCGCCGGACAAATACCATAGCGGACTATCGCGGACGATGTTTTTAACCGGCGTCGGCGCCAGCGTTCCCCCATTTGAGTTTATCCAGATAATCAGCCCAAACCTGCATCATGGGGCGGCGGTGCTTGAGAAATTGGGCGCGGTCATACGCCGTCCCGTTTGTTTCAGAGGTCACATGGGCAAGCTGGCGCTCGATCCAATCGGGCGTTTGGTCTAATTCCTCTGCCAGTAGCGTGCGCGCCATTGCTCGAAAGCCATGCCCGGTAATGTCTTTTTGGGTGTCGTAACCCATGCGGCGCAAGGCGGAATTAACGGTTGCATCGCTGATCGGCTTGCCCGGTTTCTGCCCCTTGAAGACAAGCCCGCTATGTCCGGTAGCTGGATAGAGATCATTCAGGATTTCGAGGGCTTGCCGGGAAAGTGGAACGATGTGTTCCGTCGACGTCTTGCTTGTCGTGTAACACCATTCCCCCTTTTCAAAATCAATATCAGCCCATCGCGCATTGCGTAATTCCCCCGGTCGCACAAACACAAGCGGCGTAAGCGCCAGCGCCGCCCGCACAATATGCCCGCCAGTGTAGCTATCAATATCACGCATGAGCTTTCCGACGCTTGCCGGATCGGTCAGGCTGGCAAAGTGCCCGCCTTTCGTCTGCATCAGCGCGTCTTTCAGATCGGGGCAGGGATCGCGCAGCGCGCGCCCCGTGGAAATGGCGTAGCGCATGATTTGGGAAATATTCTGTTTTGCCCGGTGTGCGGTTTCAATCGCCCCCCGGCGCTCGATACGGCGCAACACCTCCAACACTTCCGGCGCGGAAATATCCGCTACCGGGCGTTCACCCAGCCAGGGGAAAACGTCGTTTTCCAAACGGGCGCTTACTTTCTCGATATGACTTGCCGCCTTGTTGGACTTCCACTTTTCCAGCCATTCCCGCGCCACAACTTCAAAACTGTTTGCCGCCCGCCCAAGCAATGCCGCCTTGTGTGCCTTGCGGTGCTCGCCGGGGTCTATCCCGTTCGCCAGTAGTTTGCGGGCTTCGTCGCGTTTATCGCGTGCTTCCTTGAGGGATACATCTGGATATGTGCCAAGCGCCAGAGTCAAGCGGCGCGGTTTGTCCGTACCCGGCTTGATCCCGTGCCGGTAGTCAAAACGCCAGAGCTTGCCCCCCTTCGTTGCCACAATCAGGTAAAGGCCGCGCTCATCGGTGATTCTGTAATCCTTCGTACCGGGTTTTGCTGTGCGGATAGCTGTATCGGTGGTTGCCATGACGTTTGATTGATCCTTGACAGTATACGGTCAGGTGGGGTTGCCGTGTACTGTCAAGTGTACTGTCAAAAATCGCGGATTACCATGCAACTTTATGAGTATTGGCGCACAAAAAAGGCCGGAAACCCTTGAGTTTCCAGCCTTTTGCATACTTTGGTGATTCTTGAAAATACTTGAATTGGTTGCGGGGGCAGGATTTGAACCTGCGACCTTCGGGTTATGAGCCCGACGAGCTGCCAGACTGCTCCACCCCGCGTCAGAGAAACGAGAGTATAGGGAGCAGGTGGCAGGTTGTCAATGTTTTTCGGGATGGAGGTTCAATTTTGAGCCTTGTTCGCCGCTTTGTTCGTGAGTTCGGTATAGCGTTTCCGGTCTTCCGCAAACTTGGCGCGAATCTGGTCAAGTTCCTTTTGTTTGGCGTTCAGCAGGGTGGTTTGCGCTCCGATTTCAAATTCTTCGTCCTTTTGTTGCTTTGCCAGGTCGGGTGGCAGCGCCTTGGGAGAAGTGGCATAGAACTCGGCTTCAGCATCCAGATCTTTTTTGCGTTTTTGGGCAGCGTCGAGCAGAGAACGGATGTCCGCGATGACAGCTTTGACGCTGTCTTCCTGGCGTTTCTGTGCACGGTCCAGCGCATCCAGATTGGCGTAAGTCTCTACCAGCGCCCGATCCTTGAGCCGTTGCTCACGAGCAGCATCCTGTGCCTGTTTTTCCAGACGTGCGCGCTCGGCAGCTTCCGCTTTTTCTTCGGCAGTCATGCGGGCGGCGACTTCACGCACCAGCATCCCCTGGTTGTTGTAAATTTTGAGCGCACGCCCATTGCATTGACGCGGCGCAATGTCGCTGCAAACGCGCTGCCCGGAGGCATCAATGCAGCAAATACTCTGTCCTGCCAGTGGGGTAATCGCGCCCTGCGCCCAAACAGGTACAGAGACGGAAGAGAGCGCCAGAACAAACAGGCGGCGGCGTGTTTTGTCAGACCAAAGTAGCATGTTGACTCCCATAATGCTGACGGTACGCGGTGACTGCCGTTTCAAAGGCGGCGAGTTCCGGGTGATGTTGAAGAAAATCCAGCAGGTCTTCCAGTGTGGCGACCGCAAGGACAGGCAAACCGTAATTCTGCTCCACTTCCTGCACGGCGGAAAGACTGCCCTGCCCGCGCTCCATTCGGTCGAGGGCGATGGCGACGCCCGCCGGAACCGCGCCAGCGGCGCGGATGATGTTCACCGATTCGCGCACGGAAGTCCCGGCGGAAATCACGTCGTCAATCACCAACACCCGCCCCATCAGCGGCGCGCCCACAAGCGCGCCGCCTTCGCCGTGATCCTTGGCTTCCTTGCGGTTGTAGGCGAAAGGCAGGTTGCGCCCCGATTCCGCCAAAGTCATGGCGATGCCGGTGACCAGCGGAATCCCCTTGTAGGCAGCCCCGAACAGCATGTCGAATTCGAGGCCGCTGGCGAGGATGGCGTCGGCGTAGAAGCGGGAAAGGCGACGCATGGCTTCGCCGTCGTTGAACAGACCGGCGTTGAAAAAATAAGGCGACAAACGCCCCGCTTTGGTCTTAAATTCACCAAAACGCAGGATTTGCCGTTCGACGGCAAATTCGATAAATGACAAGCGAAAGCTCATGTCGTCCTGAAACAGCCTGTTGCAATTGAAAGAACACCGTATGCTACGCATTATTTCCCTGAATCTCAATGGTATTCGCGCCGCCTGGAAAAAAGGTGTGGAAAACTGGCTACGTTCCGTCAATCCTGATGTCGTCTGTCTTCAGGAAATCAAGGCGCAGGCGGATGATCTGACCGCCGCCATGTCCGCGCCGGAGGGTTATCACGCCTACTATCATTATGCCGAAAAAAAGGGTTACAGCGGCGTCGGCATCTGGTGCAAGGCGCAGCCGCAGGTCGTCACGCCGGGTTTCGGTCAGCCCGAATTCGACGCGGAAGGGCGCTACCTGCGCACGGATTTCGCCGATTATTCCGTCATCTCGCTGTACTTGCCTTCCGGCTCCTCCTCGCCGGAACGACAGGACGCCAAGTTTCGTTTTCTGGATGCCTTTTTTCCGCATCTCGCGGCGCTCATGCAGGAAGGGCGGGAAATCGTGCTGTGCGGCGACTGGAACATCGCCCATCAGGAAATCGACCTGAAAAACTGGAAAGGCAACCAGAAAAATTCCGGCTTTCTGCCCGAAGAACGCGCCTGGTTTTCGCGTATGCTAAATGAGCAGGGCTGGGCGGATGTCTATCGTCGCCTCTACCCGGAAGCCGGGGAGAGCGCCTACACATGGTGGTCGAACCGGGGACAGGCATGGGCGAAAAACGTCGGCTGGCGCATCGACTACCAGATTGCCACGCAGGGGCTTGCCGCCCGCGCCAGAGAAGCTCGCGTCTACAAGGACAGCCGTTTTTCCGACCATGCGCCGCTGGTGGTGGATTACGCGGCAGAGTGAGGATGTAACAGGCGCGCATGACCTTTTGCGTGGAATAATCGTTTTGCAATTGCGCTGAAGCCGCTAAAAAGCTACCCTATCAACTGTTTCTCTTCTATTTTTCATCGCATTTTTCCAGAAAGAGGTTCCCCCATGACACAAGCTGCGCTCACCACCAACAAAGACAAATTCGTTTCCGACCTGAAGGCGGTCGTTGCCGACACGGAAGAAATCCTGAAAAGTACCGCCGACATCGCCGGTGAAAAGGTCGCCGTGTTGCGTACCCGCATCGAAGCCCGCCTGAAAGACGCCAAGGCGCGTCTGGAAGACGCCGAAGCCATTTTGCTCGACAAGACCAAGGCCGCCGCCCGCGCCACCGACGATTTCGTGCATGAAGAACCCTGGAAAGCCGTGGGCGTCGCCGCCATCGTCGGTGTGGCAGTCGGCGTGCTGATTGGTCGTCGCTGATTCAATGAGCGAACAACAGGGGCTTTTCTGGTCGCTCAGGCATCTGCTGGGCGACCTGCTGGAAATCGGTCGCACACGCCTGGCGCTGCTTTCCAACGAGGCGCAGGAAGAAAGACTGCGCCTCATTACCATTCTGGTGTCCGGTTTTCTGGCGCTCTCCAGTCTGGTGATTGGGGTCGTGCTGCTGGTGATTTTTCTGCTGCTGGCGTTCTGGGAAAGCCGTCTGCTCATTGTGGGCACCGCCTGCCTCGCGTTTCTGGTTGCCGCCGCGATCTTCGCCTGGAAGACTCGCGCCGAAATACAAAATGGTCCGCTGCTGTTTTCCGCCAGTCTGCGCGAATTGAAGCGCGATATTGTCAGTCTTCGTTCCAGGATCAAAGACCAAGATGAATTCCCGCCTGCTTGAACTGCGCGAACAGCGCGGTCTGTTGTGCGCGCGCTGCGAAACCCAAAGGAAAGCCTTCGCCGCAAATCATGGCGCGACACTGGGGCGCGTCTGCTCGGTCGCCGACAAGGCGCGGGCGGGCGCAAACTGGCTCAAACGCCATCCCGCAGCCGTCGGCATCGCCGCCCTGCTGCTGGTCGTCCGCAAACCCATACGCCTCTGGCGCTGGGGACGCCGCGCCTACAGCGCATGGCGCGGCTGGCGCGCGTTACAAAAACGCCTGCCGCTCTGAGGTTCAAAAACAAATTCAAAACCACTGGCGAGGACGCCGGCGCTCCCGGAATTCTGATTCCTGAGCCCTGATCCCTGATTCCTGCCCCCCCCACGGCGCGACCTTGAACAGCAGCAACATCCCCGGCACCGCCAGCAGCGTACAGAGCAGGAAAAATCCCACCCAGCCCAAACACTCGACCAGCACACCGGAAAAAGCGTTAAAGGTCGTGCGCGGCACGGCGGTGAGGCTGGTAAACAGGGCGAACTGGGTTGCCGTGTAAGCCGGATGGGTCGCGCGGGCGATGAAGGCGGTGAATGCCGCCGTACCCAAGCCCACGCCCAGATATTCGGCGGCAATCACAAGCGCCAGCGACAGGCGGTTGGCCAGCGTAATCTGCTCAAAAGGGCCAAGCCACGCCAGCCACGCAAAACCCAGAATCGTCACCAGTTGCACCGCGCCGAACAGCCAGAGCGCCCGATTGATGCCGATTTTCACCATCATCAGCCCGCCAGCCATGCCGCCGATCACGGCAGGCCAAAGTCCTGCGTGTTTGGCAATCAAACCAATGTCGGTTTTGGAAAACCCCATGGTCAGGTAAAAGGGGGTGGACAACGCCGTTGCCAGTGAATCGCCCAGCTTGTACAGCAACAAAAAGCCGAGAAACAGCATCGCCCCCTGCCAGCCCAGACGGCCGACAAATTCCTTGAACGGCTCGACACAGGCTTCTTGCAGCGTTTTCGGACGCCCCGTTACGGCGGGTTCGCGCACAAAAAGCGACATGAGCATCCCCGGCAGCATGAACAGCGCGGTAATCCAGAATACCTGCGCCCAGGAGAGCCAGTCCAGATCCGCCAGCACCAGCGAGAGCGAGCCGGGCACCAGCCCCGCGACGCGATAAGCATTGACATGCACGGAACTGCCCAGCCCCAATTCCGCGTCCGTCAGAATTTCCCGTCGGAAGGCATCCAGCGCGACATCCTGGGTCGCGCCAAGAAAGGCGAGCAGAATCGCCAGCGCCGAGATCATCCCGATTTGTCCTTGCGGATTGAAGCCGCCCAGAAGTCCAATAAAAATCAGCAATCCCACCTGGGAAATCAGCATCCAGCCCCGGCGACGTCCCAAAGGCGGCACAAAACGGTCAAGCAACGGCGCCCAGATGAATTTCAGGGCGAAGGGAAGCTGCACCAGCGCGAATAAGCCAATGGTCTTGATATTCACGCCCTCGCCCGTCAGCCAGGCGGGCACCAGACTGATGAGCAGATAAAGCGGCAGCCCGGAAGAAAATCCCGTGAAGACGCAAATCAGCATTTTGCGGGTCAGCAGCGGGGCGAGCCAGGAAGGAGTCGGCATGAATGCGCGCCAGAAAAGGAAGCCGCAGATTATACGGTTTTACGGTCGACACAACCCTGAATGTGTCAGAAAGCGTAAGAAGCTGTTTCAGAAATTGGCACGAAAAATGCTGTAGAGGGACATTACGGTTGATGTGGAGAAGATGATGTACCCAAGCGATCTGACAGAAGCAGAAT
>BNUD01000040.1 GCA_025997095.1 Betaproteobacteria bacterium | reverse complement strand
GTGCGCTTCACTTGCAAACAGATCCGTCTTGAGGGCGCTACGTGAGATCATCTGCTTCACCTACTTTAAAATTCAGAACAACGTAATTTTAACAAATCCGGAGGAAGAGATGTTTTTCGAGGTGCCCGGTTGCAGGTCGGGCACGTTTCATGTTCCCGACATCAGTCTTAAGCGTAGTTGAACCCGACACTGATCCGTCAATCTGGACGCGCGATAAATCGCCAATGTCGGGTTCTTCCTGCGGCTTACCCAACCTACAGGCGGCGGGTTTGTCATCAATCTGATGGCATCTACGATACCGCCATTCGTTTACATGCGGTGCGCTCTTCGATCCCTCCCTGCCAAAATCCAACATACTGGACGAGGGTGGAGTACCCGTGCGTCAGACGGTATATTCGATGGTCGGATTAATCATGTGGAAAATGCGATGGAAAATGAAAAAATAATTCATGTTTTCAGCGGCTTGGGCGCTGATGAGCGTGCTTTTTGCAAACTGGATTTTTCCGGCTTCGAGGTCGTGCACATCCGCTGGATTGCGCCGGAAAAAGACGAAACCATAGAGCGCTACGCCGGACGCTTGCGCGCACAAATCAAAACCCCCAATCCGATACTGTTAGGGCTTTCCTTTGGCGGCATCATGGCGGTGGAAGTCGCCAAACTCATGCCAACCCGCAAAGTGATTCTGTTGTCTTCGGCAAAAAACTGGCGGGAAATTCCCTTCTACTATCGTTTTTTCGGCGCGTTGAACTTGCACAAATGCCTGCCGTCTTGCCTGCTCACCACGTCAAACCTTGTTACCGATTGGTTTTTTGGCGTGCAAACGCCAGAAGACAAGGCGCTTCTGGCGACGATTTTGCGCGCTACCGATCCGGTTTTTCTGGCTTGGGCGTTGGATAAAATCGTGCGGTGGAAAAATACGCAAGCGCCCTCCAATCTCATCCACATCCACGGCAAAGAAGACCGGATTTTGCCGATCCGGTATGTTCGCGCCGATATTTCTATTCCGCAGGGCGGGCATCTGATGGTGTTGACTCATGCGAAGAGAATATCGGAAATTCTGGCGCGGGGTTCAAATATGCTATGAGCGCAGGAATGCCGTTGTAAACGTACGGCGCGCTCTTCGATGTCGCCCTACCTAAAACCAATCGCACGGTTATGCTGGAGAGTTTTCTCACCAAATCGTGTGGACATGGGGATAAGCACGGATTTTCTCGTCTGCCGTTACGAGTGGTGCAGCATATTTGCGCGCGGTTGCGACGATGATTCTGTCAGCAGGGTCTTTGTGGAATGCGTCGGGGAGCGTGGTGCTGCTTACGGCAATTTCGTTGTCTACCGGAATGAAACTGACCGCTTCAATCTGGTTGACGAGCGATAACCATCTGGAAACGTCCATTTGTAGCGTGAGGCGACCTTTGGCGACCAGCATGGCAAGTTCCCATGCGGAAATGGAAGAAACCATGATTGTCCCGCCGCCTGTTTCGTGTTCCAAGGCTTGCAGGGCGGGGGGCGTCAGTCGCGTTACATCGCCTGTTGCCCACCAGATGAGTGCGTGTGTATCCAGAACAATCACCGCAGCACTTCCCAATTGTCCGCGTCGACAGGTTCCGTGGGGCGGTCGTAAAAAAGCGCCGTGCCACGCAATGCTTCCAGCGGATTGCTGTTTTTCGGGATATAGCGGCGAATTTCCAGCGTTGGTTGTCCGTGGTCGGTGATGACAACGGGTTCGCCGCTTTCTTCGACGCTGCGAAAAATTTGCTGCGCTTTGGCTTTGAATTGTGATTTTGAAACTTGCATTTTTAACCCATGCCTTTTGTCATGCCATCATGTGCGTAGTGTAGCCGTTTGTCAGCCGCTTGTCCGTGCGTGTTCCGCCATCAGCGTCTGGAAAAGTTGCAGGCGTTCCGGCGCGATTTTGCCGTTCTCTACGGCGTTGCGCAGGGCGCAGTCGGGTTCTTGCAGGTGCTGGCAATCGCGGAAGCGGCAGTCACCCTGATAGGGGGCGAATTCGGAGAAGGCGTGCGTCAGTTCTTCCGGCGTGAGGTGGGCGAGGCCGAATTCCTGCAAGCCGGGGGAGTCGATGAGGTGGCTTTTGGCATCAAGGTGATAGAGACGGGTGTGGGTGGTGGTGTGTTTGCCGGAATCCAGCGCGGCGGAAATTTCTCGCGTGGCGGCTTCGGCGGCGGGGATCAAGGCATTGATGAGGGTGGATTTGCCCATGCCCGATTGTCCGGCGAGCAGGCTGGTTTTGCCGTGCAGGTGGGGAAGCAGGGCGTCTGCGTTCTGGTGGGCAGAAAGGTTCAGGATGGCGCAGCCGCGCGTGGCGAAGGGGTGCAAGCGCGCCTTTGCCGCAGGCAGGGCGTTTATCAGGTCGCATTTGTTCAACACAATCAGGGTGGCGATGTTCTGGCTTTCGGCGGCAATCAGGCAACGTTCCAGAAGTTGCGTCGAAAAGGCGGGTTCGACGGCGGCGACCAGGATGAGTTGGTCGACGTTGGCGGCAATCAGCTTTTGCCGGAAGGCGTTGGAGCGATAAAACAGGGTGCGGCGCGGGCGAATTTCTTCGATGACGCCCTGATCTGCGCCCGTGCTGCGGATGAATACCGCGTCACCGCAGACCGCATCGCTTTTTTTGCCGCGCGTGAGGCAGGGCAGGACATCGCCGTTTTCCAGTTCGACCCGGCACTGCCGCCCGTGCGCGGCGACGATGTATCCGGCGAGCAGTTTGTTTTTCGTATTCAAGCGGGTGCGCCGGAAGGGGCGAGGGATTGCAAGTGTTGGATGCGTTCCGCCGCCGGTGGGTGAGAATCGTAAAAGCGGGAGTGCAGCGGGTCGGGCGTCAGGGTGGCGGCGTTGTCCTCATAGAGTTTCACAAGGGCGGCGGCGAGTTCATCGGCGGAGGCGATGCGGGCGGCGTAGGTGTCCGCCTGGAATTCGTCGCGGCGGGAGAGAAAACTGAACAGCGGCGTGGTCAGGAAGGCGAAGAGGGGAACGACCAACCCGAAAAGTACCAGCGCGAGCGCGGTATTGCCGCTGGTCTCCACGCCGACGCCCAGACCCTGGAAGAACCACGGGGTATGCAGCAGCAGCCCCAGCAGCGCGAGAAAGGCGAGGGAGAGCGCGAAAATCCCCGCCATGCGTTTGACGATGTGGCGATGATGAAAATGTCCCAGTTCGTGCGCCAGCACCGCCTCGATTTGCGCGGGCGTCAGGCGGTTGATGAGGGTGTCGAAAAAGACGATGCGCCGCGCCTTGCCGAAGCCCGTGAAATAGGCGTTGCCGTGGCTGGAACGGCGGGAGCCGTCCATGACAAACAATTCACGGTTGCCGAAAGCGCCGCGTTGCAGCAAGGCTTCTACCCGCGTTTTGACTTCGCCATCGGCAAGCGGGGTGAATTTGTTGAACCACGGGGCAATCCAGAGTGGGTAGATGAACAGCACCAGCAGGTTGAAGCTCATCCACAGAAGCCAGGCGTAGAGCCACCAGTAAGCGCCCGTTGCCTGCATCAGCCAGAGTATCGCCGCCAGCAGCGGCAATCCCAACAGGCAGGAAACCAGAAATTGTTTCAACTTGTCGGCGATAAACAGCGCGGGCGTCATGCGGTTGAAGCCGAAACGCGCTTCCAGACGGAATTGACGATACAGTTCCAGCGGCAGGTCGATGATGCCGGAGAGCAACAACACGCTGGCAATCAGGGCGATGCCATAAGCGATGCCAGTGAAATGCGCCGTCCAGAAGCCATGCAGCGCCGCGAGGATGCCGCCCCAGGTGAAGGCGACGAAGAGCAGGGTTTCGATGATGAGTTCAATGCGTTCCAGCTTCGCCTTCGCCAGCGTGTAATCCGCCGCCTGCTGGTGGGCGGCGAGACTGATGCGATGGGCGAAGGCTTCGGGTGTGGCGCCGCGATGGGTGGCAACGAATCGCGTCTGGCGCAGGGAGAGCCAGAGGCGCAAAACAACGCTGGAGGTGAGCGCGATGAGGACAACAAGGGTAAAAATTTCCGGCACGTTTTAATTTCCATGAAGATTGCAGGGGAAGCTATGCCACAATAACGCTTTTGGCAGGTGAGCAATTATATGGCACGTGACGCAACAAACCTTGTTTGGCTGGATATGGAAATGACGGGACTCAATCCCGATGCCGACCGCATTATCGAATTGGCCATCGTGGTGACGAACGCGAACCTGGACATCATGGGCGAATCGACCGTCTGGGCAATCCATCAGCCGGAGAGCGTCCTGTCCGGCATGGATGAATGGAATCAAAAAACCCATGCCCGCTCCGGTTTGGTCAAACGAGTGCGCGCTTCCGTGTATGATGAGCGTCAAGCGGAAGTCTGCGCGCTCGAATTTGTGCAACAATTCGTACCCAGGGCAGCATCACCCATGTGCGGCAACAGCATCTGTCAGGATCGCCGTTTCATGGCGCGCTATATGCCAACGCTGGAAGCGTGGTTTCACTATCGCAATCTGGATGTGAGCACGTTGAAGGAGTTGAGCAAGCGTTGGGCGCCCGTGATTTACAAGGGATTCCGCAAGCGTGGCGCGCATGAGGCGCTGGCGGATATTCATGAATCCATTGAGGAACTGAAATACTACCGGGAACACTTCATCCGGCTCTAAAATAAAGGCTTAGGAAAAAAGGAGAAAGTAATGAGGCGTGAGCAAATGCGGCGAATTCTGACATGCATGTTTTTGGCGGGGACCTTTTCCGCTTCGTTGTGGGCGGGCGACGCGCGCTTGCAGGCCATTCAGGACGATTCGCAAGCCTTGCGAGGCGCGCAGGTGGAGGGCAAGAAGGCGTCCTTTTTCTGCGTGAATTGTCATGGCGGCAACGGCGTCAGCAAATTGCCGGAAGTGCCCAATCTTGCCGGGCAGAATGCCGACTATCTGCTGGAACAAACGCGCAGATTCGGGCGCGGGCAGCGCAAGGACGAATTCATGCAGGGGCTGATCAAGGTCTTGAACGAGGAGGAAAAGATACAGATCTCCCTGTTTTACGCCGGACAGAATCCCCGCCCCGGTAAGCCTGACGCGACCCAGGTCGCCAAGGGCAAGCAGATTTATAACAAGCTCTGTCTGCGTTGCCACGGCAGTACGGCGCATGGCAACGAAACCATTCCGCGTCTGGCGAGCCAGCACCCTGAATACATTGTGCTCTCCGTCACGCGCTACCGCGACAAAACCGGCGAACGTCAGGAACCGCAAATGTCCGCCGCCGTTGCGCCGTTGAAAAACGCGGACATCACCGCCGTCGCCGCCTATCTGCATAGCCTGCCGTAACTGGCGCGGTCGGGTTCATGCAGGGCTTACGGGGTGCACGGATGTGCACCCCGTAAGCCTTTATTTTTGCTGAAAATTTCGCCTGTTTTTCCAGTCAGTCCAGTCGCTTCCCGGATGTTGCAACGCAAAAAATACGGGCAGAAAAATTGTTTTTCTGCTAAGTTGTCCGTTTTCCACAACCACTACTCAATCATGAGGAAAGGATAGTTATGACACAACGTGTAGCTCTCGTAACCGGCGCCATGGGCGGTCTTGGCACTGCCATCGCCCAGTCTTTGGCCAAAGCGGGTCATAAAGTTGTTGCCGCCTACCACCCCCAATTTGACAAACCGGAAGAATGGCTGAAAGAGCAGGAAGCCGCCGGTTTCAAGGATTTCATCACCGTCGCTGGCGACGTGGCTGATCTCGCCTCGGTGCAAAAGCTGGCGGCGGAAGCCGAACAAAAAGCCGGCCCAATCGACATTCTGGTGAACAACGCCGGCATCACCCGCGACAAAATGTTCAAGGGGATGGAACGCGAACAATGGGATGCGGTCATCAACACCAACCTGTCCAGCCTGTTCAACGTCACCAAGCAGTTTTCCGCCAAGATGGCGGATCGCGGCTGGGGTCGCATCATCAACATTTCGTCGGTCAATGGCGTCAAGGGTCAAGCCGGTCAAACCAACTACTCCGCTGCCAAGGCGGGCGTGATTGGCTTTACCAAGGCGCTGGCGCAGGAACTCGCCAACAAGGGCGTGACGGTCAATGCCATCGCCCCCGGCTATGTCGCCACCAAGATGGTCACTGCCATCCGTGAAGACATCCTGAAAGGCATCATTGATTCCGTCCCCGTGAAGCGTCTTGCCAAGCCCGAAGAAATCGGCTTTGCCGTCGCTTTCCTGGCGGACGAACTCTCCGGTTTCACCACCGGCGCGACGCTGAATATCAATGGCGGTCTGAACTACCAATAAGGCGAGACCTGATTCCTGCCTGTTGCCAATGGCAAGAAACGAAGCCCGGCGTGAGTCGGGCTTTTTTTACGCTTATAATGGTGCACTGCACATAACGCAGCCACGCACAAATTACGGAGCCAAACCAGATGACCGCAGAAGTCCGGCAAATCAAGAAATACCCCAATCGTCGCCTGTACGATACCCTCACCAGCAGTTACATTACCCTCTCTGACGTAAAAGACCTGGTGCTGCATTACGAGCATTTTCAGGTCGTCGACGCCAAGACCGGCGAAGATTTGACGCGCAGCATCCTGTTGCAGATTTTGCTGGAAGAAGAAAGCGGCGGCGTGCCGATTTTCTCCTGTGAGCTTCTGGGCATCATGATTCGGCTTTACGGTAACGCCATGCAGGGCATGTTGGGTAAATATCTGGAAAACAATGTGCGCTCCTTCACCGACTTCCAGCACAAGCTGCAAGAACAATCCCGCACCGTCTTTGGCGAAAATCCTGCCATGTCACCGGATTTTCTGGCGCAGTTCATGCACCTGCAACAGCCCGCCCTGCAAAACATGATGTCGGCGTATATGGATCAAAGCCAGAAGGTGCTGCAACAGATGCAGGATCAAATCCACAGCCGCACCCGTTATATGCTGTCGGGAATGGAACAGCATTATCCGGGGTCGGATGACAACGCGCAGCGTTAAATTGGCTTTGGAAAACCCCCTGATTTCTGGCATGATTCCGCTATTTTCTTGACGGTGCATCGCATGTTTGATTTTCTGGGCGGGACGGATCCGTGGGTTCTTGTGAGTCTTGCGCTGGCGTTGCTGTTTACGCTTTCCTTTGAATTCATCAACGGTTTTCACGATACGGCGAATGCCGTCGCGACCGTCATTTATACCAAAACCATGTCGCCTTACCGGGCGGTCATGTTGTCCGGCACCTTCAACTTTCTGGGCGTGCTCTTTGGCGGCGTCGGCGTCGCCTACGCCATCGTCCATTTGCTGCCCGTTGAATTGCTCATCAATGTCGATACCGGCGCGCGCGGGCTGGTCATGGTGTTTTCCCTCCTGACCGCCGCCATCTCCTGGAATCTGGGCACCTGGTTTTTCGGCATTCCCGCGTCCAGTTCCCACACCCTGATTGGCGCGGTACTCGGTGTCGGTCTTGCCAACGCGTCGCTGAATCACCTGCCCGTTGCCGACAGCATCAACTGGCAAAAAGCCATCGACATCGGGCTGTCGCTCGTTTTCTCCCCCGTCATGGGCTTTGTGCTCGCGGGGATCATCCTGCTTGGCTTAAAACGCTGGCGTCCCCTTGGCAGAATGCACCGCGCGCCAGAAATGCGCGTGGAACTGAAAAACAAAAAACATCCCCCGTTCTGGAACCGGCTCGTGCTGGTGCTCTCCGCGATGGCGGTCAGTTTTGTGCATGGCTCCAACGACGGGCAAAAAGGCATCGGACTCATCATGCTGGTGCTCATCTGCTTCCTGCCCGCCCAGTTCGTGCTGAATCAGGGCAGCAGCGCCTATCAGATTGAAAGCACCCGCGAAGCCGCGCACTACCTGAAACAGCTTTACGAAAAGCATCAAGACAACCTGCTGCGGCAAGCCCCGCCCGCTCCGGTTGAAGATAAGGCGACGGATGCCCCCGCCGCTCCCACGCGCGCATCCGCAACCCCCTATCGTTGCGAAGTCGTCCATACGCCAGCGACGATCCAACGTTTGCTGACAAACCTGGATGGCGTGCACGATTACACGATGCTGGCAGACCACAAACGGCTTGAAGTGCGCCGCGACCTGCTCTGTCTGGATGAAGTCGCCAAACAGACCAGCAAACTCTCAACGCTGGCTGCCCGCGAAAAATCCGATTTGAACCGCTTGCGGAAAGACCTCACCGCGACCACCGAATACGCGCCCGTCTGGGTCACGCTGGCGATTGCGCTGGCGTTAGGATTGGGAACGATGGTCGGCTGGCGGCGTGTCGTGGAAACCGTCGGTGAGCGCATCGGCAAACAGGGCATGACCTATGCCCAAGGCATGAGCGCCCAGATTACCGCCGCCATCGCCATCGGCGCGGCGAATCTTTACAGCCTGCCGGTGTCCACCACGCACATCCTGTCATCCGGCGTCGCGGGCACGATGGTCGCCAATCGCAGCGGCTTGCACGGCAACACCCTGAAAAACATCCTGCTGGCGTGGATCCTGACCTTCCCCATCTCCATGCTGCTGGCGGCGGGGATATTCTGGGTCGCTGCCCAATTTTTGTAATTCCGATTCGCATTAGAGCAGATTAACTTAACCCGGCTTACATCCATTGCCATCGTGTAGGGGCGCTATATGCGCGCCCCTACGTAAAAACCGAAAGCGCGCCAAGTTTGATTTGCGTATCAATTTGTTAATCTGCTCTAAAAATAGCTGCGCGCCTCTTCAAAGCGCGTCGCGTAATAGCTGTTTTCCAGACTGTCGATACGCACCTGTCCGTTGGTTGAAGGCGCGTGCACAAAGCGCAGGTCGCCGATGTAGATGCCGACATGGGAGCGTGGGCGGTTCAGGGTGTTGAAAAACACCAGATCGCCGGGGCGGATGGCTTCGGGGCGCACGTTGCGTCCCTTTTGGGCGATGTTGGCGGCGTTGCCGCTGATGGTGTAATGGGCGGCTTGCTGAAAGATGTAGGCGACCATGCCGGAGCAATCCAGCCCGGCTTCCGGATTCTTGCCGCCGAAGCGGTAATCCGTGCCAATCAGCCCCAGCGCGTACATCACTACTTCCTTGCCCTGCGGCGTCGCTTCCTTGTTGCGCGCGAAGGGGGAGGGCTTTTTCTGCGTCGATGTCGTCCCCGTGCCGCCATCGCTTTTGCCGCCGCCCAGAATGCCGCACCCCACGAGCAATGCCAGCGTGAGCAGCGTGCAGAGTACGCGCAGGCTGCGTGTGTGTGTCATCAAAAAATCCTTCTCTCAATCTTCCAGCGCGCGACTTTCCCCCGCGCTGCATTCCACCTGAAACAGCGTCCGATCTTCCAGACGCACGGCGGAGAGTTGTCCGCCCCACAGACAGCCGGAATCCAGCGCCAGCAGGTTGGGGGTCATCTTCAAGCCCAACGCCGACCAGTGCCCCGTGACCAGGACCTGATTTGCGCTCTTGCGCTCGGGCAGGTCGAACCAGGGCAGGCAATCTTTGGGGGCGTTTTCCACCTTGCCCTTGGCGGCGAAATTCATTTCGCAGATATTCTTGCCTTCCTTTACCCTGATGCTGCAAAAGCGCATCCGCGTCATGGCATTGACGATGACGCGCAGGCGATCCATGCCTTCCAGTTTGCCCGACCAGAAATTGGGCTTGCTGCCCCAGAGTTGCGCCAGAAATTCACGATACTTCTCGCCGCGCAGACGTTCCTCGACTTCCGCCGCCAGATTGCGCGCTTTTTTGACGCTCCATTGCGGCAACAATCCGGCGTGTACCATGCAGTATTCGCCCTCGACATGGCAGAGCGGACGCTGGCGCAGCCAGTCCAGCAACTCCGCCCTGTCCGGCGCGTCCAGCACGGCTTGCAGGGTATCGTCCCTGGAACGGCGGGCGTCCCCAAGCTCGGCAATCATCAGCAAGTAGAGGTCGTGATTGCCCAATACGGTGACGGCAGCGTCGCCCAGGGATTTGACGTAACGCAGGGTAGAGAGCGAATCCGGCCCGCGATTGACCAGATCGCCCACCAGCCAGAGTTTGTCTTTGGCAGGGTCAAAGGCACAGACCTCCAGCAGGTGACGAAAGGAAGCGAAACAGCCCTGAATGTCACCAATGACGTAAGTAGACATGGCGTATGTGAGAAAAGATTCAGGCGAATGTTTCGGCGTGGGCGAGCGGCGGATTTTCCTTATCCTTGCCGGACAGCAGCGGCACGGCATCACCCAGATGCCAGTCTATGCCGATTGCCGGGTCGTCCCAGGCGATGCCGCGCTCGTGTTCGGGCGCGTAGTAATCCGTGGTTTTATAAACGAATTCCGTATATTCGGCGAGCGCCAGAAAACCGTGCGCGAAACCCGGCGGAATCCAGAGTTGCCGCTTGTTTTCCGCCGAGAGCAGCGCGCTGGCCCACTGTCCGAAAGTGGGCGAAGATTTGCGTATATCCACTGCCACGTCCAAGGCTTCGCCCGCGACCACGCGCACCAGTTTCCCTTGCGTCTGCCGAATCTGGTAATGCAGCCCGCGCAACACATGGCGGGCGCTGCGGGAATGATTGTCCTGCACAAAGTGCACATCCAGCCCGCTCAATTCCGAAAATTCACGGGCGTTGAAGCTCTCAAAAAAGAAGCCGCGCGCGTCACCGAACACTCTGGGCGTGAACAGCAAGACATCGGGGATATTCAGGGCTTCTGCCTGCATCATGCCTGCCCCCTTTCATCTGCCAGCAGTCCAAGCAGATATTGACCATAAGCGTTCTTCCGCAAGGGGTGCGCCAGTTTTTCCAATTGGGCATCGGTAATCCAGCCCTGCCGCCATGCCAGCTCCTCCGGCGCGGCAACCTTCAAACCCTGCCGTCTTTCCACCGTGGCGATGAACTGGCTGGCATCCAGCATGGATTCATGCGTGCCGGTATCCAGCCAGGCATAGCCGCGCCCCATGATTTCGACATGCAGATTGCCCGCTTCCAGATAATGCCGGTTGACATCGGTAATCTCCAGTTCGCCGCGCGCCGAAGGGCGAATGGAACGGGCGATTTCGACCACGCGGTTATCGTAAAAATACAGTCCGGTGACGGCGTAATTCGACTTGGGCGCAACCGGTTTTTCCTCAATGCTGGTCGCCTTGCCCGCCGCGTCAAACGCCACCACGCCGTAGCGTTCCGGGTCTTGCACATGGTAGGCGAACACGCTCGCCCCCGTCTGGCGCGCGTTTGCCTGGGCGAGCAATTTATAGAACTCATGCCCGTAAAAAATGTTGTCGCCCAACACCAGCGCGGCAGGCGAATCGCCCATAAAATCCGCGCCGATGATGAACGCCTGCGCCAGACCTTCCGGATTGGGCTGCACGGCATAGGAAAGGCGGATGCCCCACTGACTGCCGTCGCCCAAAAGCTGCTCGAAACGCGGCGTATCCTGCGGTGTGGAAATAATCAGAATGTCGCGTATGCCCGCCAGCAACAAGGTGGTGAGCGGGTAATAAATCATCGGCTTGTCAAAAATCGGCAGCAACTGCTTGGAAACCGCCAGCGTCGCCGGATACAAACGGGTGCCGGAACCCCCGGCAAGGATGATGCCTTTACGCATGATGTCTTTGGAAAAAGGATGAAAAACCTGTGCATGTTATCAGGTATCAGGGGGCAGGAATCAGGGATCAGGATGGCGCGCAACGCATCATGCGTGAAATGGCGCGCATGTTCGGCAATGCCCAACAACCCGCCTGGGAGCGCCGGCGTCCCGCCGGCGGGTTTAGTTCCGCGCGTAAAATCTTAAAACCGCCGGCGGGGACGCCGGCGCTCCCAGCCACGTCAAAAGCGAGGAGCGACGCGGCAATCCATGTGGCGCATGGAAGAAAAAATGAATGAAAACTCAAACTGCCAGCCTCTATCGGTTCAAGTTTCCATCGTTGCCTTGGATTGCCACGTCGCTCTGCTCCTCGCTTTTGACGGTGAGCAGGCATCAAAAACCCGGCATCGCGGCGTTGGTTTTGATCCCTGATTCCTGAACACTGATTCCTGCTATCCTTACGTCCCGCCAACATCGGCTGTACTTCGGAGCAAAAACAACATGATGGGACGTGTCATCACCGGAGCCATTCTGGTTTTAATCGGGGTGTTTCTGCTGATTGTCAATCTGGGCATTCTGCATCTGAACAGCGGGCATTTGTTGAGTACCTGGTGGCCGTTGGCGCTCATCCTGTTGGGGAGCCTCTTGTTGACCATGAAACTCTATTTTCTCGGCGGCGCGCTGCTCTTGTATGGGCTGTTGTTTCTGGCGATCAGTCTGAACATGCTGCAAAGCCATGTTGTACATGCGATCCGGGTCTGGTGGCCGTTTGGCTTGCTGATTATCGGCACGGTGTTGATTGTCAATCGACGGGTTTGATGGGGGTCAGTCGCGCCAATAACGCCGTTCTTCCTGCCGCCAGCGGCGCACGGTGATGCCTTGTTCGGCAAAATCCAGCATCAGCGCGCCGTCGCGGTCTGTACGCAGGAGTTGGGTGTCCAGATTTTCGTAGCGGTCGACGATTTCCGGTCGGGGGTGGTTGAAGCGGTTGCGATAACCCGCTGACACCAGCGCCCAATCCGCGCCGACGGCGGCGACGAAGGGCAGGGTGGATGAGGTGCGGCTGCCGTGGTGCGGGACAAGGATGACTTCGGCGGCAAGCGCCGCGCGGTCTTGCGCCAGCAAGCGGCGTTCCTCGCGGGCGCTGATGTCGCCCGTGAGTAACATGCGCCCGCCTGCCGAGGTCACTTTTAATACGCAACTGTCGCCATTGTCGCCGCGCAGGGTTTTGTCGGCGGGGGGATGCAGAAATTCAAAACGCACGCCGTCCCATGTCCAGCTTTGTCCCCTGCGGCAGGTTTCACCGCCTGGAACATCGGGTATTGAGGAAATGACGCGCTGTACCGGCAAACCCGCGACGATGGAATTCATGCCGCCAGAATGGTCGTTGTCGCGGTGCGAAACCACCAGCGCATCCAGCGCGCGCACGCCGCTGGCCGTCAAATAAGGCAATACGACTTGCGCTCCGGCGTCCCGACCGGTTTGCGCTTCGCCATCTTCGCCAGCGGGTCCGTAGCCGGGAGCGGCGTCGTAGAGCAGGCGATGGTTTGCCGTTTCCAGCAACACCGCCTGACCTTGCCCGACATCGAGCGCCGTGGCGCGCAGTTGTCCCTGCGACAGTTCAGGCGCTTGTCCAAACAGCAACGGCAGCAGCATGACGAGCGCCGCGCCTTTGCCCGGTGTGCCGCGTGGCAACAGCAGTAGCAGGACGCCGACGCCCGCGAGCAGCACGCTCCAAAGCGGCGGTGCTACGGGCGTGAGCAGGGGCATTCCCGCGAAAAAATCCAGCATCGCCATGAGCGGCGCCAGCAGCAGATGCGCGAACGACAAAATGGGCAGCGGCAGCCATGCAAAGAGGGCGCCCAACAGGGCAAGCGGGGTGATGACGAAACTCACCCAGGGAATCGCCAGCAGATTGGCGAAGGGCGACACCAGCGGAAAACGCTGAAAAAACAGGAACAGCAGCGGCAACGTGGCGGTCGTCGCCGCCCATTGCGTGTGCAGAAAGCCGCGCAAATAACGAACGATCCGCTGGCGCAGGTTTTTTAGACGCGCAGGGTCTTCTTCTTCAACGATTTCCAGCGCATTGTGAGGCATCCCGACCCAATACAGCGCGGCGACCGCGCCGAAGGAGAGCCAGAAGCCCGCCGCCAGCACAGCCCAGGGGTCGAACAGCAGCACGCAGATCAGCGCGACGAGCAGGATGCGACCTGCCCCGACCCGACGATTGCCAAGCAGGGCTGTTGCCGCCGCGACCAGCATCAGGCAGGCGCGCTGGGCGGGGATGCTCAAACCGGAAATCAGGCCGTAAACCAACGCCGCCAGCACGCCGCCCAGAATGGCGACCCGCTTTGCGGGCAGACAGAGGCAGAGTCGGGGATGTTGTCGCCATAGCCAGCCGAGCAAGCCGCCCGCAAGCGCCGCGACCAGCGTGACGTGCAGACCGGAAATGCTCATCAGGTGCGTGGTGCCGGTGCGGTTAAAGATCGTCCATTGCGGTTGCGGCACGGCGCTCTGGTCGCCAATGGCAAGCGCGGTCAGGATGCCGCCGTAGGGGGCATCCCCTGTTCCACCCAGGGTCGCCAAAAAATGGTCGCGCAGATTTTCGCGCAGACGATGCACGGCGAGCATGGGCGACGAATTTGTCCAATCCGCCACCCCCTTGAACACGGGCACGGGCGCGTTCCGCACATAACCCGTGGCGCGCAGACTGCGCTCAAACAGCCAGGCTTCGTAATCGAAGGCGTGCGGATTGGCGCGTCCGTGCGGGCGTTTCAGACGCACGGTGAATTCCCAGCGTTCCCCGGCGCGGGGGGCTGGCGTGGGATTGATTTCGCCGCGCCAGCCGAGGGTGTAAAAACTCAGCCACAAGCGGGTGGGGATTTTTGCGTTCGGAGTCAGGATTTCGTCGACTTGAAACTCGAAACGTTCGCCTCGGTCAAAACGCGCGGGCAGGGAAGCGACCGTGCCGGTCAAGCGAATATCCCGCACTTCCCATTCTGCGGGCAATTGCTCGGCAAGCCGGATTTCCGCCCGCCATGCCGCCCATCCCCAACCGACCGCCAACCCCGCCAATCCCACCAACAGGCAGAGCGGCAAGCCAAAACGGCGCGGAAAGAGGCGGATCGCCCCTGCAAAAACAACCAGCCCGCCCGCAAGCCAGACGAGATTGCGCGCGGGCAGTTCGGCTTGTCCTTGCAGGGCGCAAACGCCCAGTGCGGCAGTCAGCAGGAAAATGCCGGTCGGGTGAATCATTGCGGGATGTCATATCTGGAGTGGATATGCGAAGCGTAACCCAACACGAGGGTTATGCCAATTCGTTCCTCCGGAAAACCTTGTTGGCAAGTGCCGCAAACGGGTCAGGCAGGAGTAAACTGACGCCCACAAACCAACGCCCACGCAAGGGAATTCCGACATTACGGAGACGCTTCCGGTCATGACAAAAAAACGCAAAATCCGCAACATCCTGATGACGCTGTTATCCGGCGGTTTTTTGTTCGCCTGTTCCGATTCCGGCAAAGCGCCAGCAGCGCCGGATGCGGCGGCGCAACAATCCGCGCGCGTCGAGTCGACATTTGATGCCACTGCCATGAACGACATCGGCGTGGAATTCGTCCTGATTCCGGCGGGCGAATTCATGATGGGTTGCGGGGCGAATGACATCGCGTGTGAGGACGATGAAAAACCGCAGCATCGCGTCAAAATCAAGCGTCCCTTTTATCTGGGCAAATACGAAGTCACGCAAAGCGAATGGGAAATCGTGATGCCCGAAAATCCGAGCCGTTCCAGGGGCGACAACAAGCCGGTGGACAATGTCTCGTGGGATGATGTCCAGACCTTCATCCAGCGTCTGAACGACATGGAAGGCACACGCAAATATCGCCTGCCGACCGAGGAAGAATGGGAATACGCAGCCAGAGCCGGAACGGGCGGCACGTATCATTTCGGCGATGATGTCACCCATCTGGGGCGCTATGCGTGGTATGACGGCAATTCCGGCGGACACTCGCATCCTGTCGGGCAAAAGCATGTCAATCCGTGGGGCTTGTATGACATGCACGGCAATGTCTGGGAATGGGTCGCCGACGCTTACCGCGCCAATTATGACGTTCGCGGTAGCGATAAATCCGACAAACCGCTGCCCCGCGTACTGCGGGGCGGTAGCTGGAACATCAATTCATGGAGTCTGCGCGCGGCATTTCGCAGCGGCAGCAAGCCGGATATTCGGAACGAGGCTTACGGGTTTCGGCTGGCGTTTACGCCGGATTAGGGGCGCATATATAGCGTCCCATGTTGGAGACCGCGCGGATGGAACCACGGACGCTATATGCGCGCCCCTACACGATGGCAATGGATGTGAGCCAGGTTAAGTTAATCTGCTCTAAGTCAATCAGGTCGGCAGTCACGTCAAGTTCAAGCATCCGTTGAATCCCGGACTTTCCCGGATGCTTTTCCGCTGCTGATGAATGGCAAGATATTCCCCGCATGGCGCAGAGCGTAATGTTATCCACCATTTTACCTGTACATGATTTTGATCGCCCAATGGTGGAGGGTGCTTCGTTTTTGCCGTCACCGCGCTACGCCGAAACCCGCCGGGTACCTTACGAAACATTACCGACGCAGGGACGGTTCGTGAACCGCTCCTGCCGCAAAGAAATTCAAAACCTCTGCCCGAACCGGGGCGTCATCCAGCGTGAACAAATGTCCGGCATCCTTGACGATGCGGAGTGTCTTGGGTTGTCCGGCGGCGGCGAACAGTTTTTGCGCGTGCTGATAAGGGATCACGCGATCCCGGTCGCCATGCACAATGAAAACCGGAATGGGGGCAAGTTGCCCGATCAACTGACTGGCGCTGTATTTGTCGCAGAGGAAAATTCCCGCGCCGAAGAGTTTATCGTTGGCGATGGAACTGTAGGAGTAAAAGGTGGCATCCAGCACAATGCCCGCGATGCCTTCGCGTGAGCCGTTGGCAACGGCGGCGACGGCATTATTGCCGCCCAGGCTTTGCGCGAGAATGAGTAGTTTTTGGGCATTGGTTTCGGGACGGTTTTTCAGCCAGGCGATGGCGGCCTGGGTGTCTTCCATCAAGCCTTTCGGGTTCGGAGTTTTATCGTCCGAAAGACCATAGCCGCGATAATCAAAGGTGAACACCGCGTAATGTTCCTGCGGCAGCCAGAGGATGCCCGCCAGATGGTCTTGCAGTTTTCCGGCGTTGCCATGCACATGCAAAATCACCCCTTTGGTTTCACCGAGGGCGGGGATAAACCAGCCGTGCAAACGTGTGCCGTCGGCGCTGGAAAAATACACATCCTCATAAGCCAGCCCCGCATTGGCGGGCGTGAATTGGCTGGCGCCGCGCAGCGGGTAATAAAACTGTTTCTGTGCAAAGGCGCAGCCAAAAAGAATCAACGGCGCCGATAAAACCGTGAGGAGTTTAGCCAATCGGGAGAGCTTCATGGGATGCGTTCCTGAGAGCGCCGGCGTCCCCGCCAGCGGGTTTGACATTTTATACCGTGTTTGTCGCTGTAAAAACCGCAGGCGGGATGCTGGCGATCTCCGTCAACCGCCCATCATCCAGCCGCGCGATTTTGTCCATGCGGGCTGCCAGTTCCATGTCGTGCGTAACCACAATCAGGCTGGCGTTGCGAGTGCGCGCCTGTTGCAGGAGCAAATCGAAAACCTGCGCCGCCGTCTGGCGGTCGAGGTTGCCGGTGGGTTCGTCCGCCAGAATGCAGGCGGGTTCTGTGACCAGCGCGCGGGCGATGGCGGCGCGTTGGCGTTCGCCGCCGGAAAGCTCGCCGGGGCGGTGAGTCAGGCGTTTTTCCAGACCGACGGCGGCGAGCATCGCCTCTGCCGCCGCGCGCGCTTTCGCCTTTGGCTCGCGCCGAATCAGGAGCGGCATGGCGACGTTATCCAGCGCGGAGAATTCTTGCAGCAGGTGGTGGAACTGGTAAATGAAGCCCAGACTTTTATTGCGCCACTCGCCGCGCAGGGCTTCGGAGAACGTGGAAAAATCCTGCCCCAGCAGGTGTACCTTGCCGGTCGTGGGCGTATCCAGACCGCCCAACAGGTGCATGAGCGTGCTCTTGCCGGAGCCGGACGCGCCGACGATGGCGAGCGCCTCGCCCGCCCGCACATGCAGTTCAACATCGGTAAGCACGGTGAGCGCGTTCTTGCCTTCGCGGAAGGTCTTGCCCAGATTTTGACAGGCAAGCACGGCGGTATTGCTTGCATCACTCATAACGCAACGCCTCCGCTGGTTGCAGACGGGAAGCCCGCCAGCTTGGATAAATCGTCGCCAGCAGGGCGAGGATGAAGGAAATGGCGGTCACGCCCAACACATCGCCCCATTGCAGGTCAGAAGGCAGGTCGGAAATGTAATACACATCCTTGGCGAGAATCTGCGTGCCCAGAACGCGCTCGATGAAGGGCACCACCACGTCGATATTGAGCGCCAGACTGACGCCGCCCGCCACGCCCAACGCCAGCCCGATGGAACCAATCAACGCGCCCTGCACCATGAAAATCGCCATGATGCTGCCGGGGGAGGCGCCAAGCGTCCGCAGGATGGCGATGTCCGCTTCCTTGTCCGTCACCGCCATGACCAGCGTGGACACAATGTTGAACGCCGCCACCGCCACAATCAGGGAAAGAATGATGAACATCATGTTTTTTTCGATTTGCACGGCGCGGAAAAAATTGGCGTGGCTGCGCGTCCAGTCCGTCAGATAAGCGTCGGCATTCACCATGCCCGCAAGTTCGCGGTTGACACGCGGCGCGGCAAACAGGTCGGCGAGTTTCAGGCGCACACCGCTTACATTGTCGCCCATGCGGTAAAGGCGTTGCGCGTCGTCGAGATGAATCAGCGCCAGACCGGAGTCATACTCAAACATGCCGACTTCAAAAATGCCCGTCACGGTAAACGCCTTCAAACGCGGCGTCATGCCCATTGGCGTCACTGTGCCCTGCGGCGCGATCACCGTCACCTTGTCGCCCGGCTGCACACGCAAGGCGCGCGCCAGTTCCGAACCGAGCACGATGCCAAACGCGCCCGGCGCGAGCGATTCCAGCCGACCCGCCGCCATGTTGCCGGCAAAATCCGCCACTTTTTCTTCCCGCGCCGGTTCAATGCCCCGCACCAGCACGCCGCGCACTTCCTGATTGGCGGCGAGCATGGATTGCGCCTGCACATAAGGCGCGGCGGCGAGCACATCAGGATGCGCCTCCGCTTCCCTGCCGACCCTCTCCCAGTTGGACAGGCTGCCCTCCGCCCCCACAATCTGGAGGTGCGAAGCCACGCTCAAAATGCGGGTCCGCAATTCCTTCTGAAACCCGTTCATCACCGACAACACCACAATCAGCGCCGTCACCCCCAGCGCCACGCCCAACATGGAACTGAAAGAAATGAAAGAAATAAAATGGTTGCGGCGACGGGCGCGGGTGTAACGCAGACCGATGAGGAGTTCGTACATTTCGGGGATCAGGTAGTCAGAGATCAGAGGGCAGGTGTCAGGTGTCAGAAATGGCGGCGGTGTCGCACCTTGCCAAAAGACGGGGGGAAAGGCAAGTACGGTGAAGCGCATTCTACACATCACCTGATAACATTCGCCCTTTGCTTTTTTGAAGGCGCTGCATGTCCTTTACCGACCCTCTCGATTGTACCGTCTGCCCCCGTTTGGCGGCGCATCTTGCCGCTTTGCGGCAGCGTGACCCGACTTGGCACAACCGCCCCGTGCCCGCTTTTGGCGCGCTGGAGGCCAGGTTGCTGATCGTCGGTCTGGGGCCGGGGGAAAAGGGCGCCAATCGTACCGGACGACCTTTTACCGGCGACGTGGCGGGGGAACTGCTCTATCCGGCGCTGCACCGTTTCGGCTTTGCTACGGCGGCAAAACCGCTGGATGCGGACAAGTGGGCGAATCCCGCCCTGCATCTGGTCGATGCCCGCATCACCAACGCCGTCCGCTGTTTGCCGCCTGCCAACAAGCCCACGCCGATCGAAATCCGGGAATGCAATGCGTTTCTGGCGCGTGAAATCGCTGCCATGCCCAATCTTCTCGCCATCATCGCGCTGGGCGGCGTCGCGCATCAGGCGGCGCTACGCGCCCTTGGGCTGAAACCCACGCATTACACCTTTGGTCACAACATCCGCCATGATTTACCCGCGCCCCTGCCGACGTTGTTCGACAGCTACCATTGCAGCGGTTACAACTGGCGCACGGGACGGCTGACCCGCGAGCGTTTTGAAGCCGTGTTTGCACGGGTAAAGGAATTTTTGCCGAAGGCTGAATAGGGTAGGGGCACTGCGCGCCCCTACGGGGCTACTTCGCCCGTCTATCCTCAACCCTCTTGCTTTTCCCGAACGAGCGTTCAATCCCGTTTGGTTCAATCAGTTTGACCACTGGCGTCACCAGCAGCGTTTGCCGCAGGCGGTCGACGACGTGGTGGCGGAAACGATCCATCTCCTCGAAGGAATCACTGATGGCTTCGGGTTTTAACTCCACCATCACCGTCATGCGATCCAGTCCGGTTTCGTTGTCGAGCACGATGCGGTAATGCGGCGTGACACCCTGAATCACCGACAGCGCATCTTCCACCTGGGTGGGGAAAATGTTGGTGCCGCGCACAATCAGCATGTCGTCGGTGCGGGCGCGCACCTTCGCCATGCGCGCGTGGGTGCGACCGCAGGCGCAGGGTTCGGTGGTGATGGTGGTCAAATCGTGGGTGCGGTAACGCAGCATGGGAAAGGCTTGTCTGTCCAGCGTACTCAACACGAGTTCGCCCTCGCTGCCTTCCGGCAACGGCTCGCCCGTGTGCGGGTCGATGATTTCCCATAAAAACTGGTCTTCGGCAATGTGGTTGTGCTCACGCGAATGCAAACACTCGCCGCCCACGCCGGGGCCGCTCAATTCGGTCAGGCCGTAATTGTCGGTACAAACAATGTGCATCCGGCACTCGATCTCGCGTTTCAGACCGGGCGTGCAGGGTTCGCCGCCGAACAGTCCTACGCGCAGGCTGGATGCGCGCCAGTCAACTCCGTGCGCCTCGCCGACTTCGCACATGTGCAGCGCGTAAGAGGGCGTTGAAATCAGGACGGTGGTTTTGTAATCCTCAATCATCATCAAGTGGCGCTCGGTGTTGCCGGAACCGGCGGGCACGATCATGCAACCCAGTTTTTCGCAGCCGTAATGCAGCCCGAAACCGCCGGTGAACATGCCGTAGCCGAACGCCATCTGCACACGGTCGGCGCGGGTCACGCCCACCATGGCCACCATGCGCGCGACGCAATCGCTCCAGATGTCAAGGTCATGCTGGTTAAAGCCGATGACAATGGGCTTGCCGGTCGTGCCCGACGAAGAATGCAGGCGCAGCACATCATCCAGCGGCACGGCGCAGAGTCCGTAAGGGTAAGTGTCGCGCAACACCTGCTTGTCGGTGAAGGGAAGGCGGGCAATATCGGCAAGGCTCCGGATGTCCGTCGGTGTGAGACCGCGTTCCTGAAAACGCGCCTTGTACCAGGGCACACGGTCATACGCCCAGGCGACCTGATTTTTGAGTTTTTCCAACTGGAGGGCGCGAATGCGCTCGCGCGATGCGGTTTCGATTTCGGGTGCAAAAAATTCGCTGGTCATTTGATGTTCACCAGATCATGTCGTCTTGGGATACCAGGTCAATCGGCTGATGCCGCAGCACCGCCTCCGTAGCGGCAATGTCGTCGACATGAATCGCAATCAGGGTCGAAATCAGCGAATAGCTGTAGCCCACATTGATACACGCCGCCGCGAGAATGCCCATCACCCGCGCCAGTTCCCCCGGTTTGTCGGGCAGACGCACACAGAGCACATTCGTGCGGGTCACGGCGAAACCCGCTTCCCGCAACACGCTAAGCCCAAGGTCGGGCTTGTCCAGAATGAAACGGATAATCCCGCAATCGCCGGTATCGGCGGCGAGAAAACCATGCACATTGATCCCGGCTGCTTCAAGCGCCCTAAGGATGCGCCTCAAATGCCCCGGCTGGTTTTCCGCGAAAACACTGATTTGAGCGACCGCCATGTTGACTCCAAGGAAAAATCACAGAGGGCGACATGATACCGGACGCGCGCAGTTGGCGCATGTTCTGTGCACAAACTGACAGGGCAATCGCATGAATGCTGAAGACATGCTTTGTAACGGCGAAGCCGCGCGAATCACCCTTCTCCCCTTGTGGGAGAAGGTGCCCCACAGGGGCGGAAGAGGGGTATGGTTCAGCATGTGCAGGCGTAATTCCGTGCTGAACCGCTGCCACCCCTCTCCCCAGCCCTCTCCCACTGTACAGACTGGACACATCGTAGACAGGTGTTCGGGGACATGGTGAACGGTTTTTCAAGGCGGCTTGCAGGTTTGGTAAGCCAACGGCGTAACCCAACATAGACTATTCCTTATCTCAATACCTCATGTGGCAAGGGAATGTTGGGTTACGCTTCGTGTACCTAACCTACAGACCATATGCTAACGCCTTACTACAGGGTGTCTACCATGTCTCCGAACAAGTGTTTAGGATGTGTCCGGTCAGTACACACCCAAGGGGAGAGGGAGTAAAGCCGTGCCCCTACGGAGAATGGGCGGGATCACATGTAGGGGCACGGCGTGCCGTGCCCTGGGGCGACAAGATGTTGACGGTTCACATGTTCCAACGCTGTTTCGTGCTGAACCGCCAACGGGCGGCCACAGTATCCATAGGGTGGCAGCGGGGTTCGACG
>BNUD01000039.1 GCA_025997095.1 Betaproteobacteria bacterium | reverse complement strand
ACGCCCAATTCCATGCAGGGAATTGGGCGGGGCGCGGAGGCGAGGTGCCCCGCGAATTTACGTAAAAGCGCGGAAGAGGGGTATGGTTCAGCATGTGCAGGCGTAATTCCGTGCTGAATCGCTGCCACCCCTCTCCCCAGCCCTCTCCAAAACCCTACCCCTCTCCCACAAGGGCACCTCGAAAAACTACCAATTTCTAGATTTTTCCGAACATAAGTGATTGAATCTTATGGCACAGAATTTTCAGAGGAGGGGTTATTCGAGGTGCCCACAAGGGGAGAGGGCTGGGGAGAGGGGAGTAGGGGCACGGCGCGCCGTGCCCCTACAGCCGTGCCTCACGAAAAGCGGTATTGGTGATTTCATTAGCATTCATGCAATTGCCCTGGCAGCGTCCTCGACGCCTGACTCTCCGGCGCGAACTTTGTGTATTTGACGGTGGATTGTCGGGGACGCTGGAGGCATAGGGCGACAGCGGGTTTCGACGAAGCGCAGCGCCTTCCACCTTTGGACGGTTGCGCGCGACCATAAGCTTGATGGTGGATAACGCTTCGCTCATCCATCCACATTGATGTTCGTGCGACGCGCTGGCGTATGATGAGCGCTTTCTGGTTTGATGGCAGAAGGCTTCATGAGCACTCAAGGCAAGCGAACTTCGATACGAAGCGGATGGCAAGGCTGGTCTTGGCGCAAGCGCGGGCTGGTAGTGCTGGGGAGCATCGTGCTGGCGGTGATGATACTGACGCCGATGGGACGGGAATGGGGATTTTTTATCATCATGGACGGCAAGTGGAGCACGCCCAAAGGCTGGCCCACGCTAAGCCGGGAGTGGGACAAACCGACTGACCCGCGAGAACTTGAAGCCTACGAATATGCACATGCCCTGAAACTGCCGGAGAGTTTACCCAAACCCGTGCCGTTCAGCTTTGCGCGCCATCTGTTTTCCAACCGCCGTACCACGGCGGTAGCCTACTTTGATCACCTCTGCGCAACAGAGGCCGGGGAGTACATCTTCAAGACGGTGGACAAGGTAGAGGGCATTTACCAAATGCGAGCCATGCCCAAGCGCGAAGACAAGTTAATGACAGATCGCTACGCTTTTGAAGATCCTGCGGATTGGTCGCAGGGGGAGGGTAAAGGAAGCCCAATGATATTCATGGGTGGCCCTAATGAAGGATTTCGCTATTTTGAAAGTATTCGGAGTCCTGAACAAATTGCCAGTAAAATTTACCTCAAACATTGGGACATTTATCGTTGGCGTCAATCAAACGAAACAGCCTATTGGCGTTATCATCATTTTGATTACACTCACAATTGGAGTTACACCATTGGCCAAGTTCAATCAGTAGAACGGCTCGAAGCTCGCTATGCTTATACATGGCGCGGCATCCGTCGTGAACATGATAGAAAGCATGGCATAGCCGGCGGTGAACTGATTGTACTTGACCGTATTACTAACGAAATTCTCGGTGTGCGCCGCAGTTTTGCAATTGTCCGTCAAAATCCAAAGCTTTTGGACTGGGAATTTGCTTATTATTGCCCCAAAAATACGATTTGGCGGCGCCCAACTGGTAAGGTACTTACACTGGATAAGGTTAAGTATCCATTTGATTTCATCAGTCAGGTTTTAAACCCGATTGACTTCGACCCGCTCTACACACGCCCTTAGCAGGTTGTTGAAAAACTCTAAAAATGCTTCCAAAACCCCTGATTTTTCGTCATTTGAGAACGAAAAATGACGGTTTTTTGGAGAAAATCAACAACCTGTTAGAGGAGAATCAAAATGCAAACAACTGATTTTACTGCTCGTCAAATACTGGACTTTGCGCTGCTTCAAAGTGCTTCTGAATGCCATCTGGATGGATTGGATGCTTCTTCCAGCAAGTAGCCCGAACATGTAGCCCATTTGTAGGATGGCAGCGGGGTTCGACGAAGCGAAGCGACGGCAAAAGCGCAGCGCCTTCCACCATTTGGCGGTTCATCGCACACATCACCCATGTGTCGACTCTGGGCGGTGTTGCGTGAACACAGGTTTGATGGTGGATAACGCTTCGCTCATCCACCCTACAAATGTCCGCGCTACTTGCTTTTATACAGACGCATTTCTCCTGGAGGCGGCATACCATCCGCACCCGGGAAAATCTTTACATCCCAGTCCGCACAGTTGGTATTGTGTACCCAAACCCCCATATGGCTTACATAATAGGTATGGAAATCTTCCACTTCCAAATTATAGACCGTCACCTCAAGGAGATTATCTTCGTCCATCTCCTCCCAATCTAATTCTCCACTGGAATAATCAGCCGGCGCATAATTTGCATAATCAAAAAGATAACCTATGGCTGGATTCGCCAATGGGGGTTCAGATACTTGCCGCCAGCCAATCCCTAGTTTTTCCTCAGGGAAGCGGTACACCGGAAACTGTGAGTCGACCTTGCTCAAACCGCCATCCGCAAAACGCACAACATCTCCTTCCTTGAGTCTGTCGGCGCGCGTCCAGCCGGTACCTTCCACCCAGAACGGATGATTGCCTGTCGCAGTAATATTCTCTCTTTCTCCATCGCGGTTATAGCAAGTTACGTTCCTGATAGTCTTATTTTTGTGGACAACAGTCTTCACCACGCGTTTATACTCAGGCTTCCCTGAGCCATCTTCCGGACTGGAAAGTACCCAGTCACCTACTTTGATCTCCTCAATACGTCTCAAACCTTCTTTGGTGTGCACTCGTGTACCCTTGATGAAACACCCACCCACCTGATCCGGGAACCGAATATTGTCATCGACCTTGATGATCCCCTGATAAACCGCTTCAAGTAAAGAATCGCCAGTGATTTTCTGTTCCCGACTGATTTCATTTCTCAGTCTCTCAAGCGAATCCAGACGGAACAAAGTTGAAAATTCCTCAGCCAATTCCGGATCATATAGACTATTCATCGCTCCCTGCTGTTGCGTCTGCCGCAACTGGAACGCTTGCTTTACCTTGAGGTCCAAGGGTAGATTGGAATCCTTGAGTACAGCAAGCGTAGCGCGGACATCTGTAGGATGGCAGCGGGGTTCGACGAAGCGAAGCGACGGCAAAAGCGCAGCGCCTTCCACCACCCGACTCAGCCACCACAGCGTTTGACCGATGCTCGCACACAAATGCCCTGTGGTGGATAACGCTGCGCTCGTCCACCCTACGCACCGCCACTTTGCTTTGTCGAAATCCGCTACCGTTCTGTGCATCTCATTCTCCTGCTGGCATATTGACAACATCGTTTACCCAATTCGCGGGAAACAGTAAGCGTAGCACGGACATCATGCAGGGTGTCGGCGGGTTTTGATGGAGCGAAGCGACGGCAAAAGCGCAGCGCATTTCACCCTTGCGCGATTACACTGCATTGTGCCGAATGCGTTTAGGCCACAACAAACCATCGGCTTTGACCATCCCAACGCCCAACAAGCCCGCTTCGCCATAGACCCTCGCTTCGCCCTGTACGCCCGGCGGCGCGGGTACGGGATTGCCGTTCTTGAAGCGCTGCAAAGCAGCGGCATCCGACAGATGCACGGCGGGCAGGCTGGATAGCAGGCGGTCGGGCGGTAGCAGGCAGGCGGCGAGCGCGTCGCCAGTCAAGGTTTCCAGTTCTGCCAGCGTATGCGCGTCCGCAAGATCAAGCGCGCCAACGCGGGTACGGCGCAGGGCGGTGAGGTGCGCGCCGCAGCCTAAGGTTTTGCCCAGGTCTTCCGCCAACACCCGGATATAAGTCCCCTTGCTGCACGTCACGCGCAGGGTGAATATCGGCGATTGCCACGCCAGCAGTTCCAGCGCGCGTATCGTCACCGGGCGCGGGGCGCGTTCCACTTCCCTGCCCTGCCGCGCCAGCGCGTACAAGGGTTGCCCCTCTCTTTTCAGCGCCGAATACATGGGCGGTACTTGCAGGATGTCTCCGGTAAACCGCTGTAACGCCAGCTCGATGTCGGCGCGTCCGCAAGTCACCGATGCCGTTGCGGTCACCACCCCTTCGCGGTCGCCGGTATTGGTGGTCGCGCCCAGAAAAACTTCCGCCTCGTAGCTTTTGTCGGCCTCCAGCAAATCGGCGGAAAATTTGGTCGCCTCGCCAAAGCAGAGCGGCAACAAGCCCGTTGCCATCGGGTCAAGCGTACCCGTATGCCCCCCTTTTGCCGCATTGAACAGCCGCCTTGCCTTTTGCAGCGCCGTGTTGGAAGTCAGCCCTTCTGCCTTGTCAAGCAACAGGACGCCATCCACCTGCGACCAAACCTGTTTTTTTTGCATGGAATTCCTGATACGTTTCCGCGCCCCTGGCGCAGTCCGGGCGGCATTGTAAAGCGCCGATGCCCAAACATCCGGGGCGGTTTGTGAATCGTCCCGGATGTTTTTTTACTTCAGATTAATCTGTTCTCCCACCGCTGTTTCCAGAGCGGCGATTTCCCGTGTTATATCGGCGTCGCTGTCTTCAAAGCGGGCGGCAATGGCGATGAATTCCTGATCCAGCGCCAGGAAAGCATGGACTACATCCGGGTCGAAGTGTTTACCCGCGCCCTGAACGATGATTTCACTGGCTTTTTCGTGGCTCATGGCAGGTTTGTAAACGCGGCGGCTGATCAGCGCGTCGTAGACATCCGCCACCGCCATGAGACGGGCGGAGATGGGAATGTCGTTACCCACCAGGCCGTAGGGATAGCCGCTGCCATCCCATTTTTCGTGGTGCGAACAGGCGATTTCCTTGGCGCAGGCAAGAAAACCAACGTCTTTCCCCAACTGTTTTTCGGCTTGCACGATGGCCTCATAACCCAAAATGGCATGTTGTTTCATGATCTCGAATTCGTCCGCCGTCAGCTTGCCGGGTTTCAGCAGGATGCGGTCGGGAACGCCGACTTTGCCAATATCATGCAGAGGCGCGGATTTATAGAGCAGTTCTATCGTGTCCCGGTTCAGGTAATCCCGAAAACGGGGATGCTCACTCAGGCTTTGCGCCAGCGCCCGGACATAACGCTGGGTGCGGTGGATGTGATTGCCGGTTTCGTTATCGCGGGTTTCCGCCAGTGACGCCATCATCAGAATGGTGACATCCTGAATCGCCTGGATTTCGCTGGTACGCCGGATGACTTCGGCTTCCAGAAAGGCGGATTTGTCGCGCAGAAAATCGGCGCTCGCTTTCAACTGCAAATGGGTGGCGACACGCGCCAGCACGACAGCGGGCACAATCGGCTTGGTGATGTAATCCACCGCGCCCATTTCCAGCCCGATCTGCTCATCCCTGGATTCATGATTCGCCGTCAGAAAAATGATGGGAATGTTGCGAATGCCCGGCAAGGATTGCAAATGCTTGCAGACATCATAACCGCTCATTTCCGGCATCATGACATCGAGCAAAATCAGGTCGGGGGGCGTACCCGAAGTGACGATGCTGATGGCCTTTTTCCCGCTGTTGGCGGCTTTGACCTTGTAGAGGTCTTTCAACAGACTGCTCATCAGGACAAGGTTATCCGGTACGTCGTCTACGATCAGAACGGTCGGCGCGGCGCTGATTTCTATGGTCATTGCTATGCTCCTGTTTCATGTATGGGGGCGCGCGCAATCAAGCAGTTCCTGCGCGCGATCAAAATCAAAAGCCTGTACTGCCCGCTCAAATGCCGCGAAATCCGCACCGAGCGCCGATTTCAGCGCAGACGCTTCCTGCCGCAACACATCGCTCGCTTCCGCGTCATTTTCCGCCAGCAATTCTGTCATGCGCCGCACTGCGGATTGTACATGCGCGGGGTCGACCGGCGCATCAACAAGCTTTGTGGTATTCGCGCCATCGGCTTCGGTGAACGCGAAAAATCCTTGTAACGCCGTCATGAAGGGGGTCATCACGGCTTCCAGGGTAGCCAGGGCATCCGGTAAGTATCCCGCTGATTTTTCCCGGCAAATGGCTTGCAGTTCGGCAGCGCGTTCAGCAATTTCATCCGCGCCGATGTTGCCCGCAACCCCTTTCAAGGTATGCGCGATGCGCTCGGCCAGCGCCCAGTCGCCTGTGGCTGCGGCAGTACGCACCCCCGCAGGCGCGTCCCCCTGACTGGCGATGAATTTTTGCAACAGTTCGCGGTACAACGTTGTTTTGCCCAACACCCGACGCAAGCTGCCGGTTACGTCCAGACCGTGAATTTCCGGCAACGGGACTGGCTCTTCAATCACGCGCGCGACCTGCGCTTTTTTGCCACTGATTTTCCTGAATTCCGGGCGGGGGCAAATCCATTTTCGCAACGCCGCCCAAACCCGGTCGGGTTCTATGGGCTTGTGCAGGTAGTCGTTCATGCCCGCTTCTAGGCAACGCTCGCGGTCGCCCGACATGGCGTTGGCGGTCATGGCGATGATGGGCGTGGTGTAGCCCAGGGCGCGAATCCGCCGGGTGGCTTCCAGCCCGTCCATCACCGGCATCTGCATGTCCATGAGAATCAGATCGCACGGTTGCCTGCCTTCTTCTCCGCCCCGCATCCATTCCACGGCCACCTTGCCATCGCAGGCGATGGTGACGTGGAAGCCTTCGTCCTGCAAAATTTCGCTGGCGACCTGCTGGTTCAGTTCGTTGTCTTCCACGAGCAGGATGCGAGCGCCGGCAATATCTTCCAATCCTGCTGTAGGAACAGTCTGTTGGGGTTCTTCTTCCCCTGTTTCTTCGCCACGCGCCTCATCCCCCAGTGCCCGCGCCATTTCATTGAACAAGAGCGAGGCGCTCACCGGTTTGATCAACACGTTTTCGATCCCGTTTTGGGCGGCGGAATGCAGCAATTCCTCACGACCATAGGCGGTCGCCATGATAATCCGGGGACAATCGGCACCCAGCGTTGTGTGCAGACGATGGGCAGTTTCAATGCCGTCCATGCCCGGCATCTGCCAATCGAGCAGGATGACGCTGAAGGGTTTGCCCTGCGCCTGCGCTTCCGTCGCTATATCAAGGGCATGTTGACCGGAATCCGCTTCGTCGACGCGCAGATTCATGTTGGCGAGCATTTCGCGGAACACGCTGCGGGTGCTTTCGTTATCGTCCACCACCAGCACCCGATGCCCTGCCAGTTCATGGCTCAACACCAGCGGACGGGTCTTTTTGTGACTGATGCCCAGACGCGCCGTGAACCAGAACGTCGAGCCTTTGCCCGCTTCCGACTCAACGCCCACTTCGCCTTGCATGAGTTCCGCCAGTTGCTTGCTGATCGCCAACCCCAGACCGGTGCCGCCGTATTTGCGGGTAATGGAACGATCCGCCTGACTGAAACTCTGAAAGAGTTGCGCCTGTTGTTCCGGTGTCAAACCGATGCCGGTGTCACTGACCGAAAACCGCAGCGTTGCCTGAGCGCCCGTTTTTTCGAGCAGGCTGACTTCGACGCTGACCTCGCCTTTTTCGGTAAACTTCACCGCGTTGTTGGCATAGTTGATGAGCACCTGCCCCAGACGCAAGGGGTCGCCCAACAGGTGGCGCGGCACCTCTGGATGCACCTGAAAGACGAGTTCCAAGCCCTTGTTGTTCGTTTTCTCGGCAATCAGGGTGCTGACATTTTCCAGCACCTGCTCCAGATCGAATTCCACGCGCTCCACCTGCATCTTGCCCGCTTCAATCTTGGAAAAATCGAGAATGTCGTTGATCACGCCGAGCAGATGCTGGCTCGATTGCTGGATTTTTTGCAGGTAATCGTGCTGCTTGGGCGTCAGTTCAGTCCGCATCGCCAAATGCGCCATGCCGACAATGGCATTCATCGGAGTACGGATTTCGTGGCTCATGTTGGCAAGAAAATCAGATTTGATGCGCGCGGCTTCTTCCGCCATCTGCTGCGCGTTCTTTTGCGCGGAAATATCCACGATGACCCCGATCAGACCGCCCGGACGACCATTATCCAGTGAAAAGCCCTGACTGGCGTACAACACATGCCGACGCGCGCCATCGGCATAGTCGAATTCCATTTCCTGCTCAAAGTGACCCGATTCGGCAATCAGGCGCTGATCCTGAAAGTGAAAATCCCGGCGCGCTTCTTCCGTCAAATAGTCGAGTTCCAGTACGGTCTTGCCCACAATATCCTGCCGCGACACGCCAAACGCCTGTTCGTAGGCGCGGTTGCAGCCGAGAAAACGGCAGTCCGGCCCTTTGAAAAAGACCGGATTGGGCAAGGTGTCGATCAATCCTTCCTGAAACAACAACTGATCCGCCAGGGTTTGCCGCGCGACCTGGGCTTCCGTGACATCCAGCCAATAGCCGTTCCAACAAATGCGTCCATCTTCTTGCACGCCCCGCTCCGCACGCGCCTCCACCCAGCGCATGGCTTGTCCCGGCAGGCAGATCCGCGCGTTGGTCTCTCCATTCCCGCGTGTGCCTTGCAAGAGGCGACGCGCCTGTTCGACATCGTCAGGGTGCACGTAACGCCAGCGCGACTCCGTTTCATCCATGATTTCTTCGCAGGAAACCCCCAGAATATCCTTGACCTTGCTGCTCACGAACACGAAACGCGCTTCGCCTTTTTCGTCCTGTTCATAACGGAATGCCGCGCAGGGCAAGGAATCCGCCATGTCAATGATCCTGCGCCGTGAATGCTCGGCGGTCGCCTTGCTCGCTTCCAGTTCATGCGTGCGCGCTTGCACCTTGTCTTCCAACGTGGCGTTGGTTTCTTTCAGTTGCTGCGTGGCTTCCAGAAGTTCAACGCGCATGGTTTCCTGCGCCGCCGCCAGTTGCTCGATTTCCGGCCAGAAAGATTCGACCTGTACCGGCTTTTCCAGTTCCATGTTGCCCAGACGCTGGCTTTCCGCCGTCAGTTGCAACAGGGGCAGGGCAAAGCGTCGGGCAAGGCGCGTGGTCACGACAAAGGCGAACAACAGCACCATGCCCACCAGCAGGGAGAGCATGATGATGTCCCGACGCTTGCCGGGAATGAAATCCTCTTGCGGCGCGAAAACGCCGAGCCAGAATTGCTGATTCCCCATGCTAAAACCATGAAAATAGCTGAACCAGTCCTGACCTGCATAGGTGTAGGCGCGCAATTCATTTTCGGGCTTTTGCGTTTGCAACCAGTGATTGAAGCCTTGGGTCAGTTCGCCGATGTCCAACTGCAAGGGCGTGGTCGCCCCCAATGAAAAGACCTTGCTTTCATCCTCGAAGCCCGGATACTTCGGCATTCCCATCAGCTTGTGCCCGGCGTCAGAAAACGGGATGACAAAGCCCGACCCACCCACTTGCAAGTGCGAAGTCCGCCGGGATAACGCGGTCAATGCCACATCATGTTCCATCACCCAGACGCTGCCATTTTCCGCCTTCCAACGCTGCGCGACGGTGACGCCCGGATACCCGGTGGTGTAAAACACGTAAGGTTCCGTCCAGTAATGATCGCTTTCGTTCGGCAAACTCATGGCGCCTTTGAACCACAGACTGGTTCGCACGTCGTAATCCGCCATTTTCATGTCGACGTTTTCCAGCCGCCCCTCGCTATCCCAGGTCAGCCAGTAAGCCCGCCCTCCCCAGACATCGGGATTGCTCAGACGATTGATCCAGCGCCCGTCCGCCGTATGCGCGAGCGTCAGCGACAACCCGCTTTCATGCGCCAGCGCCACCGTGGACATCTCCGGGTGATTCCGCATGACGGGAAAAAAGAAGCGGTTGAAGGCGAACACATCGTTAACGCTCAAATTTCCCGCGCGCGCATACTGGACGCTGGTATCCAGAGCGAGTTCCACCCGTTCCAGCAGGTATTGCATACGAACTTCCACCTGGCTGCTCACCTGTTCCACCTGAGCATGGGCAATTTCCTTGATGGAAGGCGTGAGCACAAACTGGTAAGCGCCGAGCGCAAACAGCATGAGCGCGGCAAAAACAATCAGAAAAGCCCGTAGAATCAGGCTTTGACGAATACTCAAACGATAGCTGGTCATGTTGGCATCATGTTAAAAGGAACATGCGAAACAAATCATCGCCCACAAAAATTGCACACAATATGAGGAGTATAGTCATCTGCTATGGCATTTGATTCAACTTTCAAGGTCGAATTTGTAACCAATGTTTCAACCTTATTCCCCTACAATGCCTGCCTGTTCACCCACACCACCCCTTTCCATGGAGTTCCCATGTTGCTTGCACGCGATCCGGGCTGCCCGCTACGGGGACTTTTCGAGGCTATTCTCTAATCATGCTCAGTTACCGCCACGCCTTCCATGCCGGAAATCACGCCGATGTTCTCAAACATGTGGCGCTGGTGCAGATGCTCGACTATCTGATCCAAAAACCTGCCCCGCTGTATGTGATTGACACCCATGCGGGCGCGGGGCGTTATCGCCTCGACGCCCGCGAAGCGCAAAAACTGGGCGAATTCCGGGAGGGCATTGAGCGTATCTGGGACAAACAGAGCGCGCCAAAAACCGTCGCCGCCTACCTTACCGCCGTGCGGGAAATGAACCCTGCTGGCGAACTCAAACAATATCCCGGCTCCCCCTGGTTGGCAAAACGCGCCTTGCGCACTTCCGACCGTCTGCGTCTGTTTGAGTTGCACAGCAACGAATCCCGCCTGCTCGCCCAGAATTTCAAGGGTGCGGGGCGCGAGGTGCAAACGACGGCGGGCGACGGGCTGGCGTTATTAAAATCCCAAATCCCCCCGCCCAGCCGAAGGGCGCTGGTCCTGATTGACCCTTCCTATGAAACAAAAGCCGATTACGCCAATGTGCTCGCCGCTCTGAAAGACGCCCTGAAACGCTTCGCCTCCGGCACCTATGCCCTGTGGTATCCACAAATCGCCAAAATCGAATCCCGCCAGTTGCCTGAACGCTTGAAACGCCTGCCCGCCACAGGTACGGATTGGCTGCACGTCACCCTGCGCGTACATGCTCCGGCAACGGATGGCGTGGGGATGAGCGGCAGCGGCATGTTCATCATCAACCCGCCGTGGACACTGGCAGACGCCCTGCGCGACAGCCTGCCCTGGCTCACCGAAAAACTGGCACAGGACGATACGGCGGAATGGAAGGTGGAAACTTCGGCGGACAAGACGAATCAATAATGATTGAGCAGCTCCGCTCGAATCACCCCCTCTCTGGAGGGGTGGCATGCGAAGCCTGACGGAGTGGTTTGGTGCGGAGTGACTCATCTTCCGGTCTTTGACGCATTTTGATGCGCTTTCCGGCTTTCCCAATCTACAGCATCCATATGGAATTATGGGAAATCCTCAACTACAAAATCAGGGGTGCCATAAAATCATCGCCGACCTCTTTGGCGACCTGACTGCCCCGGAGAAGTTCCAGCAGGCGGAGTGCGAAGAAGATGGCGGTGGCGGGGCCGCGTGAGGTGGTGAGGTTGCCATCGGTGACGACCAGCTCGTGACCGATGAGCGCGCCCGTCAGGTAGGACTCCATGCCGGGATAGCAGACGGCTTTTTTGCCTTGCAGGATTCCGGCTTTGCCAAATACGGCGGGGGCGGCGCAAATCGCTGCCAGTGGCTTGTCTGCCTGATGGTGCTGGCGCACCCAGTCCAACAGCCCTGTGTGTTCGGTGTAAGCGAGCGTGCCGCCGGGGATCACCAGCATGTCGAAGCGCTCACGACTGGCTTCTTCAAACAGCGTGTCGGCTTGCAGCGTGACGCCGTGCTTGCTTGTGACCCATGCTTTTTTGCTCAGGGAAATGGTGGTGACGGTAACTTCGCCCCGCCGCAGAATATCCAGCGTTGTGATGGCTTCGGTTTCCTCAAAACCATCAATCAGGAACAGGGCAACTTTATGGGTTTGGCTCATGGCAGCGCCGCTTTCAAAAGAACGAATGATAACGCGGTTGTAGGGGCGGTTCGCAAACCGCCCCTACAGTATTATTAATCCGGCAATCGAATACGCCGTCTGGCGCACGACGATGGCATTTGGTAGAGCGGGGACGAAGAGCGCCCCAGACTGATGACAACCCCCCCACGTCATTGCTCCGTCAATCTGGACGCGCGATAAATCGCCAATGTCGGGTTCTTCCTGCGGCTTACCCAACCTACAGCCTGTGGCAGCATATGGCGTATTTGATTGCCGGATTAATATGTGACGACCTTATCGTTGCGAACGCTTGCGTTCGAGTTCGGTCAGGTAGCGTTTGCGGATGCGGATGTTTTTCGGCGTGATTTCCACGAGTTCGTCGTCCGCGATGAATTCGATGGCGGATTCCAGTGAGAGCGCCACGGGCGGCACGAGGCGCACGGCTTCGTCGGTGCCGGAAGCGCGGACGTTGGTGAGTTGTTTGCCTTTGACCGGATTCACCACCAAGTCATTTTCGCGGCTGTGAATGCCGATAATCATGCCTTCGTAGAGTTTTTCGCCGGGGCTGACGAACATGCGCCCCCGGTCTTGCAGCTTCCAGAGCGCGTAGGCGACGGCTTCGCCGTTTTCCTGCGACACCAGTACGCCATTGCGACGGTCAGCCACATTGCCATCCTTGACGGCGGCGTATTCGTCAAAAACGTGGCTCATCAAGCCCGTGCCACGGGTCAGGTTCATGAATTCGCCCTGAAAACCAATCAGCCCGCGCGCGGGAATGCGGTATTCGATCCGCACGCGACCGCGACCGTCGGGGGTCATGTCGAGCATGTCGCCTTTACGCAGACCCAGCGATTCCATGACGCCGCCTTGATGTTGCTCTTCCACGTCCACCGTCAGCATTTCATAGGGTTCGTGTTCAACGCCGTCGATGATGCGTTTGACGACGCGGGGACGACCCACGGCGAGTTCGTAACCTTCGCGGCGCATGTTTTCGAGCAGGATGGAAAGGTGCAATTCGCCACGACCACACACGTCGAACACATCGCCATTGGCGGTGTCATCGACGCGCAGCGCCATGTCGGTGAGCAGTTCTTTATGCAGACGGTCACGAATCTGGCGGCTGGTCACAAACTTGCCTTCGGTGCCTGCCAAGGGGCTCGTGTTCACCATGAATTGCATGGACAGGGTGGGTTCGTCGATTTTCAGGAGCGGCAGGGTTTCCGGCTGATCCGGGTCGGTAAGCGTGCAGCCCAACGCCAAATCTTCCACGCCCGTCACCTGTACGATGTCGCCCGCATAGCCCTCTTCCAGTTCCACCTTGTTCAGCCCCTTGAAACCGAACACCTGTCCGATTTTCGCCTTGAAGGGGGTGCGTTCGTGCAGGGCGGCTTCCTCTTCCGTGCCGAACATCACCATCACCTGTTGTCCGGTTTTCACCTTGCCGCGCCGGATGCGACCGACGCCGATGCGACCGACATAGGAGCTGTAATCCAGCGCGGAAATCTGGAATTGCAGGGGCGCGTTCACGTCCGCTTCGGGCGCGGGCACATGGCTCAAGATGGTTTCAAACAGGGGACGCATGGTGTCACGCGGCGCGTCCAGTTCCAGCGCCGCCCAGCCATTCAGACCGGAAGCGTAGACGATGGGAAAATCCAGTTGCTTGTCGGTCGCGCCCAGTTTGTCGAAGAGGTCAAAGGTGAGGTTGACGGCATTGTCGGCGTCGGCGCCGTCGCGGTCGACCTTGTTGACCACCACAATGGGGCAAAGCCCCAGACCGAGCGCCTTCTTGGTCACGAAACGGGTTTGCGGCATCGGACCTTCCACCGCGTCGACCAGCAGCACCACGCCATCCACCATGCCCAGCACGCGCTCCACTTCACCGCCGAAGTCCGCGTGTCCCGGCGTATCGACGATGTTGATGTGGATGCCTTCGTATTCCACAGAGGTGTTTTTGGCGAGGATGGTGATGCCGCGCTCTTTTTCCAGATCATTGGAATCCATCACCCGTTCCGTCACCTGCTGGTGCGCGGCAAAGGTGCCGGACTGGCGCAGAAGCTGGTCGACCAGGGTGGTTTTGCCGTGGTCAACGTGCGCGATGATGGCGATATTGCGGATGGGACGGATGTTATCAGTAGACATGGAATGGGGCTGCGAAAGGAAAAGTTTTGGATTCTAACAAAATACGGGACGCTCGCGGGATTTTTGTTGCGGCGCAGCAGGAATGGGCGATTAGGAACACCGCGCATGGATTTAGAGCAGATTAACAAATTAATACGCAAATCAAACTTGGCGCGCTTTCGGTTTTTACGTAGGGGCGCGCATATAGCGTCCGTGTTGGAGAGCGCGCGGACGGACGCGCAATGCGCGCCCCTACACGATGGCAATGGATGTGAGCCAGGTTAAGTTAATCTGCTCTAAGCGACGACAGGTACTAATCCGGCAATCAAATACGCCATATGCTGCCACAGGCTGTAGGTTGGGTAAGCCGCAGGCGCAACCCGACATTGGCGATTCATCGCGCGTCCAGATTGACGGAGCAGTGTCGGGTTCAACTACGCTTACCGTCATTGCGAGGAGCGCAGCGACGCGGCAATCTCCTTGGTCGCCAAGATTGCCGCGTCGCTGCGCTCCTCGCAATGACGTGGGGTGGGTTGTCATATCAGTCTGGGCGCGCTCTTCGACCCCGCCCTACCAAATGCCATCGTCGTGCGCCAGACGGCGTATTTGATTGCCGGATTAATACTACCGCGCCTTTCGCGCAGAATGACGGGATACGAATAAATCAGGGTTTCCCTGATGATTCCGACTTATTCCGCATAAAATCCGCCGTCTTGAAAAACTTGCCCAGCAGGTGATTACGCAGCGTTTCTTCCACGCCCGCGTCTTCCATCGCCAGCACCATGCAGGCGACCCATTGGTCGCGTTCGGCTGTGCCGATGGCAAAGGGCAGGTGGCGGGCGCGCAGTTGTGGCGCACCGTATTTTTCCACAAACAGGTCTGGCCCGCCCAGCCAGCCGGAGAGGAAGCAGAACAGCTTGTCCGCCGAACCTTCCAGACTGGCGGGGTGCATGGCGCGCAGGCTGGCGAATTGGGGGGTGGTGTCCATGCGGGCGTAAAAGCGCGTTACCAGTTGTTTGATGCCCGCCTCGCCGCCGATGTCGGCGTAAAGGTCGCCCAGATAGAGGGGGTTGCTTTGAACCATTTTTCTTTCCTTATTCCGATCACTGCTTTTAGGTAGGGCGGGATCGTAGAAACCGCCGGACGTTAACATCCGCCCTACCAAAAGCATCGTACTCGTGCGCCAGACGTATTTGTTTGCCGGATTTATTCCCCAATAACATCCGCCCCCGGCGGAGGGGTAAAAACGAACAACGTGGATGCGAGCCTGGGGTTTTGCTGTTGTTTGAAAAATTGCAGGCGCGTGGTTTGACCGAAGTTGTCGAACAGTTCCATTTTTTCCAGCTTGCCAGCGGCATCAAATCCCAAACGGATTTTTTCAAAGCTGGTGTCCGCGCCTTTTTTGGGGCGGGCTTCGACCCAATCCAGCGATTCCGCCTTGCCGGATTCCATGAGGTCGAACTGGCGCAGCACGTCGTCGCCCGTGCCCATCAGCAAGGCGGCGGGGGTTGCGCCCAGGGCTTGATCCATGTCCTTGAGCGTGACCTGTTCCAGTTCCGGGTCGTGCAGCCAGATTTTTTTGCCGTCGCCGACGATGAACTGGACGTAGGGTTGCGTGATTTCCCAACGGAATTTTCCGGGTTTTTGGATCGCCATTTTCCCCTTTGAAACCTGCGCCGCGCGGCTGTTTGGCCCCTGTACGCTTTGGGAGAATTCCGCCTGAAAACTGCGCGTGTCCGCCAGAAATTTTTTCAGGGCATCCAATGCGCCCGCGTGGGCGGTGGTGAAAACCAAAGTCAGCAGCGTTAAAAAAAGCGTTAAAAATCCTTTTTTCATTCTTCCTCCTCCGGCGCGCGCGCCAGGACTTCTCTGCCGCCGCGACCGTCCATTGCGGAGACCAGACCGGCGCGCTCCATCGCTTCAATCAGCCTTGAAGCGCGGTTGTAGCCGATACGCAAATTGCGCTGCACGAGCGAAATGGAAGCGCGTCTGCTTTTTAACACGACTTCAACCGCCTGGTCATACAGCGCGTCATTTTCCGCGTCGTCGTCGCCCTCTTCTCCGCTCGGACTGCCGCCATCGTCATCCAGAGAACCCGTGAGGATGTCGCTGATGTATTCGGGCGCGCCGGATTGTTTCAACTGTTCGACGACGCGATGCACTTCATCGTCGCTGACAAACGCGCCATGCACACGGGTAGGGTAGCCCGTGCCGGGGGCGAGATAGAGCATGTCGCCCTGCCCCAGCAGGGCTTCCGCGCCCATTTGATCCAGCACGGTGCGCGAGTCGATTTTGCTGGAAACCTGAAAGGAAATGCGGGTGGGAATGTTTGCCTTGATGAGTCCGGTAATCACGTCGACGCTGGGGCGCTGCGTGGCCAGAATCAGGTGCAGCCCGGCGGCGCGCGCCTTTTGCGCCAGACGGGCGATCAGTTCTTCCACCTTCTTGCCCACCACCATCATCAAATCCGCCAGTTCGTCGATGATCACCACGATGCAAGGCAGCACGGTGAGCGGCTCCGGCATCTCCGGCGTCAGGGTCAGCGGATTGGCGAGATGCTCGCCCCGTTTTTCCGCCTCGCGCACCTTGGCGTTGAACCCGGCGAGATTTCTGACGCCCAGGGCGCTCATCAGCTTGTAACGCCGTTCCATTTCGCCCACACACCAGTTCAGGGCGTTGGCGGCCTGGCGCATGTCGGTGACAACCGGCGCCAGCAGGTGCGGAATGCCCTCGTAGATGGAGAGTTCCAGCATCTTCGGGTCAATCAGAATCAGGCGCACGGTGTCCGGCTCGGATTTGTAGAGCAATGACAGAATCATCGCGTTCACGCCCACCGACTTGCCCGAACCCGTGGTGCCCGCCACCAGCAAATGCGGCATCTTGGCGAGGTCGGCGACCACCGGCAGACCGCCGATGTCCTTGCCCAAGGTCAGCGTAAGCGGACTCGCCATGTCGTTCCAGACTTTGCTGGAAATGATTTCGGAGAGTTTGACCGTCTGCCTGCGGGGATTCGGCAATTCCAGCGCCATGCAGGATTTGCCCGGCACGGTTTCCACCACGCGGATGGAGACGAGCGCCAGCGCGCGCGCCAGATCGCGGGCGAGATTGACAATCTGCGACCCCTTGACGCCGGTCGCGGGTTCAATTTCATAACGGGTCACGACCGGGCCCGGCAGCGCCGCCAGCACGTTGACCGCAACGCCGAAATCGGCAAGTTTGCGTTCAATCAGGCGCGAGGTGAATTCCAGCGTGTCTTCCGCCACGCTCGCCCCTTGTGTGGGAATCGGGTCGAGCAGATGCAGGGGCGGCAACTGACCGCCGACAATGGCTTCAGGAAACAGCGCCGCCTGTTTTTCGCGTTCGATGCGTTTTTCCGCCTTGGGCGAAAGATTGTCTTTGGGTTCGGCGCGCTCAATCAGCACTGGCTCTTTGTATTCCACCCGCCGCTTTTCCTTCTCCACCACCGCTTCCCGCCGTTCCGCCACGCTCTTGCCGATGCGCTCATCTTGCCAGCGTTCGTACAGCCCCCGTGCGCCCAGATAAATCCGTTCCAGAGCGCCGCCCAGACGTTCAAAAAACCACATCCACGACATGCCGGAAAACACGCTCCAACCCACCGCCACAGCCGCCAGCAAAAGCAGCGTCGCGCCCAATGTCCCCAATGCGCCCTTCAGAAAATTCGCGGTTTCCAACCCCAACAAGCCGCCTGCGTGTGAGGGCAGCGCGAAACCGTGCGTATGAAAACGCAAGGCTTCCAGCGCGGAACTGGCGACCAGCAACAAAACAAAGCCCGCCAGCGCGATGTAAAAAGGGCGTCGGTCAAGCTTCTCGCCCTCGCCACGCAAACTGGGCTGCAAAGCGTTCAAGCCGTTCAAATGCCGATACCCCCACCAGACGAACATCAGGCAAAGCGCGATCAACCACCACGCGGAAACGCCAAAGGCGAACAACAAGACATCTGACACCCACGCCCCCGCCCTGCCCGCCGGATTTTGAATCACCGTCACGCCCGTCGCCTGCGACCAGCCAGGGTCGCCCGTATGGTAGCCCCATAAGGACAACGCCAGAAACAACGCCAGCGCGCCGACAATCAGCCAGCGCGATTCCTGCAACAAGAAACCGATTTTTTCGGGCAGGGGATGCGGGTTTTCCTGCCTGCGTGAAGAGACTGCCATGTGCTGCTCCGATCATGTTTTTGACATGCAACGTATACCGTCAGTGCGGTATGATACGCTTGAATTTCATTGAGTTAGAAGCGTCTTGTGAAGTTTTACCTGAAGCACGATTCCATTCTGAAGCGCGCGCGCCCAACCATTTTCCGCAAGGGCGCTCGCCATTCGCCCCAACCGTTATAATGACGCCCTTTCCCCCGCATTTCATCCTTTTTATGAGCGCACACGCCAGCAAGACCCTGGAAACCTTCCCCAACCCCAACCCGGAACGGGATTATCACATCCACATGCAGATTCCCGAATTCACCTGTCTGTGCCCCAAGACCGGACAACCCGACTTCGCCACCCTGACGCTGGATTACATCCCCGACCAGCTTTGCGTGGAATTGAAAAGCCTGAAACTCTACATCTGGTCGTACCGCAACGAAGGCGCGTTTCACGAAGCCGTCACCAACCGCATTCTGGACGATCTCGCCGCCGCCACAAACCCCCGCTTCATGCGCCTGACCGCAAGGTTTTACGTGCGCGGCGGCATTTTTACCAACGTCGTCGCAGAACACCGTCAGGCTGGCTGGCAACCCGTGCCCAGAGTAGACTTGAGCCAGTTCGCGGCGGATTCCAACACCCGCGACTAATTCCGGGTCGCATGAGAAGCGAGACGCGAAGACTGCCCGAAGACAGTGCGATTGCACGGCAAGGCGAAGTCGACAAAGGTTCGCTTTTAATGCGACCTGGAATAACCACCAACCCGCAAGGAAAGCCGCCATGCCCCCACGCCCCTTTTCCCCAGGTACGCAGGACGAAGCCTTTTTGCGCCGCGCCCTTGAACTGGCGCAGGAAAATGTCGCCAAAGGCGACGGCGGCCCCTTCGGCGCGGTGATTGTGCAAGACGGGCGCGTCATCGCCGAAGGCTGGAACAAGGTCATCGCCACGCACGACCCCACCGCCCACGCGGAAATCGAAGCCATTCGCGCCGCCTGTCGGCAGATTCAACATTTTCACCTGTCCGGCGCAACCCTCTACGCCTCCTCCGAACCCTGCCCCCTCTGCCTCGCCGCCGCTTATTGGGCAAAGGTGGCGCGCATCGTGTACGCCAACGACCGCAACGAAGCCGCCGCCGTCGGTTTTTGTGATGACGACCTCTATCAGGAATTCCGTCTCCCGCCAGAATCCCGCCGCATTCCCTGCCAACACCTGAACCTGAAAGACGCCAGCGCGCCATTTGAAGCCTGGCGCAAAAGCCCGCGCAAACAGAATTACTGAAATCCCCCGCGAATGCCTAACAGCCGCGTCAAAAGCGAGGAGCGTAGTTTCTCGTAGGTTGGGTAAGCCGCAGGCGCAACCCGACATTGAACGGTTCACCAGGCACAACGGGTTTTTGTCGAGCAAGCGTCCCTTGGGAGCGACGGCGTCCTCGCCGTCGTACGATGGCGAGGACGCCATCGCTCCCGGTGCAACCGTCGGGTTGCGCCGCAAAAATAACAGCCGTTGCAAATCGGGATGGCAAGGCCAAAAGAAAATCAGGGTACGCTCCAAATCCCCCCTCAAAGACTATCCAGCGGGCTGGCGACGCCCCGCCCGCCTTTATTCAGAACGTGGGTATAAATCATGGTGGTGGAAACATCCGCGTGCCCCAAAAGTTCCTGCACGGTGCGAATGTCATAGCCCCCTTCCAGCAAATGCGTGGCAAAAGAATGGCGCAAGGTGTGCGGCGTGGCGGGCTTGGCGATGGCGGCAGCCAACACCGCTTTTTTCATCGCGCGCTGCAACAGCTTTTCATCCATATGATGCCGCCTTTCCTTGCCGCTGCGCGGATCAATCGAATAACCGCCCGCCACAAAAACATACTGCCAGCCCCAACTCGTTGTCGCTTCCGGGTACTTGCGCTCCAGCGCGTTCGGCAAATAAACCTCCGCCATGCCTTTGGCAAAATCATCGTCGTACAGCCGCCGCCGCGCCTGTAAATGCACACGCAACGGCGTCAACAAAGCCTGCGGCAGCATCGTTACACGATCCTTGCCGCCCTTGCCGTCACGAATCAAAATCTCCGACCGCTCAAACTCCACATCCTTGACCCGCAAGCGCACGCATTCCATCAAACGCATCCCCGTCCCGTACAGCAAACGCGCCATCAAACCATGCGTCCCCTGCATACGATCCAGCACCGCCGCCACCTCACGTCGCGTAAGCACCACAGGCAATCGCGCCGGACGCTTGGCGCGCACCACGTTCTCAAGCCAGGGAAGATTAACGCCCAACACTTCCCGATACAAAAAAAGCAAGGCCGACAAAGCCTGATTCTGCGTCGCCGCCGCCACACGCCCTTCAACCGCCAGATACGTCAAAAACGCCTCCACCTCCACCATGCCCATGTCGGCAGGATGACGCTTGTGATGAAAAAGAATAAACCGCCGCGCCCACTGGACATATTGGCGTTCAGTCCTTATGCTGTAGTGCTTCAGCCTCAAGCGTTCCCGTACCTGATCAAGAAACTTCGGGGGTGGAGTGGCAGTGGCGTTCATGATAAAATTTGAAAATTGTTGAAAATCAGGTGGATAGACATGAAAAATTGTTGTTATACACCTTTTGAAATTGAGTATACACCTGCCAAGGTGTATACTGTTCGTTAGCCCTGTCCAATACGGTGAGCATTTTCCCACAGCATCAAGTGGCGCATCGCCACAGTGTTCTTGGTCGCGCAAGTTGCCCGCACTTGCTGGTCGTGTTGCAGCACAGTGGGCGTGCCCATTTCGTTTCGCGCTGCTTCAAACCCTCGCTTCCCGACGTGCTTGCTCCGTGGGAAGTTTCGTGCAAAAGTCTAACCTTTCGTTCAAGCGGACGCCGCTGTCGCGGCGCCGCTTAACTCCAACGTTAGCCCACTGCATCGGGGGGCAGTGGGCTGTTTTGTTCTCCCCCACAACCAATGTTAGGAGGGTTAAAGATGAAAAACGTAATTCGTTTTATCAAGCAGATCTTTGGCAACACCGTGACGTTCGGCGGGTGCCGACACCCAGGGTGTTCTTGCACGAGCTACCACACATCAGGAAATGATTGGCAATTTTGCGATTGTGGGCACAGCAGATCTATGCATGAACACTAATTTGAAGCATTTCGCGCTGCTTCGTGGGAAGTTTCGTGCAAAAGTCTAACCTTTCGTTCAAGCGGACGCCGCTGTCGCGGTGCCGCTTAACTCCAACGTTAGGCATCATCGAATTGGAGCACCAAAATGAACCGTTTTAACCCATCGTCAAACCATCCACTGCGTGCTGTGCAAGCCTGGCAAATACTTGTTGGGGCAGCAATGAATCGCCAAACGCTTACATACTTACGCCTCTCTGAGCTTATGTACGATAAGCCAGCGCAAGGGGTACTGGATCACATCCTTGGTCATATTGCGTTCTTTTGTAAGGATAATGGTCTACCGATTCTCACATGTATAGTTGTTAACCAAGAGACCGGGCTACCTGGTCAAGATATTCCGATGTCTCACGACCAACTCAACGCGGAAAGAGAGCGAGTGTACATTGAACATTGGTACGACATTCAGCCTCCCAGCGCTGAAGCATTGCGTGTAGCATTTCAAAGCAACATGCAGCACGCCTAACTTTTCGTCCAAGCGGACGGCCTACGGCCGCCGCTTAACTCCAACGTTAGACCTCAGAGGAAGCAGTCTTGAGTCGTCCAAAATCAATCATCCTGCTCATCGTGTGGTTTCTGTGGGCTGCGGGCAAAGACCTTGACTCTCTTGCTCGGTTCTCAACCACATCCGATTACTACATCTACTCATCAAACAGCCTTGCATGGCTCTTCTTTGTCCTAGCGGGGATAGTCTTTCTTCTCAACGCCGCATCCGTTTGGTACCTATTTCGCCCAGAACCATTTGGACAGAAGATTCTGCTGATTGCTCTTGGGACAGGAATTGTATACACCTTGACAACTCTCGGAATGGCCGCAACGGACATTGATGGCGCGCGTGAAGCTTATGCGGTAGGCCGTGAGGTTCGAGGGCTACCCGTTCGAGAGGCAGCTTTAGATGCCATCTTTACGCCACGCGCAATGATAATTGGTGGCGGACTGGCTGTACTGGTCTACTTGGCACTAGGCGGACTTGTACTTCGGAACAAGCTGTTCTTTTTTGGCCCCGGTGAGCATGCGGCTGAGGTCTAACAATTCATTCAAGCCGACGCCGCTTCGCGGCGCGGCTTAATTCCGGCGTTAGCCCTGTCCAATACAATGAGCATTTTTCAACGGCATCAAGTAGCGCATCGCCACAGTGTTCCTGGTCGCGCAAGTTGTCCGTGCATGCTGGTCGTGTTGCAGCACAGTGGGAGCGCCCATTTCGTTTCGCGCTACTTCAAACCCTCGCTTCCCGACGTGCTTGCTTCGTGGGAAGTTTCGTGCAAAAGTCTAACCTTTCGTTCAAGCGGACGCCGCTGTCGCGGCGCCGCTTAACTCCAACGTTAGGCGTACTTGGATGCTCATCGAGAAGGACAAGCTGCCCAAGGGAGCAAGCTTCGTGCTCCGTAGTTCCACGCTTGAGCTAGCGCTTATTTCCGCGCACATTTGCCTCGACACGTCGCTGCGTCATGTAAGTAACCCTCGGGTCTTCTTCGAGGCAGACTTCTGGCCTCCCAATCCACGTGTTCCTCACGAGCGGTTCTACATCGTCGCAGGCATTGTCCCTTCATCACTGGCTCGTGACGCTCGTAGCTTCTTGGAGGCAACTTCATTGCCTCAGTTCGTGTCTTGGGCCCAGAGCATCTTGGCCCTTCCCGAAAATTCGCCAATTCGCCGTGCTAAACAATACTTCCGCTCCGAATGGGCGCACGCCTAACTATTCGCTCAAGCGGACCGCTGCGAGTCGGCACGGTGTAGACTAATTCTCATCGCGGCAGCGGCCGCTTAGCTCAAGCGTTAGCCCTGTCCAATACAGTGAGCATTTTTCCACGGCATCAAGTAGCGCATCGCCACAGTGTTTCTGGTCGCGCAAGTTGTCCGCGCTTGCTGGTCGTGTTGCGGCACAGTGGGCGTACCCATTCCGTTTCGCGCCACTTCAAACCCTCGCTTCCCGACGTTCTTGCTTCGCGGGAAGTTTCGTGCAAAAGTCTAACCTTTCGTTCAAGCGGACGCCGCTGTCGCGGCACCGCTTAACTCCAACGTTAGAGGGCGGTAGTGAGATCATTGTCCGTGCAAGTTCAACCAAGTCGCTCTCCCGGCATTGACATGGCTGGAGTTACCGAGTCTTTTCGCGCACTCGTTAACCGCATTGA